>NZ_JBLUPY010000003.1:0-291721 GCF_048068215.1 Pseudomonas sp. NY15372
GGGCGGGGGGGGGTGCTCCCCCCCGCTGGGGCGCCCCCCGCCCGCACCACCAAACCACCCACTCCTTTGTCGGGGCGGCCGGGCCCCGCGAAAGGAGGGCAAAGCCCTCCCCCAGGCTCAGGCCGGCTGCTGGGTGCGCAGCTTCTCGCTACGCCCGCGCAACCATTCCAAAGTCAGCAACAGAATTACCGAGAACGCGATCAGCAAGGTCGCCGCCGCGGCGATGGTCGGGCTCAGGTTCTCGCGGATACCGCTGAACATCTGCCGCGGCAAGGTCGCCTGCTCCGGGCCTGCAAGGAACAGCGTCACCACCACTTCGTCGAAGGAGGTGGCAAAGGCGAACAGCGCCCCCGAGATCACCCCAGGGGCGATCAGCGGCAAGGTCACCCGACGGAAGGTCAGCAACGGCGAGGCGCCCAGACTGGCCGCCGCCCGCACCAGGTTATAGTTGAAGCCCTGCAAGGTCGCCGACACGGTGATGATGACGAACGGCACGCCCAGCACCGCATGCACCAGGATCAACGAAATGAAGCTGTTGCCCATGCCCAGCGGGGCGAAGAACAGGTAGCTGGCCACGCCGATGATCACCACCGGCACCACCATGGGCGAAATCACCAGGGCCATCACCAGCGACTTGCCGGGAAAATCACCTCGGGTCAGGCCGATGGCGGCCAGGGTGCCGAAGACCATGGCCAGCACGGTGGCTGCCGGCGCGACGATGATGCTGTTCTTCAACGCCCGCATCCATTCGGCCGAGGCGAAGAAGTCCTGGTACCACTGCAGCGAAAAGCCCTGCAGCGGGTACACCAGGAAGCTGCCGCTGTTGAAGGAAAGCGGCACGATCACTAGCACCGGAAGCACCAGGAACAACAGGATCAGGCCACAGAGGATGCGCAGGCTGTAGAACCAGACCCGCTCCACGGGCGACATGTAAGGGCTCAGCATGACAAGGGCTCCTCAGCTCAGGCGCAGGCGGCTGGCTCCGACCAGCCAGCTATAGATCAGGTACAGCAGCACGGTCGCCAGCAGCAACAGCCCGCCCAATGCGGTGGCCATGCCCCAGTTGATGCTGGTGTTGGTATAGAAGGCCACGAAGTAGCTGACCATCTGGTCGTTCGGGCTGCCCAGCAATGCCGGGGTGATGTAGTAGCCGATGGCCAAGATGAACACCAGCAGGCACCCGGCGCCGACACCCGCATAAGTCTGCGGGAAGTACACCCGCCAGAAGCTGGCGAACGGGTGGCAGCCTAGGGAGATCGCTGCACGCATGTAGCTGGGCGAAATACCCTTCATCACGCTATACAGCGGCAGAATCATGAACGGCAGCAGGATGTGGACCATCGAGATGTATACGCCGGTCCGGTTGAACACCAGCTCCAGCGGCTCATCGATGATGCCCATGGCCATCAAGGCACTGTTGATCAGGCCGCCCGACTGCAGCAGCACGATCCATGCCGCCACTCGCACCAGGATCGACGTCCAGAACGGCAACAGCACCAGGATCATCAGCAGGTTGCTCTGCCGGGTCGGCAGGTTGGCCAGCAGGTAGGCCAGCGGGTACGCCAGCACCAGACAGATCGCGGTGATCACCACGCCCATCCACAGGGTACGGGTGAAGATGTCCAGATAGATGGACTGGTCAGGGGTCGCCTTGGCTATTTCGCCCAGATCATCGATGCGGTGATCCAGCGCCGCCAGCAGGTAGAAGGGCGTGACCGTGCTGGTGTTGCGACGGATCGCCTGCCAGTAGGCAGGGTCGCCCCAGCGCTCGTCGAGCGCCTGCAAGGCGTCCTTGTAGGAAGCGGGCTCGGCCTTGAACGGCAATGCCCGGGCAGTCTTGGCTAACAGGCTGCGGTAGCCGGCCAGTTCCATGTTCAGGCGCTTGGAAAGATCGCCCAGGGTCTGCTTCTTGCGCGACTCGGCCAGGTCCTCGCTGAGCACCTTGTATACGTCCTCGCCTGGCAGGCCCTTGCCATCCCATTGGGCGATGGCCTCGACGGTGCGCGGCAGGCCAGTCACCACTTCAGGGTTGCCGACGCTCTTGTACAACAGCGCCGCGATCGGCACCAGGAACACCAGCAACAGGAACAGCGCCAGCGGCGCGATCAACGCCTGCGCTTTCCAACGGTTGACCCGCTCGGCACGTTTGAGGCGCTGCTTGAGGCTTGGACCTGCACCTTCGTTGAGGGGCACTGCAATGGCCATGGCGAACTCCGCGATATGAACTGAAAATGGGGCTGCTGCGCAGCCCATCGCCGGGGCGCCCCCCCCCCCCCGGTCGCCGGCGGGGGGGGGGGGGGGGCCCCCCGGCGGTGGGCCGCAACGCGGCCCCTACGCTGGTCGTTTACTTCTTCGCCGCCCAGGCGTTGAAGCGTTGCTCCAGCTGCTCGCTGTTGTCGGCCCAGAAGGCCACGTCGATCTGCACCTGGTTGGCGATGTTCTCAGGCGTGGTCGGCATGTCCTTTTTCACCGCGTCCGACAGCAGGCTGACCGCCTTGGCATTGGCCGGGCCGTAGGCGATGTTCTCGGAGTAGGTCTTCTGCTGCTCGGGCTGCACGCTGAAGGCGATGAATTTCTTCGCCTCCTCGACATCCTTCGCGCCTTTCGGAATGGCCCAGGCGTCGAAGTCGTAGATACCGCCGTTCCATACCACCTTGAGGTTGCTTTCCTTCTGCACTGCGGCGATCCGGCCGTTGTAGGCCGAGCTCATGACCACGTCACCCGAGGCCAGGTACTGGGGCGGCTGGGCGCCAGCTTCCCACCACTGGATGCTCGGCTTGATCTGGTCGAGCTTCTTGAAGGCGCGGTCCTGGCCCTCTTTGGTGGCCAGTACCTTGTATACGTCCTTGGGTGCCACGCCGTCGGCCATCAAGGCGAACTCGAGGGTGTACTTGGCGCCCTTGCGCAGGCCGCGCTTGCCCGGGAACTGCTTGGTGTCCCAGAAATCGGCCCAGCTGGTCGGGGCGGTCTTGAGCTTGTCGGCGTTGTAGGCCAGCACGGTGGACCAGACGAAGAAGCCTACACCGCAGGGCTGGATGGCGCCCGGCACGTAATCGGCCTCGTTACCGAACAGCGCCGGGTCGAGCTCTTCGAACATGCCTTCGTCGCAGCCGCGGGCCAGTTCCGGCGACTCCACTTCCACCAGGTTCCAGGACACGCTGTTGGTGTCGACCATGGCCTTGACCTTGGCCATTTCACCGTTGTACTCGCCGGCGACGATCTTGCCCTTGCCCGCCTTCTCCCATGGCTCGTAGAACGCCTTGACCTGGGCGGCCTTGTTGGCGCCACCGAAGGACACCACGGTGAGGTCCGCGGCCAGGGCTTGGCCGGCGGCGAACAGGCCAAGGGCCAGGGCGGTCAGTTTCAACTGCTTGTGCATTATTGTTCTCTCCACAGTTCAGGGTTGGTGAAGCAAACCTTCAATGGGCTTCGGCAATCGGATCGAGCGCGCGGGCGTGCTCCACCTCCCAGCCAAGCGGTACCACATCGCCCACGGCCAGGGCCGGGTCGAGTTCGGCGATCGGCTGCTTCACGAAGAAGTCGCCCTTGCCGCACACCTCCAGGCGTACCCGCACGTGGTCGCCCAGGTAGATGAACTCGGCGACCCGACCGGAGAAACGGTTCACGCAGCTTTCGCTGTGACCATTGAGGCGCACGCGCTCGGGGCGGATCGACAAGGTCACCGGCTCGCCGGCCTGGCCGACATTCACCGCCAGGGCCTCGACCCGCTCCCCACGGGGCAATTGGACCTGGCAGCGATCACCGTCGCGCATCAGCAAGGTGCCGTTCAAACGGTTGTTCTCGCCGATGAAGTTGGCGACGAAGGTGTTGCGGGGTTCTTCATAAAGGGTGCGCGGATCGGCGATCTGCTGGATCTCGCCCTGGTGGAACACCGCCACCCGGTCGGACATGGTCAGCGCCTCGCCCTGGTCGTGGGTTACGTAGACCACGGTCACGCCCAGGCGCTGATGGATGTGCTTGATCTCCATTTGCATGTGTTCGCGCAGCTGCTTGTCGAGGGCGCCGAGCGGCTCGTCCATCAGCACCAGCTGGGGCTCGAACACCAGGGCGCGGGCCAGGGCCACACGCTGCTGTTGGCCACCGGAAAGCTGGCCCGGGTAGCGCTTGGCGAACGCATCGAGCTGGACCATGGCCAGTACCCGCTTGACCCGCTCACTGATGTCGGTCTTGCTGAGGTTGCGCACGGTCAGGGGGAAGGCCAGGTTCTCTGCCACGGTCATATGCGGGAACAACGCGTAGTTCTGGAACACCATGCCGATGTCGCGCTTGTGCGGCGGCACGTTGTTGATCGAGCGCCCGGCCAGCTGGATCTCACCTGCGGTGGGGGTCTCGAAACCGGCGAGCATCATCAGGCTGGTGGTCTTGCCCGAGCCGGACGGGCCGAGCAAGGTGAGGAACTCGCCCTTGCGGATGTCCAGGTTGAGGTTCTTGACGATCAGCGATTCGCCGTCGTAGCTCTTCTGCACACCGCGGAAGCTGACCAGTGTCTCGCCAGCGTTCGAATTCGCCTCGCTCATGCCTGCACCTTCTTGTTGGAATGACTGCGTAGGCAAAGACTAGACAAGGCGCAAGCCCCCGGAAATCGGGGGTACTGAGAGAATGCCATCATCCGGATGGAAGATTTGCTGTAGGGATTGCCCTACAAGCGTGACGCATTCAGAACCCTCCACGCCTCCTGTAATTAAATGGACTCGCCCCGTGCTTGCGTCCGCTCAGGCGACCAGGTCGAGCCTGCTGCCGCTATCGCGGGGCAAGCCTGCTTCTACAGAGGCCATGCGGGTCATCAACCGGACAGGTCGCAACCAGAACACTCACACCAACTTATGTTCCATGGCGTACTTCACCAACTCCGCCAGCGAATTCACCTTGAGCTTCTGCATCAACCGCGCCTTGTGGGTGCTGATGGTCTTGCTCGACAGCGCCAACTGCTGGGCGATGTCGTTGACGTTGGCGCCCTGGGCCAGGCGCTCGAACACTGAGAACTCCCGCTCCGACAACAGCGTGTGCAGCGGTCGGGTCTCGGTCAGGCCGACCTCGAAGACCATGCGGTCGGCCAAAGCCGGGTCGATATAGCGCCCACCACCGGCTACCCGGCGGATGGCGGTCAGCAGCAAGGCAGGGTCGCTGTCCTTGGTGGCGTAGCCCGCGGCACCGGCCTTGAGCGCCCGAGCGGCCATCTGCGCTTCGTCGTGCATCGACAGCATCAGGATCGCCGGCGGGTTGTGCTGGGCACGGATCCGCGGGATCGCCTCCAGGCCGTTCACCCCTGGCATGGAGATGTCCAGCAACACCACCTCGCATGGTGTCTGGCGCAAGGTTTCGAGCAGCTGTTCGCCGTTGCCGGCCTCCCCCACCACCTGCATGTCCTTGGCCAGGCCGATCAACTGCTTGATGCCCTCGCGGACAATGGTGTGGTCTTCAGCCACTAGCACACGTATCACGATCGTTCTCCCCTACCCCAATGCAATGGTCACGCTCAGGCTACAACCTTCACCCGGCTCGCTGTCCAGCTCCATGCTGCCACCGAGCATCAACACACGCTCGCGTACCCCCACCAGGCCGAACGAGGTGGGCCTGGCCTGGTCTTGCGCAAACCCCACGCCATCGTCGATGACGGTCATGCGCAAATGGTCGGCTTCACAGGCCAGCTCGATCTGCACGGTATGCGCCTGGGCGTGGCGCATCACGTTGGTCAGTGCTTCCTGAAGAATGCGGAACAGCCCGGTGGCCTTGGCGTCGCTCAACGCCGGCAGATGGTCCGGCACCTGCACCAGGCATGGAATCTGGGTGCGTGCCTCGAAACGCCGCGCCTGCCATTCGATGGCCGAGGCGATACCTGCGTCGAGGATCGGCGGGCGCAAGGCGGTGGCGACATCGCGCACCAACTGGAACAGCTGGGCGATCAGGCGTTTCATGCTGGCCAGGCGCTCGTTCAGGCCGGGGTCCAGTTCGGCATAGGCCAGTTCGCACATCGAGACCTCGAGCTTGAGCACGGTGAGCATCTGCCCCAGCTCATCATGCACTTCCCGGGCGATGCGGGCCTTTTCTTCCTCGCGCACACTCTCAAGGTGTGCCGACAGTTCACGCAATTGCTCCTGGGAGCGTGCCAGTTCGAGCTCGACCCGCTTGCTCTGGGTGATGTCCCAGACAATGCCATCCCAGACCACCCGGCCGTCGGCCAGCCGCCGCGTACTGGCCTTGATGTCGGCCCAGCGCTGCTCGCCCTGGCGCGTGAGTATCCGGCCTTGCCAGGACCAATCCTGGTCGGTGGCCAGGGCCAGGTCCTGGACCCGGTGATAGTCGGCGCGATCTTGCGGATGTACCAGGTTGCGCAAGCCCATGTCCGGTTGCTGGATCTGCGCTGGCGTGTACCCCACCAGCGCCTCGCTGCCCTCACTGATGTAGGGGAACTCCAGGTCACCTTCGGCCGGGTCGCGCTCCAGGCGGAACACCAGCCCCGGCACGTTGCCGGCAATCCCCTTGAGCCGGGCATCGCTCTCGCGCAAGGCCGCCAGAGCGCGGCGGCGCTCAGTGACATCGGTAAGGAACACCACCAGGTATTCGGCGTCACGAAAGCGCAGGAAACTCAGCGACAACTCCACCGGCAGCAGGCTGCCGTCGCTGTGCAGGCACTGGGTCTCGAACTGCTCGGCACTGCCATCACCGCTGCGCACCCGCTTCCACAGCTCCAGCCAGCGGTCCATGTGCAGGTTCGGTTCGAAATCGATCAGCGGGCGGTCGAGCAGCTCACCTTCGCCACGGCCCAACATGCGTTCGGCTGCATGGTTGGCGTAACGCACATGGCTGTCCCAGTTGACCCAGAGGATGCCGACCGTGCTCTGGTCGATCGAGAACTGGCTAAGGCGCAGCGCTTCCTCCCGGGCCTGGCGTTCGGCCAGGTTCTCCCGTGCTGCCAGCAGGTTGCGCTCCAGCTGATGCTGTTGCCGGCGCTGCCACAGCAACGTAGCCAAGGCGCAGATCAGCAGCAGGCCGAACAACAGCGCAAGGTTGCGCCAGAAGCCTGCGGTATCGCTCAGGCGTGGATACTTCGGCTGCAGCCAGCGCTGGTGCAACTGCTCCAGCGACTTGGCGGGGATGGCTTGCAGGCCTTGCTCCAGGACATCGGCCAGCATCGGCCAGTCGCGCCGCGAGCCGATGCGCAGCAGTTGTGGCAAGCCGATGTCGCCGACCACGGCCAGGTCGCCGAACTCGCTCTCCCGAGACAAGCCGCTGAGCCTTGCTTCATCCAGTACTGCGTAGCTCGCCTGACCGCCCAGCACCAGCTGCAGGGCCTGGCGTTCACTGGGTACCCCTTGCAGGTTCAGGTTGCCGTAGTTGGCCCGCAGGTAATCGGCCAGGGCACTGGGCATGCGTACCGCGACGCGGTCATTGGCGCCGAGTTTTTCCAGCTCGACCGCCAGCGCCCCGGTGCGCAGCCCGACCACCAGTTGCGGCACGCGCATGTAGGGGTCGCTGAACGACCATAGGCGCAGGCCGGCCGGCGTCTGCGTAAGGCCAGGGGCAAAATCGACTTCGCCAGCGCGCAAGGCCTGTTCCAAGGTGGCCTGGTCGGGGAAGTTGCGCCAGGTGAGGTCCAGTTCCAAGGTGCGTGCGAGCTGGTTCACCAGTTCCACGTTGGCGCCATAGAACTGTTGCAGGCGCCGATCGAACTGGGCATAGGGCGCCTGTAGGACCAGGCCGACCCGCAGGCTGCGATGGCTGTCCAGCCATTGCCGCTGGCCCGGTTCGAGCACCACCGAAGGCGCAGGCTCAGGCCGGGCCAGGGCGATCAAGGGCAGCAACATCCAGCCGATAACCAACAGGCGACGCACTCGCTTCATCTATACGCTCGTCTTGGCAAGGGCGGCCATCATGCATGGCCGTCACGGACAAATACTATTAGGCTGCCGGTATCACTCTGGCCTTGGGTAGATCCATGTTCACACTTTATCGCACGACGCTGGCAGTGTTCTGCCTCGCTTCGCTCCTGCCGCTCGGCACACAGGCCGCCGACGCGCCAGCGCCCCAACCCGCCGAGGAATCGGCCACCGCCCCTGCACCCCGCCCGCCCCTGGCCGAACGCAGCCAGGAAGATGCCCAGGCGCTCGAACGTACGGTGCCCAAGGCTGAACAGCAAACCTTGCAGGCCGGCGCCGATAGCTTTCTGGCCCTATGGAAACCGGCCAATGACAGCGACCCCAAGGGGGCCGTGATCATCGTCCCGGGCGCCGGCGAGAATGCCGACTGGCCCAATGCCGTGGGCCCGTTGCGCCGCAAGTTTCCCGATGTCGGCTGGCACAGCTTGAGCGTGAGCCTTCCGGACCTGGTCGCCGACCGCCCGCAACCACGGGCCGACAGCACGCCTCCCGCCGAGCCTGACAAAGGCAAGGGCGAAGCGGCACCGGCCAAGGACACCCCGGAAGATGCCAATGCCAATGTCGCCCAGGCCACCGCACCCGATGCCGACACGGCCGAAAGCACCGACGCCAAGGAGGCCAGCGAACAGAACGACCAGGCCGATGCCGAACGCGTCTTCGCCCGCCTCGATGCCGCCGTGGCCTACGCCCAGCAGCACGACGCGCGTAGCATCGTACTGATCGGCCACGGCAGCGGGGCCTATTGGGCCGCCCGCTACCTCAGCGAACGGCAACCACCGCAGGTGCAGAAACTGGTGATGGTCGCGGCACAGACACCGGCGCGGGTCGAACACGACCTCGAGAGCCTGGCGCCGACGCTCAAGGTGCCTACTGCCGATATCTACTACAGCACCCTGCCACGCGACCGACGCGCCGCCGAGCTGCGCCTGCAGGCCAGCAAGCGGCAGAAGGACACCCCCTACCGGCAATTGTCGCTGATCGCTGCGCCGGGCAACGCAGCGGCCAAGCAGGAGCAGCTGTTCCGGCGGGTACGCGGGTGGTTGATGCCTCAGGAATGAAGGGGCCACCTCCCCCTGTAGGAGCGCATGTCGTTTGAACGCCAACAAAGGGCCCGAGCAAGCCTAGAGTCCCCGCCGTTTTCGAACCATGGCATACGCCTGGTGCAGCTCACGCGTGCGCTCGGTCGCTTCCCGCACCCGCGCCTCGCTGGCACCACTGCCGGCCAACTTGTCCGGATGGTGCTTGCTGACCAACCGCCGGTACGCCTGCTTCACCTGGTCGATGTCGGTGTCCGCCTCGATGCCGAGCAAGCGCAAGGCCGCCGAATACGTCATCACGCCACGTTCCGGAAGGGGTTTGCGCGGCTCGTATTCCAGCGCCAGCCCAAGGACCTGGGTTCGGCTCAGCCCCAGCTCGCGGCCCCACTCCAAAAGCAACTCGCGCTCGCGGGTCCCGGCCTTGCCATCGGCCCAGGCCATCCGGCAGCAGGCGCGCAAAGTGCCTTCGGCCGCATGGGGTTGCTGCCTGATCCGCTGCAGGTAACGCCCGAGCCGATCCTTGCCCGACTTGCCGCGATTGAACGCTGCAATCGCCCGCAGCTTCGCAGGCTCGGCCATAGCCAACCGAGTCATTTCCTGGCGGGCCTGCTGGATATGCCCCTCGACCACCCGGCCATCGCTTTTCGCCAGGCGCCCGAGCAGCACGAACAACAACTCCTCGTCCCGCAGCGCCGGGCGCCCGCCCAGGCGTTCGCGTACATCGTCCCAGCTCTGCAGGCGCAGGCGCCGGTCCATGGCCTGGCCAAGCAAGGCGCCAAGCAGCGCGCCGGGAATGCTGGCGATGGCGAAACCGGCGCCGGCCCCGATCACTGTGCTCGGCCACCACATCTCAGGCGCGCTCAGCGATCAGGCGCTCGACTTCGGCCAGGCGCTCGAGAGTCCCGACATCGACCCAGTGGCCCGTGTAGTGCTCGCCACTGACCTGTCCCTGGCCCATGGCCTGGCGCAGCAGGGGCGCCAGCTTGAAGGCGCCGGGTTGGCAGCCGTCGAACAACGCGGGGTCGAGTACCGAGATACCGCTGAAGGTCAGGGTGCCAGGAGCTTCGTCGCCATCCACGACCTGCTCGCCGGCCAGGCGGAAATCGCCCCGGCCATGATGGCCTGGGTTGTCCACCAGCACGAGGTGCGCAAGACCCGCCAACGGCGCGCGCAATCGGGCGAAATCGTAGTCGGTCCAGATATCGCCGTTGACCAGCAGGAACGGTGCCTCCCCGAGCAATGGCAGAGCCTTGAAGATGCCGCCACCGGTTTCCAGCGGCTCGCCTTCGGGCGAATAGCGGATGCTCAGGCCAAAGCGGGCGCCATCGCCCAGGTGGTCTTCGATCTGCTGGCCAAGCCAGGCATGGTTGATCACCACGTCGGTGAAGCCTGCACGGGCCAAGGCCCGCAGGTGGTATTCGATCAAGGGTTGGCCAGCCACCGGCACCAAAGGCTTGGGCGTGTGCAGGGTCAGGGGGCGCATGCGCTCGCCCTTGCCTGCCGCCAGGATCATCGCCTTCATGGTCGGGCTCCGGCCTGGAGCTCGGCGATCAGCTGGCCCAGCTCGGCCAGTTCAGGGCGACGGCTGATGACCTCGTCGATGTAGGCGAAGAAGCGCGGCACGTCGGACAGGTAACGCGGCTTGCCGTCACGGTGGCAGATACGGGCAAAGATACCGATCACCTTGAGGTGGCGTTGCACACCCATCAAGTCGCTGGCCCGGTGGAAGGCCTCGAAATCGGCCTGCACCGGGATACCCACCGCGCGCGCTTTTTGCCAGTAGTCGCGCAGCCAACCTTCGACGCGCGCCTGAGGCCAACTGACGAAGGCGTCCTTGAACAGGCAGGTGATGTCGTAGGTCACCGGGCCGTACACGGCGTCCTGGAAGTCCAGCACGCCCGGGTTCGGCGCGCTCTGCATCAGGTTGCGCGGCATGTAGTCGCGGTGCACCAGCACCTTGGGTTGGGCCAGGGCGCTGTCGATCAGCAGTTGGCTCACACGCTGCCAGCTCGCCTGCTGCGCCTCGGTGAACGCCAAACCCAGCTCACGCCCTACGTACCATTCCGGGAACAGTTCCACTTCGCGACGCAGCAAGGCGTTGTCGTAGCTGGGCAGCGGCGCGGTCATCGGCAGACGCTGGAAGGCCAGCAGGGCCTCGATGGCATCGGCGAACAGGGCGTCGGCATTGTCCGCATCGATGATTTCCAGGTAGGTCTTGTGCCCCAGGTCACCCAGCAGCAAGAAGCCACGCGCCAGGTCCTGGGCATGGATGGCAGGGACATGCACACCGGCGCTGGCCAGCAAGTGGTCGATATCGACGAAGGGGCGGCAGTTCTCCTGGGGAGGCGGCGCATCCATGATCACGAAGCTGCGACCATCGCCCTGCCAGCGGAAGTAACGACGGAAGCTCGCATCGCTGCTGGCGGCGGTCAGGCTGCCTTCGGGCACCTTGCCCCAGGCGTTTTCACGGTAGAGAAGGTCAAGCTGCTCAGCGAGCCAGGCGGTCAGTTGTTGCAGGCGTACATCGTGATCGGGCATTACAAGGGTCTCCGACGGCCCTAGCCGTCAAGCGGGTCATGCTTTATTATCCAGCATCTTTTTCAGACCATCGAGAGGCGTGCGGCCCCACACGCGGGCAGATGGCACGCAGGAAGCCCGGACTAATAAGATGGCATTGAAATCCCCCGCGTTTCGTAGAAAGTTTCCGTTGCTGGTGACTGGCGGTCTGCTGGCCCTGCAACCTCTGGCCACGTCATACGTGGTGGCTGCCGAGCAGTTCGACTGCCAAGTGTCCGCCTCCGGTGGCTGGGACTGCAAGCCCAAAACCACTGTCAGCAACCTGCCACCGCGCCCGGTGCATGAAGGTGCTGCGCTGAGCTCCGGCGGTGATGGCCAGGTGGCCGAAACCGATGCCGACGGCGAAGCCAAGCCGGTGCTGGTCACCGAGAGCAAGGGCCGTGGCCTGAAATCGCGCAGCGAAGACTACAGCCACCTGGACTGGGTCCCGCGTGACAAGCTCACCGCTGCCCAACTAGCCGAGACCGGCCCGTACTGCGGTGGCGCGTACATCGAGCCGTCGCGCCCAGGCATGGACGACACCACGCCCCAGGACGAGTCGCCGACCTACCTGAACGCCAAGGTTTCCCGCTACCAGCAGGAACAGCAGATCGCCACCCTCGCCGGTGACGTGGTCATGCGCCAGGGCAGCATGCAGGTCGAGGCCGACGAAGCCAACCTGTACCAGGCCGAGAACCGCGGCGAGCTCAAGGGCAACGTCAAGCTGCGCGACAAGGGTTCGCTGGTCGTCGGCGACCAGGCCGAGATCCAGCTGGACACCGGCGAGGCCAAGGTCGACAACGCCGAATACGTGATGCACCAGTCGCACATCCGCGGCAATGCGCTGTACGCCAAGCGTGGTGAAAACGCTATCATCCGCCTCAAGGACGGTACCTACACCACCTGTGAGCCGGGCAGCAACGCGTGGCAGCTCAAGGGCAACAACATCACCCTGAACCCGGCCACCGGCTTCGGCACCGCGACCAACGTCACCCTGCGGGTCAAGGATTTCCCGGTGTTCTATACACCGTACATCTACTTCCCGATCGACGACCGTCGCCAGTCCGGCTTCCTGCCGCCGTCGTTCAGCACCAGCAGCGACACCGGCTTCATGCTGGTCACGCCGTACTACTTCAACCTGGCGCCGAACTACGACGCCACCTTGTATCCGCGCTACATGGCCAAGCGCGGCTTGTTGATGGAAGGCGAATTCCGCTACCTGACCAAGTCCAGCGAAGGCCAGTTCGGTGCTGCGTACCTGAACGACAAGAACGACGATCGTAAAGAGCAGACCGACTACAAAGAAAAGCGCTGGATGTACAACTGGCAGCACAAGGGCGGGCTGGATTCGCGCTTGATGACTGAGGTGGACTACACCGATATCAGCGATCCGTTCTATTTCCAGGATCTGGAGACGGGGCAGATTGGGGTCGAGAGCCGCGACGTAGTGGATCAGCAGGGCGCTATTACCTATCGAGGTGATAGCTATCGCGCGCGGCTGAATGCACATGCGTATGAAATGGCGACCATTTCGCGCGTCACACCATACGACAAGCTTCCCCAGATCACGCTGGACGGTATGCTGCCGTACCATCCGGGCGGGTTTGATTTCACTTATCAGACAGAAGCTGTTCGCTTTGATCGTGACCTGAAGGACGACTTTGTTAAGGATGAAGATGGAAATCCCGACAGCTCTGCTGGTGCACCGGGCAAGCGTCTCGATGAAAACATCTCCGGCATTGCACGCGCAAACGGCACGCGTTTGAATTTGGCTCCCGCTATCAGCCTGCCGATGGAAGCCAGCTATGGTTTCTTAACGCCGAAGCTGAAGTACGTCTCCACACACTATGACCTAGACTTGGATAGCCAAGGGAAAGCGCAGGCCGCACGCCAGGCTTCGCAGCCTGGATATGGTAGCTACAGTAGCTCCCTGAACCGAAACGTTCCGATCTTCAGCATCGACAGCGGCCTCTATTTCGACCGCAACACCCAATGGTTCGGCAAGAATTACCGCCAAACCCTCGAGCCGCGCCTGTTCTACCTCTACGTCCCCTATGAGGACCAGAAGGACATTCCGGTCTTCGACACCAGCGAGTCCTACTTCAACTATGCCTCGCTGTTCCGTGACAACCGCTTCAGCGGCTCTGATCGCATCGGTGACGAGAACAAGCTGTCGCTGGGCGTGACCAACCGCTGGATCGAGGAAAACGGCTTCGAGCGCCAGCGCTTCAGCATCGGTCAGGCGTTCTATTTCAAAGACCGCAAGGTGCAGATGCCCGGTATCGACTATCGCGACCGCGACGACGCTCAATCGGATGTATCGCCATACGCACTCGAATACCAGTACGCCTTCAACCGCGACTGGCGCTTCAACTCCGACTACAACTGGGACCCGGACAGCCGCAGCCCACGTTCCGGCAGCGCCATGTTCCATTACCAGCCGGAAGACAATCCGAACAAGATCGTCAACCTGGGCTATCGCTACCGCAACGACTTGGTACGCTTCGACTCGCTGACCGGCCGCTGGCAGGTAGGCGGTGGCGACTACGGCACCCCAGGCAGCCCGAACTACGTGAAGGACTACTACAAGATCGAGCAGCACGACTTCTCGGTCATCTGGCCAATCGTCCCTCAGTGGAGCGTGATCGCCCGCTGGCAGCATGACTACAACCGCAACCGTACCCTGGAAGCCATGGGCGGTTTCGAGTACGACAACTGCTGCTGGAAGCTGCGCCTGATCAACCGCTACTGGCTCGACTACGACGACTTCAGCCAGGCCGTTCCGCAAAACGAGAAAGGCGACCACGGCGTCTTCCTGCAAATCGTGCTCAAAGGCCTCGGCGGCGTTGTGGGCAACAAGGTCGAGTCGTTCCTCGACGAAGGCATTCAAGGTTACCGTACACGTGAAGACCAAGCTTATTGATCGCCTGCGCCCGCTGATGCTGGGCGCCGTATTGCTGAGCAGCGCGGTGCATGCCGCTGTTCCCCTGGACCACATCGTGGCCATCGTCGACAACGACGTGGTCATGCAGAGCCAGCTGGACCAGCGCGTGCGCGAAGTGCAGCAGACCATCGCCAAGCGCGGCGGCGGCGTGCCGCCGGCCGGCGCCCTGGAACAGCAGGTGCTGGAGCGCCTGATCGTCGAGAACCTGCAGCTGCAGATCGGCGAACGCTCCGGCATTCGCATCACCGACGAGGAACTCAACCAGGCCATCGGCACCATTGCCCAGCGCAACGGCATGTCCCTGGACCAGTTCCGCGCCGCCCTGGCCCATGACGGTCTTTCGTTCGACGACGCTCGCGAGCAGGTCAAGCGCGAGATGATCATCAGCCGCGTGCGCCAGCGCCGCGTGGCCGAGCGTATCCAGGTGTCCGAGCAGGAAGTGAAGAACTTCCTCAACTCCGACCTGGGCAAGATGCAGATGTCGGAGGAATACCGCCTGGCCAACATCCTCATCCCGACCCCGGAAGGCGCCAGCTCCGATGCCATTCAGGCCGCTGCACGCCAGGTCGGCGATGTCTACCAGCAGCTTCGCCAGGGCGCCGACTTCGGCCAGATGGCCATCGCCCGCTCCGCTAGCGAAAACGCCCTGGAAGGCGGCGAGATGGGCTGGCGCAAGGCCGGCCAGCTGCCGCCTGACTTCGCCAAGATGCTCAGCAGCATGTCGGTGGGCGACATCACCCAGCCGATCCGCATCCCCAACGGCTTCATCATCCTCAAGCTCGAGGAGAAGCGCGGTGGTGGCGAGAACGTGCTGCGTGACGAAGTGCACGTACGCCACATCCTGATCAAGCCAAGCGAGATCCGCAGCGAAGCTGCGACCGAGCAACTGGCCGAACGCCTGTACGACCGCATCCAGAACGGCGAAGACTTCGCCGAGCTGGCCAAGAGCTTCTCGGAAGACCCAGGTTCCGCGCTCAATGGCGGCGACCTCAACTGGGTCGACCCGAACAGCCTGGTGCCGGAGTTCCGCGAGCAGATGGCCAATGCCCAGCAGGGCGTGGTGACCAAGCCGTTCAAGACCCAGTACGGCTGGCACGTGCTGGAAGTGCTGGGCCGCCGCGCCACCGACAGCACCGAGAAAGCACGCGAACAGCAAGCGCTGACCGTGCTGCGCAACCGCAAGTACGACGAAGAGCTGCAGACCTGGCTGCGCCAGATCCGCGACGAAGCCTACGTTGAAATCAAGCTGCCTGGCGCCGACCAGGCCGCCCAGTGAAGCCCCTGCGCTTCGCCGTCACGCCCGGCGAGCCGGCCGGCATAGGCCCTGACCTGTGCCTGCTGCTGGCCGCCGAGGCCCAGCCTTACCCCCTGATCGCCATTACCAGCCGTGACCTGCTCGCCGAGCGGGCCACGCAGCTGGGGCTGGCTGTCAGCCTGCTGCCTGTCAGCGCCGATGCCTGGCCCGACCAGCCGGCCCCCGCCGGCAGCCTGTACGTGTGGGATACGCCACTGGCGACGCCGGTGGTGCCCGGGCAACTGAACAAGGCCAATGCCGCCTTCGTCCTGGAAACCCTGACCCGGGCCGGCCAAGGCTGCCTGGACGGGCATTTCGTCGGCATGATCACCGCCCCTGTGCACAAGGGCGTGATCAACGAGAGCGGCATCGCCTTCTCCGGCCATACCGAATTCTTGGCCGACCTGACCCACACCAGCCAAGTGGTGATGATGCTGGCCACCCACGGCCTGCGCGTGGCGCTGGTGACCACTCACCTGCCCCTGCGAGACATTGCCGACGCCATTACCGCCGAACGCCTGGAGCGGGTCACGCGCATCCTGCACGCTGACCTGCAGGGCAAGTTCGGCATCGCCCAGCCCCGTATTCTCGTCTGCGGCCTCAACCCGCATGCCGGCGAAGGCGGCCACCTGGGCCGCGAAGAAATCGACATCATCGAGCCAGCACTGCAACGCCTGCGCGCCCAAGGCATGGACCTGCGCGGCCCGCTGCCGGCCGATACCCTGTTTACCCCCAAGTATCTGGAGCACTGCGATGCAGTGCTGGCGATGTACCACGACCAAGGCCTGCCCGTACTCAAGTACAAAGGCTTCGGCGCCGCCGTCAACGTGACCCTGGGCTTGCCGATCATCCGCACGTCGGTCGATCACGGCACCGCCCTCGACCTGGCCGGCACCGGCAAGGTCGACACCGGCAGCCTGCGCGTGGCCCTGCAAACCGCCTACCAGATGGCCGAGAACCGACCATGAACGAGCAATACCAACACCGGGCGCGCAAGCGCTTCGGCCAGAACTTCCTGCACGACGCCGGCATCATCGACCGCATCCTGCGGGCGATCAACGCCAAGCCCGGCGAGCACCTGCTGGAAATCGGCCCGGGCCAGGGGGCCCTCACCGAGGGCCTGCTGGGCAGCGGCGCACAGCTGGACGTCGTCGAGCTGGACAAGGACCTGGTGCCGATCCTCCAGCACAAGTTCGCCGGCCGCGACAATTTCCGTCTGCACCAAGGCGACGCCCTGAAGTTCGACTTCAACCAGCTGGGCGTGCCGGCACGCAGCCTCAAGGTGGTCGGCAACCTGCCCTACAACATCTCTACCCCGCTGATCTTCCACCTGCTGAACCATGCCGACCTGATCCGCGACATGCATTTCATGCTGCAGAAGGAAGTGGTCGAGCGCCTGGCCGCAGGCCCGGGTGGTGGCGATTGGGGCCGGCTGTCGATCATGGTGCAGTACCACTGCCGGGTCGAGCACCTGTTCAACGTAGGCCCGGGCGCCTTCAACCCACCGCCCAAGGTGGACTCGGCCATCGTACGCCTGGTACCCCACGAGACCCTGCCGCACCCGGCCAAGGATCCACGCCTGCTCGAACGCATCGTTCGAGAAGCCTTCAACCAGCGCCGCAAGACCCTGCGCAACACCCTCAAGGGCCTGCTCGACAGCCAGGCCATCGAAGCCGCCGGCGTCGACGGCAGCCTGCGCCCCGAACAGCTGGACCTCGCCGCCTTCGTGCGCCTGGCCGACCAGCTGGCCGAACAGCCCAGCGCCAGCTGAGTACGCCTGAGCGGCCCAATCGCGGGGCAAGCCCGCTCCCACGGAACGCATAACGATTTGATTTTGCGGGCTTTGTGGGAGCGGGCGGGGCCCGTGATCAGGCTGGGCCTGGTATCGCCCTAGATCGCGGGCAAGCCCGCTCCCAAAGGGCGGGATGATCTCCCAGGTCTACCGCCGCCCTCGAAAAGACGAGGAATCTGTGGGAGCCGGCTTGCCGGCGATAGGGTCGGTACAGTCTGCAAACGACTCGAAGCCCTGTACAACTGGCCTATCCCCCCGCCAATGGCCTAGACTGCAACCATTGCAGTATTTGCGTCCGCTCCTCCAAGGCCCTTGCATGTCCGACCCCCGCTATCAGATCGACGTCAGCGTCGTGACCCGCTACCTCAAAGAACAATCCGACCCCGACAACAGCCGCTTCGCCTTCGCCTACACCATCACGGTGCAGAACAATGGCACGCTCAAGGCCCGGCTGGTTTCGCGCCACTGGCTGATCACCAACGGTGACGGCGAAGTGGAGGAAGTGCGCGGTGCCGGCGTTGTCGGCCAACAGCCGCTCATCGGGCCAGGCGACAGCCATACCTACAGCAGCGGCGCGGTGCTCACCACCCGCGTCGGCACCATGCAGGGCAGTTATCAGATGCTGGCCGGAGACGGCCAGCACTTCGACGCCACCATTGCGCCATTCCGCCTGGCCGTGCCCGGAGCGCTGCACTGATGGCGGTGTACGCCGTCGGCGACCTGCAGGGCTGCCTGCAGCCGCTCAAGTGCCTGCTCGACCGCGTGCATTTCGACCCGGCCGTGGACCGCCTGTGGCTGGTGGGTGACCTGGTCAATCGCGGCCCGGAGTCGCTGGAAACCCTGCGCTTCCTTTATTCCATCCGCAACGCGCTGGTGTGCGTGCTGGGCAACCATGACCTGCACCTGCTGGCCGCTTGGCACAACGTCGAGCGCCTGAAGAAGGGCGACACCCTGCGCGAGATCATCGAAGCGCCAGACGCCGACCAGCTCTTCGACTGGCTGCGCCAGCAGAAACTACTGCACTACGACGAAACGCGTGGCGTGGCGCTGGTGCATGCCGGCATCCCTCCGCAATGGACCCTGGGCAAGGCGCTGGAGCTGGCCGCCGAAGTCGAGGAAGTACTGCGCGACGACACCCGCCTGAAGCTCTACCTGGACGGCATGTACGGCAACGAGCCGAAGAAGTGGAGCAAGCACCTGACCGGCATCGAACGCCTGCGGGTCATCACCAACTATTTCACCCGCATGCGCTTCTGCACCGCCGAAGGCAAGCTCGAGTTCAAGAGCAAGGAGGGCCTGGACAGCGCACCGAAGGGCTACAAGCCTTGGTTCGCCCACAAGGACCGCCGCTCGCGCCACGTGAAGATCATCTTCGGCCACTGGGCCGCCCTGGAGGGACGCATCAATGTCCCCGATGTGATCGGCCTGGACACCGGCTGCGTCTGGGGCGGCGCCATGACCCTGTACAACGTCGACAGCGGCCAGTACCACCGCTGCGATTGCGCCGACGACGGTACCCTGCGCCAACCGGCATAACCGACTAGACTCAACGATCAGCCCCGAAGGAAAACCACCCCCATGAGCGAATTCAAGCGCATCCCTCCCGAGCAGGCCCAGGCCCTGCGTGAGCAAGGTGCAGTGGTCGTCGACATTCGCGATCCCCAAGCGTATGCCGCAGGCCATATCAGCGGCGCCACTCATCTTGATAACCATTCGGTGGCCGAGTTCATTCGCAACGCCGACCTCGACGCACCGACCCTGGTGGTCTGCTACCACGGCAACTCCAGCCAGAGCGCGGCCGCCTACCTGGTCGGCCAGGGCTTCTCGCAGGTCTACAGCCTCGATGGCGGCTTCGAGCTGTGGCGCAGCACCTACCCGGGCGAAACCGCCCAGGGCAGCGCCGAATAATTTTTTTCATTTTCCCGCAGCCCGCGCCACGTGTGGGCTCGGGCCTTACCTGACGAACGGTCGTGAGTATCTTCTCGACCCCGCGCCCTTGACCTCTCGTATAACCAACTATCCTTAAGCCCAGGCCATCCAAAAAAGGGGAGAGCCGGTACACCGGCGTGCGGGTCATCGGTAGCGTTTCTACGGGTGTTCTGGGGGGTATACAGCAATCGGCCAGCCCGGTTGCATGCCAGCATCATGCTGACTGATCCGGCGTCGGCTCCACGTATCGAGCGAGGTGACGTCATGAGCATTTTTAGCCACTTCCAACAACGTTTCGAGTCAACCCGCCAGGAAGAACTCTCGCTGCAGGAGTACCTCGAGCTGTGCAAAGAGGATCGCAGCGCCTACGCTTCGGCGGCCGAACGCCTGTTGCTGGCCATCGGCGAACCGGAGCTGGTCGACACCTCAACGAACTCCAGGCTGTCGCGGATCTTCTCCAACAAGGTGATCCGTCGCTATCCGGCCTTTGCCGACTTCCATGGCATGGAAGAGTGCATCGACCAGATCGTGTCCTACTTCCGCCATGCCGCCCAAGGCCTGGAGGAGAAGAAACAGATCCTGTACCTGCTGGGCCCGGTGGGCGGCGGTAAATCGTCCCTGGCCGAGAAGCTCAAGCAGCTCATGGAGAAGGTGCCCTTCTACGCCATCAAAGGCTCACCGGTGTTCGAATCGCCCCTCGGGCTGTTCAATGCCGCCGAGGACGGCGCCATCCTGGAAGAAGAGTTCGGCATCCCGCGGCGCTACCTGAACACCATCATGTCGCCTTGGGCCACCAAGCGCCTGCAGGAATTCGGCGGCGACATCTCCAAGTTCCGGGTGGTCAAGCTCTACCCGTCCATCCTCAACCAGGTCGCCATCGCCAAGACCGAGCCGGGCGACGAAAACAACCAGGACATCTCGGCCCTGGTGGGCAAGGTGGATATCCGCAAGCTCGAGGAATTCCCGCAGAACGACGCCGACGCCTACAGCTATTCGGGCGCGCTGTGCCGGGCCAACCAGGGCCTGATGGAATTCGTCGAGATGTTCAAAGCGCCGATCAAGGTCCTGCACCCGTTGCTCACCGCCACCCAGGAAGGCAACTACAACAGCACCGAAGGCCTGGGCGCGATCCCTTATTCCGGCATCCTGCTGGCCCACTCCAACGAATCGGAATGGCACACCTTCCGCAACAACAAGAACAACGAGGCGTTCATCGACCGGATCTACATCGTCAAGGTGCCGTACTGCCTGCGCGTCAGCGACGAGGTGAAGATCTACGACAAGCTGCTGGTCAACAGCTCGCTGTCCAAGGCCCATTGCGCGCCGGACACCCTCAAGATGCTCGCGCAGTTCACCGTTCTGTCGCGCTTGAAGGAGCCTGAGAACTCCAACATCTATTCGAAGATGCGCGTCTATGACGGCGAGAACCTCAAGGACACCGATCCGAAGGCCAAGTCGATCCAGGAATACCGCGACGCCGCCGGTGTCGACGAGGGCATGAACGGCCTGTCGACCCGCTTCGCCTTCAAGATCCTGTCCAAGGTCTTCAACTTCGACCCGCACGAGATCGCGGCCAACCCGGTGCACCTGCTGTATGTGCTGGAGCAGCAGATCGAACAAGAGCAGTTCCCCGCCGAGGTCCGCGAGCGTTACCTGCGCTACCTCAAGGAGTACCTGGCGCCGCGCTACATCGAGTTCATCGGCAAGGAAATCCAGACCGCCTACCTGGAGTCCTATAGCGAATACGGCCAGAACATCTTCGACCGCTACGTGCTGTACGCCGATTTCTGGATCCAGGACCAGGAATACCGCGACCCGGAAACCGGCGAGATCCTCAACCGCATCGCCCTCAACGAGGAGCTGGAGAAGATCGAGAAACCGGCCGGCATCAGCAACCCGAAAGACTTCCGCAACGAGATCGTCAACTTCGTGCTGCGTGCCCGAGCCAACAACAACGGCAAGAACCCGAGCTGGCTGAGCTATGAAAAGTTGCGGGTGGTGATCGAGAAGAAAATGTTCTCCAACACCGAAGACCTGCTGCCGGTCATCAGCTTCAACGCCAAGGCCAGCAAGGAGGACCAACAGAAACACAACGACTTCGTCACCCGGATGGTCGAACGTGGCTACACCGACAAACAGGTTCGCTTGCTGTCGGAATGGTATCTGCGGGTCAGGAAATCGCAGTAAAAGCGGCAAGCTGCGAGCCGCAAGCCATGAGCCGGACGCGGTGTGCCCTGGCGCACCGCACGGCTCACGGCGGCGGCGACTGCTTTTACTTGCAGCTCGTAGCTTGAAGCTTGCAGCTGTACCCAGCTACCGGAGGGCCCATGAGCTACGTAATCGACCGACGCCTGAACGGCAAGAACAAGAGCACGGTCAATCGCCAGCGCTTCTTGCGGCGGTACCGTGAGCACATCAAGAAAGCCGTCGAAGAGGCCGTGAGCCGCCGCTCCATCATGGACATGGAGCATGGCGAGCAGATCAGCATCCCGTCTCGGGACATCGACGAGCCCGTGCTGCACCATGGTCGCGGCGGCAAGCAGACCATCATCCACCCCGGCAACAAGGAATTCACCGCCGGCGAGCACATTCCCCGCCCCCAAGGCGGTGGAGGCGGCGGCGGCCGTGGCAAGGCCGGCAATTCCGGCGAAGGCATGGACGACTTCGTGTTCCAGATCACCCAGGAGGAATTCCTCGAGTTCATGTTCGAGGACCTGGAGCTGCCCAACCTGGTGAAACGTCACCTCACCGGGGCCGACACCTTCAAGACCGTGCGTGCCGGTATCGCCAACGAAGGCAACCCGTCGCGCATCAACATCGTCCGTACCCTGCGCTCGGCCCACGCCCGGCGCATAGCCCTGACCGGCAGCAGCCGCGCCCTGTTGCGCGAAGCCCAGGCCGAGCTTGCGCGCCTGAAGGTCGAGGAGCCGGACAACTTCACCGATATCCAGGCGACCGAAGCCGAGATCGAGCGCCTGAAGGCACGTATCAACCGCCTGCCCTTCCTCGATACCTTCGACCTGAAGTACAACCTGTTGGTCAAACAGCCCAACCCGAGCTCCAAGGCGGTGATGTTCTGCTTGATGGACGTCTCGGGCTCGATGACCCAGGCCACCAAGGACATCGCCAAGCGCTTCTTCATCCTGCTGTACCTGTTCCTCAAGCGAAACTACGACCGCATCGAGGTGGTCTTCATCCGCCACCACACCAGCGCCCGAGAAGTGGACGAGGAAGAATTCTTCTATTCCCGCGAGACCGGCGGCACCATCGTGTCCAGTGCACTCAAGCTGATGCAGGAGATCATGGCCGATCGCTACCCGGCCAGTGACTGGAACATCTATGCCGCCCAGGCCTCCGATGGCGACAACTGGAACGACGATTCGCCGATCTGCCGTGAAATCCTCTCCAAGCAGATCATGCCCCATGTGCAGTACTACACTTACGTCGAGATCACCCCTCGCGAGCATCAGGCGCTGTGGTACGAATACGAGCGCATCGGCGAAGCCTTCCCCGACACCTTCGCCCAACAGCAGTTGGTATCGGCCGGTGATATCTACCCGGTCTTCCGTGAACTCTTCCAGCGCAGGTTAGCCACATGACCGCCAGAGAGCAGAGACGCCAGCCCATTTCCACCGGGTCCGAGTGGACGTTCGAGCTTATCCAGGCCTATGACCGCGAAATCAGCCGCCTGGCCGAGCGTTACGCCCTGGATACCTACCCCAACCAGATCGAAGTGATCACTGCCGAGCAGATGATGGACGCCTACGCATCCGTCGGCATGCCGCTGGGCTATCACCACTGGTCCTACGGCAAGCAATTCCTCAGCACGGAGAAGTCCTACAGCCGTGGCCAGATGGGCCTGGCCTACGAAATCGTGATCAACTCCGACCCCTGCATCGCCTACCTGATGGAAGAGAACACCATGTGCATGCAGGCACTGGTGATCGCCCATGCCTGCTACGGCCATAACAGTTTCTTCAAGGGCAACTACCTGTTCCGCACCTGGACGGACGCCAGCTCGATCATCGACTACCTGGTATTCGCCAAGCAGTACATCGCTCAATGCGAAGAGCGCCACGGCATCGATGCCGTCGAGGACCTCATCGACTCCTGCCATGCCCTGATGAACTACGGCGTGGACCGCTACAAGCGCCCCTACCCCATCTCCGCCGAGGAAGAACGCCGCCGGCAGAAGGAGCGCGAGGAACATCTGCAGCGCCAGATCAACGACCTGTGGCGTACCATTCCCAAGGGCTCGGAAAAAGGCAACGAACGCGATGATGTACGCTTCCCCGCTGAACCTCAGGAAAACATCCTGTATTTCATCGAAAAGCACGCCCCCTTGCTCGAACCCTGGCAACGGGAAGTGGTGCGCATCGTGCGCAAGATCGCCCAGTATTTCTATCCACAACGCCAGACCCAGGTGATGAACGAAGGCTGGGCCACGTTCTGGCACTACACCCTGATGAATGACCTGTACGACGAGGGCCTGGTGACCGACGGCTTCATCATGGAATTCCTGCAATCCCACACCAGCGTCGTGTACCAGCCGGGCTTCGACAGCCCCTACTACAGCGGCATCAACCCCTATGCCCTGGGCTTCGCCATGTACACCGACATCCGCCGCATGTGCGAGAACCCCACCGAAGAAGACCGACGCTGGTTCCCCGATATCGCCGGCAGCGACTGGCTTTCCACCATCAAGTTCGCCATGAGCAGCTTCAAGGACGAAAGCTTCATCCTGCAGTACCTGTCACCGAAGGTGATCCGCGACCTGAAGCTGTTCAGCATCCTGGACGATGACCAGCGCGATGACCTGCTGGTACCGGCGATCCACGACGAAGCCGGTTACCGCATCATCCGCGAACAATTGGCCGCCCAGTACAACCTGGGCAACCGCGAACCCAACGTGCAGATCTGGAGCATCGACCGCCGCGGCGACCGCTCCCTGACCCTGCGCCACCAGCAACACAACCGCAAACCGCTGGGCGACTCTACCGAGGAAGTGCTTCGGCACCTGCATCGGTTGTGGGGCTTCGATATCCACCTGGAAACCGTCCAGGGCGACCAGGTCATGAAAACCCACCACATGCCCCCGCGAGGCGAGCAGAACGAAGCGGGCGAGTACGGCCGCATGGACCTGGCCGTGGTGCATCACCTGTAGAGCAGGCAGCCCTCCATCGCCGCCGACAGGGTATCCTGTCGGCAGTAATGGAGGTTTTCACATGCAGATCTACAAAGTCGGTGGCGCCGTGCGCGACCGCTTGCTCGGGCGCCCGGTCAGCGATATCGACTGGCTGGTGGTCGGCGCCACCGTCGAACAGATGCAAGCCTTGGGCTATCGCCCGGTCGGGGCTGACTTTCCCGTATTCATTCATCCCCATACCGGCGAGGAATATGCCCTGGCGCGCACTGAGCGCAAGAGTGGACGCGGCTATGGCGGTTTCACCTTCCATGCCAGCCCCGAGGTCACCCTCGAAGAAGACCTGATTCGCCGGGACCTGACCATCAATGCCATGGCCGAAGATGAGCATGGCACCCTATGCGACCCCTACAACGGCAAGGCGGACCTCGATCAGCGCATACTTCGCCATGTTTCCCCCGCGTTCGCAGAAGATCCTCTGCGAGTCTTGCGTGTTGCCCGCTTCGCCGCGCGCTATGCACCGCTGGGGTTTCATGTCGCCGACGCCACCCTCGAGCTGATGCGCCAAATCAGTGCCTCAGGCGAGCTGCAGGCACTGACCGCCGAACGCAGCTGGAAGGAAATCGAGCGCGCGCTGATGGAAGACCAGCCCCAGGTGTTCGTCCAGGTGTTGCGCGATTGCAATGCACTCAACGAATTGATGCCGGAGCTGGACGCCCTCCTGGACAAACCCGGAGCTGACCCGTTGGCGGCATTGCAGCACGCGGCCCAGGCGCAGCTGGCATTGAGCGTGCGCTGGGCCTGCCTGCTGCATGGGCTGGATGACCTGAACCAGGTCAAGGCGCTCAACCAGCGCTTCAAGGCACCGCGGGAATGCCAGGAGCTGGCGGCGCTGGTCGCCGAGAACCAGTCGCTGTGCCATCGCGCCCAAACCCTGAGCGCTGTCGCCTTGCTGAACCTGTTGCAGAAATTCGACGTGTACCGTCGGCCACAACGCTTCGAGGATTTCATCGCAGCCTGTGAGATGGATGCGCGCGGTCGGTGGGAAAACCAGGCTTATCCACAGGCCGATTACCTACGGGGCGCGGCGTCCGTGGCCAAAGGCGTCGATGTGAAAGGTCTGGTGGACAAAGGCCTGACAGGGCAGGCACTGGGCGAGGCACTCAAGGATGAGCGCCTGAAAGCGCTCCAGGCCTACCAGGACCGCGCCTAGCACTGCGGCGCACCATCGCGGGACAAGCCCGCTCCCACAAGGCCCAAATTATTCGCTGTACCTGGGGGCAGTCCATATCTGTGGGAGATCACTCTGCCCTTCAGTGGCAAGCGCTGACCTCTGTGGGAGATTACCCAGCCCTTCGGGCTGCGCTGTCGCGCAGAGAACAAGCGGCTAGCGCCGCCCCCTGTGGGAGCGGGCTTGCCCCGCGATGGGCCAGCCCGGGCAACCACTAAATCCGGGTCAGCTGCAACCCGCGCCATTCGAACGGCACCGGCGCCAGCACCTGGTCGATGCTTGCTTCCTGCCACAGTTGCGCCATGGGTTTGCCCACACCCGGGTGCACCAGGTGCGGCGCGATCAACGACAACGGCCAGAGCACGAACGCATTTTTGAGAATCTCGGCCCTGGGCAGCACCAAGCCATCGAAAGTACCCAGCAGGTCGTCATACATCAGCACGTCGATGTCCAGCGGCAAGCCCTTGCGATCCGGCGCATAGCGGCCGTTGTCGGCTTCGATGAACTTGAGCCGGCGATCCAGTTCCAGCAGCGGCAGGTCGGTCTGCCCGGTCACCACCAGGTTGTAGAACGGCCCGCTCTTGATGCCCACCGCCTGGCTTTCGAACACCGGCGAGCAGCGCATGCCTTGCAGGAAGCCCGCCAGCGCATCGAGCCCGGCGCACAGATGCGCCTGACGGTCGATGTTGCTGCCCAGCCCCAAGTAAACCGTGCTCAAAGACATCCGCGCTCGATCTCCACGCCAACACCGCCACGGGCCGCCGGTACGGCGCCCGGCTTGGTCAGCTTCAGACGCACCCACGGAATGTTGAATTCTTCCATCAGCACCGCGACCAGGCGCTCGGCGAACGTTTCCACCAGCTCGAAGCGGGCCTGCTCGGCGAACGCCTGGACGCGTGCCGAAACACTGGCGTAGTCCAGGGCCAGTGCCAGGTCATCACCGGCAGCCGCCGGGCGGTTGTCCCAGGCGAAACTCAGGTCCAGGCGCAGGCACTGGCGAATATCCCGCTCCCAGTCATAGGCACCGATAACGGTATCGACTTCCAGGCCTTCGATGAACACTCTGTCCAAGCACTTCTCTCCACAGCACGACAAGGGCGACTGGCGCCGTTAGAATCAGGGCGTCCTCGCCCGGAATAGTTAGCATGTTTTGGTTATTGGCGCTGCTTGCCTACCTGCTCGGCTCTCTGTCCTTCGCCATCGTCCTCAGCCGCCTCAGCGGCAGCCCGGACCCGCGCTCCAGTGGCTCGGGCAACGCCGGCGCAACCAATATGCTACGCCTGGCAGGCCGCAAGCTGGCGATCCTGACCCTGCTGGGCGACCTGTGCAAGGGCTTGTTGCCCGTACTGCTGGCCCAACTGGCCGGCCTGGGCCTACAGGAGCAAGCCTGGGTCGGCCTCTGCGCGGTGATCGGCCACCTGTTCCCGCTGTACTTCTGCTTCAAGGGCGGCAAGGGCGTGGCGACCGCGGCCGGCATGCTCATGGGCCTGTACTTCCCCGCCGCGCTGCTGGCCATCGCCGCCTGGCTGCTGACCTTCTACCTCACCCGCACCAGCTCCCTGGCTGCGCTGATCGCCACCCCGCTGACCCTGCCCTTGCTAGCCTGGCGCGAGCCGGAGGCGCTGTTGCCGATCACCGTGCTCACGGTACTCATCGTCTGGCGCCATCGCAGCAATCTACGCGACCTGTTTGCCGGTCGCGAACGGCATTTCTGACCTTACAAGCCAGCGTTACACCGCTGGCAGTTGCTCCATCGGCCAGCGCGCCTGCACGGCGATGGCAAGGTCCTGGCGCTGCCCGGCCAGCAGACGCTGGCAACCGGCGTAGGCGATCATGGCGCCGTTGTCGGTGCAAAATTTCGGCCGCGCGTAGTACACGTTGCCCTTGAGGCTGGCCAGCATGCTTTCCAGCGAGGCCCGCAGGGCCTTGTTGGCGCTCACGCCGCCGGCGATGACCAAGCGCTTGAGGCCGGTCTGCTTGAGGGCGCGCTTGCACTTGATGGTCAGAGTCTCCACCACCGCCTGCTGGAATGCCAGGGACAGGTCGCAACGGGTTTGCTCGCTGTCGTCACCGGCATCGCGGCATTGCTGCCAGGTGTTCAGGGCGAAGGTCTTGAGGCCGCTGAAGCTGAATTCCAGACCGGGGCGGTCGGTCATCGGCCGCGGGAACACGAAGCGTCCGGGCACGCCCTGCTCGGCCAGGCGGGCGATTTCGGGCCCGCCTGGGTAATTCAGGCCGATCAGCTTGGCCGTCTTGTCGAATGCCTCGCCCGCCGCATCGTCCAGGCTCTCGCCCAACAATTCGTACTGGCCGATGCCGTCGACCCGCACCAGTTGGGTGTGGCCGCCGGACACCAACAAAGCGACGAACGGAAACTCCGGTGGCGTTTCCTCGAGCATGGGCGCCAGCAGGTGGCCTTCCATGTGGTGCACACCGATCGCCGGGATGTCCCAGGCGAACGCCAGTGCCTGGGCGCACGAAGCGCCGACCAGCAGGGCGCCGACCAGGCCAGGGCCGGCCGTGTAGGCAATGGCGTCGATCTCGGTGGCGACGCAGCCGGCCTCGGCCAGCACCTGGCGAATCAGGGGCAGCATGCGCTTGACGTGATCACGCGAGGCCAGCTCCGGCACGACGCCGCCATAGACGCGGTGCAGGTCGATCTGGCTGAACAGCGCGTCGGCCAGCAGGCCGCGTTCGCTGTCGTATAATGCGACGCCAGTTTCGTCGCAGGATGTTTCCAATCCCAGTACTAGCATGGGTCCGTGCCTTGTGGAGGCTGAATTCGAAGGCGCGCATGATAGTCTCCGTACCACATGCCGACCAGCGGTTTTCGATCAGAGGCTTTGCATTCCGGCCAGCTAAGGGTTAACATCCGCAACCCTTGAAAACCGACGTTCTCCAGCACACCTTTTGTTTTGCCAGGAGCACGTCTACCCCGGTAATGAATTAAGGTAGCCCTGGATGCCAGCCGTCAAAGTTAAAGAGAACGAACCCTTCGACGTAGCTCTGCGTCGTTTCAAGCGCTCCTGCGAAAAAGCCGGTGTACTGGCTGAAGTTCGTAGCCGCGAGTTTTACGAGAAGCCGACTGCCGAGCGCAAGCGCAAAGCCGCTGCCGCTGTAAAGCGTCACGCCAAGAAGGTTCAGCGCGAACAGCGCCGCGCCGTTCGTCTGTACTGATACAGGCGTTCAACGCAAAGCTTCTGCCCGCCCGGCCTCGTGCCGGGCTAATGGCAGCAGTTGTTTCAAACCTCCGGCCTCGGCCAGAGGTGCCCTTCGCAACAGCGCATGGGCAACCTGCCTGAACACGTCAGAGCTGGTCCTCGACCAGTCGTGCGCGTCCTGACTGACGAGCCATTCGTGGCTGACGAGCACACTCTTCCTCACACTTCCCGCATCAACTGCTCGCCCTCAACCGGCGCGTAGCGATTAGACTTGCCAGCTGCCAGATGATGAGACTGCCATGGCCGGGCTGATTCCCCAAAGCTTCATTGACGACCTTCTCAACCGCACCGACATCGTCGATGTGGTGAGCTCGCGCATCCAGCTCAAGAAGACCGGCAAGAACCTTTCCGCCTGCTGCCCGTTCCACAAGGAGAAAACACCCTCCTTCACCGTCAGCCCCGACAAGCAGTTCTACTACTGCTTCGGTTGCGGTGCCGGCGGCAACGCGCTCGGTTTCGTCATGGACCACGACAACCTGGACTTCCCCCAGGCGGTCGAGGAACTGGCCCGGGCCGCCGGCATGGAAGTCCCCCGAGAAGAAGGCCGCCGCGGGCAGAAGCCCCGTCAACCCACCGACTCGCCCCTCTACCCGCTGCTGGAAGCCGCCGCCGAGTTCTATCGCCAGGCCCTGCGCGGGCACCCGACCCGCAAGGCAGCGGTGGACTACCTCAAGGGCCGCGGCCTCTCCGGCGAAATCGCTCGCGACTTCGGCCTGGGCTTCGCCCCGCCGGGCTGGGACAACCTGCTCAAGCACCTGGGCGCAGACAGCCTGCAACAAAAGGTGATGATCGACGCAGGCCTGCTGATTGAAAACGCCGAGAGCGGCAAGCGCTACGACCGCTTCCGTGACCGGGTGATGTTTCCCATCCGCGACAGCCGTGGCCGGGTCATCGCATTCGGCGGACGAGTCCTGGGAGACGACAAGCCCAAGTACCTGAACTCCCCGGAAACCCCGGTGTTCCACAAGGGCCAAGAGCTCTACGGCCTGTACGAGGCGCGCAAGCATAACCGCAACCTCGACGAGATCATCGTGGTCGAGGGTTACATGGATGTCATCGCCCTGGCCCAGCAAGGCCTGCGCAATGCGGTAGCGACCTTGGGTACGGCAACCAGCGAAGAGCACCTCAAGCGTTTGTTCCGCGTGGTGCCGAGCGTGCTGTTCTGCTTCGATGGCGACCAGGCCGGCCGCAAGGCTGCCTGGCGCGCCCTGGAGTCCACGCTGGCCAGCCTGCAGGACGGCCGCCGTGCCCGCTTCCTGTTCCTGCCCGAGGGCGAGGACCCGGACAGCCTGGTCCGCGCCGAAGGCACCGATGCCTTCATGGCCCGCATCAACCAGCACGCCCAACCGCTGGCCGACTATTTCTTCGAGCAGTTGGGCAACGAAGCCGACCCGCGCTCGCTGGAAGGCAAGGCGCACATGGCGACCCTGGCCGCACCGTTGATCGAAAAGATCCCCGGCGCCAACCTGCGCCAGCTGATGCGCAACCGCCTGAAGGAAATCACCGGGCTCGACCCTCAGCAGGTCGAACAGCTGGCTCAGCACGCACCGGCACCCAGCACCCCGGATTACGACCCCGGCTATGACTACGACGCCATGGCCAGCTACACCCCTGACTACGGCGAAGCGCACCTGCACGACTATGCACCTGCCCAGCAGGAGCAGCGCCCATGGACGCCGAACAAAGGCGGCAAGAAACAATGGGATGGCAAACCCTGGGACAAGAAAGGCGGCAAGCCCTGGCAGCGTGACGGCCAGCGCGGCGAAGCGCCACCCAGGGTGCCCGCACCGGTGGAGCCGCCGACATTGTCGGCCCTGCGCACCCTGCTGCATTACCCGCTGCTGGCCGGAAAGGTGGAAGATGCCAGCCACTTCGCCGACGAAGACCACCTCTACAGCCAGCTGCTGGTGGCCTTGATCGAAGCCGCGCAGAAGAATCCTAAGCTAAGCTCAATGCAGTTGATCGCGCGTTGGCACGGCACCGAACAAGGCCGCCTGCTGCGGGCCCTGGCGGAAAAGGAATGGTTGATCGATGCCGACAACCTTGAACAACAGTTTTTCGACACTATAACTAGTTTGTCCGCCCGCCAACGCGAGCGCAGCCTGGAACATCTGCTCAGGAAAGCACGTCAAAGCGAGTTGAGCAGCGAGGAAAAATCGCAGCTCCTTGCCCTGCTGAGCCGGAATGTTCCCGCACAAACCCCGACCTCATCTGGCGCGTGAGGTCCATGCTCGGGTATAATCCTCGGCTTGTTTTTTGCCCGCCAAGACCTTCAGTGGATAGGGTGTTATGTCCGGAAAAGCGCAACAGCAATCTCGTATCAAAGAGTTGATCACCCGCGGTCGTGAGCAGGGCTACCTGACTTACGCGGAGGTCAACGACCACCTGCCTGAGGATATTTCAGATCCGGAACAGGTGGAAGACATCATCCGCATGATCAACGACATGGGGATCAACGTATTCGAGAGTGCTCCGGATGCGGATGCCCTGCTGTTGGCGGAAGCCGACACCGACGAAGCCGCAGCCGAAGAAGCTGCCGCAGCGTTGGCGGCAGTTGAAACCGATATCGGCCGCACGACCGACCCGGTGCGCATGTACATGCGCGAAATGGGTACCGTCGAGCTGCTGACCCGCGAAGGCGAGATCGAAATCGCCAAGCGCATCGAGGAAGGCATTCGCGAAGTCATGGGCGCCATCGCCCATTTCCCGGGTACTGTCGACTATATCCTCAGCGAATACGACCGCGTCACCACCGAAGGTGGCCGTCTGTCCGATGTCCTCAGCGGTTACATCGACCCTGACGACAACATCGCCGCCCCGACCGAGGAAGTGCCGATCCCTGGCGCCAAGGCCGCGGCTGCCAAGGAAGAGGAAGACGAAGAGGAAGACAGCGAAGAAAGCGGTGACGACAGCGAGGACGAGGGCGAAAGCGGCCCGGATCCGGAAGTTGCCCGTCAGCGTTTCGGCGCCGTCGCCGACCAGCTCCAGGCCACCGGCAAGATCCTGAAGAAGCACGGCCGCAGCGGCAAGGAGAGCGTCGAAGCCCTCCAAGCCCTGGCAGACCTGTTCATGCCGATCAAGCTGGTGCCCAAGCAGTTCGACGCCCTGGTCGAGCGCGTGCGCAGCGCCCTGGAGCGCCTGCGCGCTCAGGAACGCGCCATCATGCAGCTGTGCGTGCGTGATGCCCGCATGCCGCGTGCCGACTTCCTGCGCCTGTTCCCGAGCAACGAGACCGACCAGACCTGGTCCGGCGACTTGGCCAAGCGCAACACCAAGTGGGCTGCCGCCCTGGGTGAAAAGGACGCCGCCATCGTCGCCTGCCAGCAGAAGCTGATCGACCTCGAGACCGAGACCGGCCTGACCGTCGCCGAAATCAAGGAAATCAACCGTCGCATGTCGATCGGCGAGGCCAAGGCCCGCCGCGCCAAGAAGGAAATGGTCGAGGCCAACCTGCGTCTGGTGATCTCCATCGCCAAGAAATACACCAACCGTGGCCTGCAGTTCCTGGACCTGATCCAGGAGGGCAACATCGGCTTGATGAAGGCGGTGGACAAGTTCGAATACCGTCGTGGCTACAAGTTCTCGACTTATGCCACCTGGTGGATCCGCCAGGCGATCACCCGTTCGATCGCCGACCAGGCACGCACCATCCGTATCCCGGTGCACATGATCGAGACGATCAACAAGCTCAACCGTATTTCCCGCCAGATGCTGCAGGAAATGGGCCGCGAACCGACCCCGGAAGAGCTGGGCGAGCGCATGGAAATGCCTGAGGACAAGATCCGCAAGGTATTGAAGATCGCCAAGGAACCGATCTCCATGGAAACCCCGATCGGTGACGACGAAGATTCGCACCTGGGCGACTTCATCGAGGACTCGACCATGCAGTCCCCGATTGACGTGGCCACGGTCGAAAGCCTCAAGGAAGCCACCCGTGACGTGCTCTCGGGCCTGACCGCACGCGAAGCCAAGGTGCTGCGCATGCGTTTCGGCATCGACATGAACACCGATCACACCCTCGAAGAGGTCGGCAAGCAGTTCGACGTGACCCGTGAGCGGATCCGTCAGATCGAGGCCAAGGCGCTGCGCAAGCTGCGCCACCCGACGCGAAGCGAGCATCTGCGCTCCTTCCTCGACGAGTGATGACGAACCCCGGCCCAGGCCGGGGTTTTTCTTTTCAGCCATTGCGCCCTGCAACTGCAGGCGCCGCGATGATTGACCCGCAAGCCTGAATCACCCGTCGCGCTTTGCCCGTCTACACTCGTTTCATACCCCTTGAACGAGAGGCCGCTATGTCCTTTGTGCCGGCCATTCTGTTGTCGATCCTGCTCGCCTGGACCACAACGGCCGGCGCCTTGACCCTGACGGATGAAGAGAAAGCCTGGCTCGGCGCCCACCCCCAACTACGCCTGGGTATAGACGCCACCTGGCCACCTTTCGAGTTCCGCGACCAGGAGGGCCGCTACCAGGGACTGGCCGCCGATTACATCGCCCTGATCCAGGAACGCCTGGGCATCGTGCTCGAGCCTATCGAACCCAGGAGCTGGACCGAAATCCTGCAGCAAGCCAGGGAAAGCCGCCTGGACCTGCTTCCAGGCATCATGTCGACCCCGGAACGCCAGAACTACCTGTACTTCACCCGCCCCTACCTGGATTTTCCCATTGTCATTCTCGCTCATGAGGGTGGGCCGCAACCCCGCACACTCAAGGACCTGTATGGCCTCAAGGTCGCCGTGGTGGAGAACTATGCGCCCCACGAGCTGCTGCGCACGCATCACCCGGACCTGAACCTCGTCGCATTGCCCAACGTCAGCTCCTCTCTCCAGGCCCTGGCCACCGACGAGGTCGACGCCGTGGTCGGCGACCTCGCCTCGAGCATCTGGGCCCTGCGCCAGCTCAAGCTGGATGGCCTGTACGTCAGTGGCGAGACGCCCTACCGCTACCAGTTGGCGATGGCCGCACCCAGGGGCAACAAGGTCCTGGTCGGCATTCTCGACAAGGTCATGGCCGACATGAGCCCCGGCGAAATCAGCCAGATCCAGCAGCGCTGGGTCGGCAATGTCGTCGACCAACGCTCGTTCTGGAGTGACATGCTGCTCTATGGCTTGCCCGCAGTCTTGCTGCTCATGGCCATCCTCGCCGTGGTGATCCGTATCAACCGGCGGCTGAGCTCGGAAATCTCCCGGCGTATCGCCCTCGAGCAGGAACTGCGCAGCAGCGAATACCACTACCGCAGCCTGGTCGAAAGCCTGTCCGCCATCGCCTGGGAGGCCGATGCCAACGATTTTACCTACAGCTATGTCTCACCCCATGCCGAGGACCTGCTCGGCTACCCGCTGGGCGATTGGCTCAAGCCGGGGTTCTGGCGCAGCATCCTGCACCCTGAGGATGCACTCTGGGCCCAGGCCTTCTGCGACAGCGAGACCGCCGCCGGGCGCGACCACAGTCTCGACTACCGGGTGATCCGCGCCGATGGCCAGGCTCTGTGGGTGCGCAATATTGTCAGCATGATCGAACACGGGCACCGCCCGCTGCTGCGTGGCCTGATGATCGACATCAGCGAAACCAAACGCACCGAAGATGCCCTGCGCCTGTCGGAGCAGAAATTCGCCTCGGTGTTCCAACAATGCCCGGACATCCTGGTAATCGCCCGACACAGCGACGGCTGCCTGCTGGAAGTCAACGAAGCCTTCGAAGAACAGATCGGCCTGAGCCCGAGCCAGGTGATCGGTCGCACCGCCACCGAACTGGACCTCTGGGCCGTCGCGGGTGCCGGGGCCGCCCTGCTGGAGCGCCTGCAGCGTGGCGCCATCCGTAATCTGGAGACCAAATTCCGACGCAGCAACGGCCAGATGTTCACCGGCCTGATCTCCGCCGAAACGTTCGAACTCGACGGCACCCGGGCGCTGGTAGTGGCCGTGCGGGACATCAGCCAGCTGAAGGAAACCCAGCAACAACTGCAAACCTCCGAGGAGAAGTTCGCCAAGGCGTTCCACGCCTCCCCCGACGGCCTGCTGCTGTCGCGCCAGAGCGATGGCCTGTTGCTGGAGGTGAACGAAGGCTTCTGCCGCCTGACCGGCTACGACATCAACCCCGCCAGCGACCAGACCTCCCTCGACCTGGGCATTTGGGTCGACCTCAACGAACGCAAGCGCCTGGTCGACCAGCTCCAGCGTGACGGCTTCGTGCGCGACTTCAGTTGCCACATTCGCCGCAGTGACGGACAGATCCGCCTGTGCGAGCTGTCAGCCCGGCCGCTGCCGATCGCCGGCACCGACTGCATGCTCACCATCGTCCGAGACATCACCGAGCGCAACCTGATGCAGGAAAAACTGCAACTGGCTGCCACCGTGTTCGAGAACACCGCAGAAGGCGTACTGATCACCGACCCGGAGCAACGCATCAGCGCGGTGAACCGCGCCTTCAGCGAAATCACCGGCTACAGCGAAATCGAAGCCCTCGGGCAAACCCCGCGCCTGCTTGCCTCCGGCCAACACGACAGCGCGTTCTACGCCGCCATGTGGCACCAGCTCACCGCAGAAGGCCACTGGCAGGGCGAGATCTACAACAAGCGCAAGAACGGCGAGCTCTACCCTGGCTGGTTGACCATCAGCGCCGTGCGCAACCGCGAGCATGAAATCACCCACTTCGTCGCCGTGTTCGCCGACATCTCCAGCCTCAAGCTTGCCCAGGCCAAGCTCGACTACCAGGCCCACCACGACCCCCTCACCGGCTTGCCCAACCGCGCCCTGTTCGAAAACCGGCTGCTGGCCGCCCTTACCTGCCCCCAGGAAGCCAACCGTCAGGGCGCGGTTCTATTCCTCGACCTGGACCGCTTCAAGCACATCAACGACAGCCTCGGCCACCCCGTGGGCGACCTACTGCTCAAAGGCATCGCCCACCGCCTGAAGGAACAGGTGCGCGACCTCGACACCGTGGCCCGCCTGGGCGGCGACGAATTCATCATCCTCCTGCCCGGCCTGCATCGCCCCAGCGATGCCAACGCCATCGCCAACAAGTTGCTGGCCTGCTTCCATGCCCCTTTCCAGGCCGGCGAGCATGAGTTCTTCACCAGCGCGAGCATCGGCATCAGCCTTTATCCACAGGACGGCAGCGACGTCGCCAGCCTCATCCGCAACGCCGATGCGGCCATGTATCGCTCCAAGGCCAAGGGCCGCAACCGCGTCGAAGCCTATACTCGCGACCTCACCGCCCAGGCCAGCGAGCGTATCGCCCTGGAACACGAACTGCGCCGCGCCATCGAGCGCAACGAAATGAGCTTGTGCTTCCAACCCAAGTTCAGCCTCAAGACCCAGAGCCTGGTAGGCGCCGAGGCCCTGGTTCGCTGGCGCCACCCAACCTTCGGCAAGGTGCCGCCGGAACAGTTCATCCACCTGGCCGAGGAGAACGGCACCATTCTGCAACTGGGCGATTGGGTAATGGAGCAGGCCTGCCGTCAGATGTTCACCTGGAAGGCCCTCTACAAACCGTTCGGCCCCCTGTCGATCAACCTCGCCGGCGCCCAGTTACGCCAACCGAGCCTGGCCAGGCGCATCGAACACCTGCTCAAGGTATACCAACTCAAGGCCGGCGACCTGCAACTGGAAATCACCGAGAACTTCATCATGAGCCAGGCCGAGGAAGCCCTGGCCATCCTTCATCAGCTCAAGGACCTGGGCGTGCAACTGGCCATCGACGACTTCGGCACGGGCTATTCGTCGCTGAGCTACCTCAAGCGCTTGCCGCTGGACATCCTCAAGATCGACCAATCCTTCATCCGCGGCCTGCCCGACGACCCTCACGACGCCGCCATCACCCGCGCGATCATCGCCCTGGGCCGCAGCATGCAGTTGACCATCATCGCCGAGGGCGTCGAGAACCAAGACCAGCAACGCTTCCTGGCCATCGAAGGCTGCGAGCAGATCCAAGGTTACATCGTCAGCCCGCCCCTGCCCCCGGAGGAATTCGCAGCGACCTTTCTTCGTATAGCACTATCAGATCTTTCAGATGGCACCCACCTCAAACCCTCGTTATAATCCCCGCCACCTCTGGGGCCTATAGCTCAGTTGGTTAGAGCAGAGGACTCATAATCCTTTGGTCCACGGTTCGAGTCCGTGTGGGCCCACCAACCTTAAAGCCGCGCTAATGCGCGGCTTTGCCGTTTTTGCGGCCTCACATTTACGCGGATATAGCCTTTTCACAAACGGGCAAGCATCCACAATGTGTCCACGGCGGCCCGCGATCAAGCTCAAGTCAAAACGCATTCGCCGACGAAGAAAGACAACAGAGTCCTATCATCCGGAAAGCCAAACGATCGGGCTTCAAATTAGACAGTGAGCCGATTAGCCGGCATTATCGGCTCATCATATGAGCCGAATAGGCTCGCTAATCGGCTCACAGACGAAGCCCCCTTATGAACGACCCGCTCTGGATCTGGCAACGGCCCGACTGGCCACACTTCAGCTGGCAAGCAGAAGCGCTTGCACCGCTGCTGCGCGCTTGCGCTCAGGTCCAGGGACGCTTGTTAGGCATGCTCGACGCGGTGGGAGGCGACACCGAAGTGCAGAGCAGCCTGGACACCATGCTGCAAAACATCGTCACCTCTTCAGCCATCGAGGGTGAGCAACTGAATGTCGGCTCGGTGCGTTCATCACTGGCACGGCGCTTAGGGCTGAACGAAGAAGGCCGCACTACCTCACGCTCCGAAGGCTTGGCGGAACTGCTGTTCGACGCCACCTTTGCGTATCAACAACCGCTAGACGAACAGCGACTGTTCACATGGCACCGTTGGCTATTCCCCAGCGATGACCAACTGCTGACACGACCATTACACATCGGCGCACTGCGCGGCGAAGAGCCCATGCAGGTGGTTTCCGGTCGAATCGACCGCCCTACCGTCCATTTCGAAGCCCCTCCCCGCGCAGGACTGGAAACGCAACTGGCCGACTTTCTTGCCTGGTTCGAGGGCAGCCGCAGCGATGCCACCCTGGACCCCTTTCTGCGCGCCGGCATCGCTCATTTCTGGTTCGTTACCCTGCACCCCTTCGATGACGGCAATGGTCGCCTCACGCGCGCCATTACCGACCTGGCATTGGCTCAGGGCGAACAGCAGACCATTCGTTTCTACACCATGTCCTCGAGCATCCTCGACGACCGTGCCGGTTATTACCGCATCCTCGAAGCCAGCCAGAAAGGCGCCCTGGACATCACCGCGTGGCTGCAATGGTTTCTTGCGACGTTGTTCAACAGTCTGGAGCAAGCCCTTGCTCGAATAGATCGGGTACTGGTGAAAGCGCGCTTCTGGCAGGCACATCGCAACCAAGCGCTATCGGCAGAGCAAGTCAAAGTGCTCAACCGCCTACTCGATGGCGGCGAACGGGGTTTCGAGAACGGCATCAGCGCCGCTCAATACCAAACCGTGGCCAAGGTATCCAAAGCCACCGCGACCCGTCACCTGAGCGACCTACTGGAAAAGGGTTGCATTGAGCGACTGCCTGGTGGCGGGCGAAGTACGCGTTACCAGATAGCGCGCTGAATACCTGGGCCGAGCTCATCAATGGCCTGCGTACTCCCGCCGATCTGAAGCGCGCCAAACCCTTAATCGAGCGTAGTTATCTAGAACACTAAGTGCGAGCGCTTGCGCTTCAGCCACGACTTATAAATCAGAATCTCAGACGCAACACTGTCCGCCACAGATTCTTGAGCGCCGAACGAATATGCTTATCCCAATTCCGCTCCCACCAGATGTCTTCATTACGTACGACCGTTTCTAAATCACTACCGGTCACACATGCCGCATGCTGACGAAACATCATCGGAAACGCACAGTGTTGCTTGACCTTCTTCTTGATCATCACATCCACCGGCTGGCCGTCATAAGGCGCCTGCGCGACGATCTGGCAGCCCTCTCGGGAAAGAATATAGGCATGCAACGCCACGACGCGACCACGCGCGATGAAAGGAAACCAAGTCAGCCAGATCGAGCCCATGCTGTAGCCTAGGTGCAATGCCTGAAATCTACGGGTGCGCAGGAAGCAGTTGATCCAGCGGACCTGACGGGCCTTCAAGGCATAGGGCTTTACATCATCCTCGAAAATGAGGACGCGCTCCAGGCCCTCGTCCAGGGCCCGTTGCGCAAGCTGCTGGTGCGATTCGTAACAACCACGCTGCGGGTCCTGGTTTTTCTCGACGAGATGGAAGATGACAGGATTATCGATGAGTGCGGAAACGGTTTTCTCGAACAATTCACGTCGATCATTACGCGCTTTCAGCGAGATGCAATAAACCGCATCGACATCAAAATGCACCTTGCTCACTACGGCCCCTTTCAATCTCGTTCCTGCCACCTCAATGTGGCAAGCATTGGCTGCATGATACTGGGGACATGCAATATCACAAAGAATCAAAGGCACCTCGACAACAAAACTCAACCAAGCGCCATTACCAGATGCCACCACCACCGCGCGCTTGCTAGCCAGTCGAGCGACAGATAGTCTGGCGGACCCAATGCCGAGACCCACCATGTCCGACATCCGCCCCATCGCCCTCGACGAAATCGACCGCCAGTTGATCGCCCTGCTGCAGATCAACGCGCGCGAAAGCGTCGCCACCCTCGCCCGTCAATTGGGCATCGCCCGCACGACCGTGAACTCGCGCCTCGAGCGCCTGGAAAAGAGCAAGGTCATCACCGGTTATGGCGTGCGCCTGGGTCAGCGCCTGATCGGCGGCGGCCTGCAAGCGTATGTGGGCATCAAGGCACAACCTCGCTCGGGTAAAGACATCGTGCGCCGGCTTACCGCCATGGGGCAGGTGCAGCAGTTGTGTGCGGTCAGCGGCGAATTCGACTACGTCGCCTGGCTGAGCAGCGACTCGCCGGAGCAACTGGACCAACTGCTCGATCAGATCGGCAGCCTGGAAGGGGTGGAGAAGACCACCACCTCCATCATTCTCAGCAGCAAGGTAGACCGCGGGCAGCCGGGCTGAGTTTGACGCGCAGGCTCATGGCGGTCGTCAATCTGTACAGGAGACCGAACATTTAGACGACTCTCCACACACAACGACACCACTCTGCACCTTAATTACGAACACCCCACTCCCTAAAATGGCCTCCAGGCATTTCCTATACTCAGGCTCCGCCCCCTGCGCAGCCCCTGGCAAGGTCATCACATGAACAAGAACAACCGCCATCCCGCCGACGGCAAGAAACCCATCACCATCTTCGGCCCGGACTTCCCCTTCGCCTTCGATGACTGGCTGGAGCACCCCGCCGGCCTGGGCAGCATCCCGGCCGAGCGCCACGGTGAGGAGGTCGCTATCGTCGGTGGCGGCATCGCGGGCCTGGTGGCGGCCTACGAGTTGATGAAGCTGGGCCTCAAGCCCGTGGTGTACGAGGCCTCGAAGCTGGGCGGGCGCCTGCGTTCGCAGCCGTTCAACGGCACCGACGGCATCGTCGCCGAGCTGGGCGGCATGCGTTTCCCGGTCTCGTCCACAGCCTTCTACCACTATGTCGACAAGCTGGGCCTTGAGACCAAGCCATTCCCCAACCCGCTGACGCCAGCTTCGGGCAGCACCGTGATCGACCTAGAAGGCCAGACCTACTACGCCGAGAAGATCTCCGACCTGCCGGCGCTGTTCCAGGAAGTGGCCGATGCCTGGGCCGATGCCCTGGAGAGCGGCGCCCAGTTCGGCGATATCCAGCAGGCCATCCGCGACCGCGACGTGCCGCGCCTCAAGGAGCTGTGGAACACCCTGGTACCGCTGTGGGATGACCGCACCTTCTACGACTTCGTCGCTACCTCGCGCTCGTTCGCCAAGCTGAGCTTCCAGCACCGTGAAGTGTTCGGCCAGGTGGGTTTCGGCACCGGCGGCTGGGACTCGGACTTCCCCAACTCGATGCTGGAAATCTTCCGTGTGGTGATGACCAACTGCGACGACCACCAGCACCTGGTCGTCGGCGGCGTGGAGCAGGTGCCGCAGGGTATCTGGCGCCACGTGCCGGAACGCTGCGCCCACTGGCCGGCCGGCACCAGCCTCAGCTCGCTGCACGGCGGCGCACCACGTGCCGGGGTCAAGCGCATCCACCGCGCCAGCGACGGCAGCCTGGCGGTCACCGACAACTGGGGTGACACCCGCCACTATGCAGCCGTGCTCGCCACCTGCCAGACTTGGCTGCTGACCACCCAGATCGACTGCGAGGAGTCGCTGTTCTCGCAAAAGATGTGGATGGCCCTGGACCGCACCCGCTACATGCAGTCGTCCAAGACCTTCGTCATGGTCGACCGGCCGTTCTGGAAGGACAAGGACCCGGAAACCGGCCGCGACCTGATGAGCATGACGCTCACCGATCGCCTGACCCGCGGCACCTACCTGTTCGACAACGGCGACGATAAGCCTGGCGTCATCTGCCTGTCCTACGCCTGGATGAGCGACGCCCTGAAAATGCTGCCGCACCCAACCGAGAAACGCGTGCAGCTGGCCCTCGACGCCCTGAAGAAGATCTACCCGAAGACCGATATCGCCGGCCATATCATCGGCGACCCGATCACCATCTCCTGGGAAGCCGACCCGTACTTCCTCGGCGCCTTCAAGGGCGCACTGCCAGGGCACTACCGCTACAACCAGCGCATGTACGCGCATTTCATGCAGCAGGACATGCCGGCCGAGCAGCGCGGCATCTTCATCGCCGGCGACGATGTGTCCTGGACGCCGGCCTGGGTGGAAGGGGCAGTGCAGACTTCGCTCAACGCGGTGTGGGGTATCATGAACCACTTCGGTGGCAAGACCCACCCGGAGAACCCAGGCCCAGGTGACGTCTTCCACGAGATCGGGCCGATCGCCCTGCCCGACTGAAGACAAGGAGGCACCATGCGCATCGCTCTCTACCAGGGCACGCCCAGGCCACTGGACGTCGCCGGCAACCTTGAGCGCCTGCACCAGCAGGCCCAGCTGGCAGCCGGCCGCGGCGCGCAGTTGCTGGTATGCCCGGAGATGTTCCTGACCGGCTACAACATTGGCTTGCAAGCCGTGCAACGCCTGGCCGAGGCCGATGATGGCGCGTCGGCCATGGAGGTGGTGAAAATCGCCCAGGCCAACCGCATCGCTATCGTCTACGGCTACCCCGAACGGGCCGAGGATGGCGCGATCTACAACAGCGTGCAGTTGATCGACGCCCAGGGTCGCAGCCTGTGCAACTACCGCAAGACTCACCTGTTCGGCGACTTGGACCGTGCCATGTTCAGCCCCGGTCCCGACCACTTCCCGGTGGTCGAATTGGGCGGCTGGAAGCTCGGCATGCTGATCTGCTACGACATCGAGTTCCCGGAAAACGCGCGTCGCCTGGCCCTGGCCGGCGCCGAGCTTATTCTGGTGCCGACCGCGAACATGGAGCCCTACGATTTCATCTGCCAGGTCACCGTGCGGGCACGGGCGCAGGAGAACCAGTGCTACCTGGTGTACGCCAACTATTGTGGCGCTGAGGGTGAAATCCGGTATTGCGGGCAGAGCAGCATCGTCGGGCCGGATGGGGACGTGTTGGCGCTGGCTGAGCGAGATGAGAACGTGCTGCTGGCGGAGCTGGATCGAGAGCGGGTAGTGCGCGGGCGCGCGGCGTTTCCCTACCTGACGGATCTGCGGCAAGAGCTGCATTCGCGTAACGGGTGAGATCGATCCGGGCCGCTATGCGGCCCAATCGCGGGGCAAGCCCGCTCCCACAACGGGTAGCAATCTCTGTAGGAAACCCGGGCCGCTGGGCCGCCCAATCGCGGGGCAAGCCCGGACGCAATCCGTGTGGGAGCGGGCTTGTCCCGCGATTGGGCCGACAAATGCGTTAGCATTACCCCATGCCAGACACCACCCGCCACCTCACCCTCGCCAACGGCTTGCAGCTCACCCTGCGCCATGCCCCGCGCCTCAAGCGCGCAGCAGCAGCACTGCGGGTGCATGCCGGCAGCCATGACGCCCCAGCCAGGTGGCCTGGTCTGGCGCATTTCCTGGAGCACCTGTTCTTCCTCGGCAACGCCCGTTACCCCCTGGAAGACGGCCTGATGCGCTACGTTCAGGGCTTGGGCGGCCAGGTCAACGCCAGCACCCGTGAACGCACCACCGATTTCTTCTTCGAAGTCCCGCCCGCCGCACTGGCAGGAGGGTTGGAGCGCCTCTGCCAGATGCTCGCCGAGCCCGACCTGGGTATCGAACGCCAGCACCGTGAGCGGGAAGTGATCCATGCGGAGTTCATCGCCTGGTCACGCAGCCCCGAGGCCCAGCAGCAGTTCGCCCTGCTTCAGCGTGTATCCGCCCATCATCCGTTGCGCGGTTTCCAAGCTGGCAACCGGTATACCTTGCCTATCCAGGACCCGGCGTTTCAACAGGCGCTTGGACAGTTCCACCAGACGTACTACCAGGGCGGCCAGATAATCCTGAGCCTGTGCGGCCCACAACCGCTGGACGAATTGCAGGTATTGGGCACTCGTTTCGGGGGGCTGTTTCCAAGCGGCAAGCGCGCAATGGCAGCACCTGCACCACCCCTGCTCGAGGAGCCGCTGGGCGAGCCGGTGGCGTTAAACGGAAGATGGGTCCTGCTGTTCGCCCATGAGGGCCTGCCACAGCCAGCCGAGCAGGCTTTAGAACTGTTGCACGCCTGCCTCAGCGACAATCGCGCCGGCGGCTGGCTGGGCTACTTGCGCGGGCAAGGCTGGCTACGGAGCTTCAAGGCCGAGTCCCTGTACGCCCATGCCGGTCAACTGCTCTGGGCCCTGTACCTGCAACTGAGCGAAAACGCCCCACCTGAGCAGATCCAAGCTTCGTTGCACGGCTGGCTAGGCTTCCTGCGCAAGGCAGATCCGCAGGGCTTGAACGAGCTGTTCGCTCGCCTGCAATCCACCCGCGAACAAGCGGCCAGCGCCCTGCAGCTGGCGCGTCGGGACAGCATGAACCTGCCTTTCCAAGGGCTGGACGAACGAGGCTTGCAGGCATTCAGCGCATTGCTGCACAGCCTTCCAGCAATCGCGCACGGTCAATGGCAACTCCCTCCCGCCGAGCCGTTGTTCCAGCCCGCCCTTATCCAGCATGAGGAGGTACCGTTGCCCACGGGGCTGGCCATCAGTACCAGCCTGCCCGCATCGCGCCGGTTCGCCGCGCTCTACTTGCGATGGCATGTGTCGCCGACTGCAAGCCGGCGCTTGCAGCCGGTGCTCATGGACAGGCTACGGCCATTGATCGAACGCGCCGAACGCGCTTCAGTACAACTGGGCTTCACTGCCATTGGCAATCGTTGGCAGCTCACTTGCGCAGGGCTGCAGGATGCCGTGGTGCATACGCTCGATGAAGCCCTGCCGCTGCTGGAGGCCGCCGCGATGAATCCCCATGCGCTGCCCTGCGCGCCGGAGCCCAAGCTGATCCCGATCCGCATGCTCCTCAAGGCCTTGCCCGAGATCGTTCAGGACATGACCCAGCCCGCCCCTGCAAAAGCGCATCTGCCGGGCGAGGTATGGCAAATCGCTCGTCGGTACGGGTTACTGGTGGGCTTCGACAAGGCTGCACAGTCGGCCTTGGGAGCGACCTTGAAAACATTGCCGGGCCTGCCGAGCAACCCTGCATCCCCCAAACCCTTCAAGGGTCGCACGTGGCAGCGAATAGAGGCCCACGGCAATGAACACGCTCTGCTGCTGTTCTGCCCCGTGCCCGCGCCATCGCAAGCCGCAGGCCGGCTGCTCGCCCATCTGCTGCAAGGGCCCTTCTACCAACGCCTGCGCGTCGAGCTGCAGCTCGGTTACGCCGTGTTCAGCGCCTTTCGTCAGGTCGAAGGGGTCGGCGGTCTGCTCTTCGGCGTTCAGTCACCCAGCGCCAGCCACGGGCAGATCCTTGGCCATCTGCTGCAACTGATGGCAGAGGCACTGCCGTTGGCCACCGAAGCGCGCCAGGCGCTGGCCACGCAATTCGAGGAAAGCGCCATGGACAACGCCGAGGTCGCCGAATGGGCATGGCAGACATACCTGGCGACACAAACCGATGACCTAGATCTCACGCGGCGGTCTATCCTGAACACAACGCAAGCACAGCTGGATGGCCTCCGGCACGCCCTGCTCGCGGCCGAGCATGGCTGGCTGTGCCTGGCCAATGGCCCGGCACCCGATGAGCGCTGGCACTGATACTCCTAGGGATTGTTACGGAGACTGCAATGGCACTTTTCGAATAATTAACCTTTCAGTACAAATTTTTCTTGTAAGATAGCGCAATCTCAGCCAATGGAACCTCCTTCGACAGGCGGCGCCAAACAAGTAGCTGACCAACCCAACCCCATCCGGAAGGAGAACGCCCATGTGGACCAAACCTGCATACACTGACCTGCGTATCGGCTTCGAAGTCACCATGTACTTCGCCAGCCGCTGATTACCGCTGCGCTTCAACGCCTCGGTTCGCCGGGGCGTTTTCGTTTTCTGCATACGGCTTTGCACAGAGAGGGGCCATGTACATCCAGATCCTCGGTTCCGCCGCCGGCGGCGGTTTTCCCCAGTGGAACTGCAACTGCGTCAACTGCAAGGGCTATCGCGACGGCACCCTGCGCGCCACGGCACGTACCCAGTCGTCCATTGCCCTGTCCGACGACGGTGAGCACTGGGTCCTGTGCAACGCCTCGCCCGACATCCGCGCACAGCTGCAGGCCTTCGCGCCCATGCAGCCGGCCCGCGCCCTGCGCGATAGCGGCATCGATGCGATCGTTCTGCTCGACAGCCAGATCGACCACACCACTGGCCTGCTCAGTCTGCGTGAAGGCTGCCCGCACCAGGTCTGGTGCACCGACATGGTCCACCAGGACCTGACCACCGGCTTCCCGCTGTTCAACATGCTCAGCCACTGGAACGGCGGCCTGGTGTGGAACCGTATCGAGCTGCAAGGCAGCTTCGTCATCCCAGCCTGCCCGAACCTCAGGTTCACCCCGTTCCCCCTGCGCAGCGCCGCACCGCCCTATTCGCCGCACCGCTTCGACCCGCACCCGGGCGACAACCTTGGCCTGCTGGTGGAAGACCTGCGTACCGGCGGCAAGCTGTTCTACGCCCCGGGCCTGGGCCAGGTCGACGACAGCCTGCTGCAGATGATGCAGGACGCCGACTGCCTGCTGGTCGACGGCACGCTGTGGGAGGATGATGAAATGCAGCGTCGGGGCGTTGGTACCCGTACCGGTCGCGAGATGGGCCACCTGGCGCAGAATGGCCCAGGCGGCATGCTTGAGGTGCTGGATGGCTTCCCCCGCCAGCGCAAGGTGCTCATCCACATCAACAACACCAACCCGATCCTCGACGAAGCGTCGCCCGAGCGGGCCGAAGTGCAGCGCCGGGGCGTCGAAGTCGCCTACGACGGCATGAGTATCGAGTTGTAAGGGTACTGCCCGCCCCCTTGTAGGAGCGGCCTCGTGCCGCGACAGGGCCAGCCCCGGCAAAACGCCGGAACAGGGCAAGGGCTTCGCCCTTGATCGCGGGGGCAAGCCCACGCCTACAGAGACCTCGCCATAACAGGAGTCCGCTGAATGAGCGATGCACTGCCAATGTCCCCTGCCGAATTCGAGCAGGCCCTGCGCGCCAAGGGCGCCTATTACCACATCCACCACCCCTACCACGTGGCGATGTACGAAGGCCGCGCCACCCGCGAGCAAATCCAGGGCTGGGTGGCCAACCGCTTCTACTATCAGGTCAACATTCCAATGAAAGACGCCGCGATCCTGGCCAACTGCCCGGACCGTGAAGTGCGTCGCGAGTGGATCCAGCGCCTGCTCGATCACGATGGCGCCCCGGGCGAGGACGGTGGCATTGAGGCCTGGCTGCGCCTGGGCCAAGCCGTCGGCCTGGACCCGGAGCAGCTGCGCTCCCAGGAGCTGGTGCTGCCAGGCGTGCGTTTTGCCGTGGACGCCTACGTCAACTTCGCCCGCCGCGCCAGCTGGCAGGAAGCTGCCAGCAGCTCGCTGACCGAACTGTTCGCCCCGCAGATCCACCAGTCGCGCCTGGACAGCTGGCCCCAGCACTACCCCTGGATCGACCCAGCCGGCTACGAATACTTCCGCACCCGCCTGGGCCAGGCCCGGCGTGATGTCGAGCACGGCCTGGCGATCACCCTGCAGCATTACACCACCCGCCAGGGCCAGGAGCGTATGCTGGAGATCCTGCAGTTCAAGCTGGATATCCTGTGGACCATGCTCGACGCCATGACCATGGCCTATGAACTGAACCGCCCGCCCTACCATACCGTCACCGGCGAGCGCGCCTGGCACAAGGGGATCGCCCTATGAGTTTTGACCGTCAACAGGTGCCGAACTGGCGCCCGGGCTATCGTTTCCAGTATGAGCCGGCGCAGAAGGGGCATGTATTGCTCTACCCCGAGGGCATGATCAAGCTCAATGAAAGCGCCGGCCTGATCGGTGCGTTGATCGATGGCCAGCGCGACGTGGCAGCGATCATCGCCGAACTGGAGCGCCAGTTCCCCGGTGTCCCGGAAGTAGCCGACGACATCGAGCAGTTCATGGAGGTGGCCCGTGCCGAACACTGGATCGTCCTCGCCTGACGTGCCGGCCAAGCCCGAGGTGGGCTTGCCGCTGTGGTTGCTGGCCGAGCTGACCTATCGCTGCCCGCTGCAATGCCCGTACTGTTCCAACCCACTGGACTTCGCCGCCCAAGGCCAGGAGCTGTCCACCGAACAGTGGTTCCAGGTGATGGCACAGGCCCGCGAGCTGGGCGCTGCCCAGCTGGGCTTTTCCGGCGGTGAGCCGCTGGTGCGCCAGGACCTGGCCGAGCTGATCGGCGAGGCGCGACGCCTCGGCTACTACACCAACCTGATCACCTCCGGCATCGGCCTGACCGAGCAGAAGATCGCCACGTTCAAGCACGCGGGCCTGGACCACATCCAGATCAGCTTCCAGGCCAGCGACGAGCAGGTGAACAACCTGCTGGCCGGCTCGAAGAAAGCCTTCGCCCAGAAGCTTGAGATGGCGCGGGCGGTGAAAGCCCACGGCTACCCGATGGTGCTGAACTTCGTCACCCATCGGCACAACATCGACAAGATCGACCGCATCATCGAGCTGTGCATCGCCCTGGAAGCCGATTTCGTCGAGCTTGCCACCTGCCAGTTCTACGGTTGGGCACACCTCAACCGCCTGGGATTGCTGCCTACCCGTACACAACTGGAACGGGCCGAGCGCATCACCAACGAATACCGCGAAAAGCTCAAGGCGGCCGGCAACCCCTGCAAGCTGATTTTCGTCACGCCGGATTACTACGAGGAGCGTCCCAAGGCCTGCATGAACGGCTGGGGCAGCCTGTTCCTCACCATCACCCCCGACGGTACTGCCCTGCCCTGCCACGGCGCACGCCAGCTGCCGGTGCAGTTTCCCAATGTGCGCGAACATGACCTGCGGCACATCTGGTATGACTCCTTCGGCTTCAACCGCTTCCGCGGCTACGACTGGATGCCCGAGCCGTGCCGCTCGTGCGACGAAAAGGAAAAGGACTTCGGCGGCTGCCGCTGCCAGGCCTTCATGCTCACCGGCGATGCCAGCAATGCCGACCCGGTGTGCGCCAAGTCGGCCGACCACGGCATCATCCTCAAGGCCCGCGACGAGGCCGAAACCGCCCAGCAGACCATCGAAGAGATGACCTTCCGCAATGAGCGCAACTCCCATGTCATTGCCCGAGGCTGATTTCAGCGCGGCCCAGGCTGTGGCCGCCGGTACCGACTTCGCCGAACTCAAGGTCGGCGCCGCCGGCCTGTTCTGGAACGAGTTCCGCCCCGCCGATGGCGCCTGCCGCATCTGGCACTGGCGCAACGAACAGGCTCATTGCCTGACGCCCGACGGGTTCAGTGCGCGCAGCCGGGTCTATGAATATGGCGGCGGCAGCTTCTGCCTTGGCGGCGATGGGCTGGTGTTCGTCAACGAAACCGACCAGCAGCTGTATACCCAGGCCCTCGACGGCTCAGCGCCACGTTCGCTGACCCAGGCTTCGCAGTGCCGCTATGGCGATGTGCTGTGGCATGAGGGCTGGGTGTTCGCGGTGGAGGAAACCCATGCCGACCAGGTGGAGCACCGGCTGGTCGCGATCAGCGCCGGGGGCCGGGAGGTATTGGCCGAAGGCGCGGATTTCTATGCCTCGCCCACCCTCAGCGACGATGGTCGGCGCCTGGCCTGGATCGAATGGGACCGCCCCGCGCAGCCCTGGACCGCCACGCGTCTGATGTATCAGGAGCGCAACCGCCAAGGTGGCTGGGGCCCGGCCCGCTGCATCGCTGGCGATGGAGGCCGGCAGGCGTCCTTGCAGCAACCGCGCTTCGCCCCCCAGGGCAGGCTCTATTGCCTGTCCGACCGCAACGGCTATTGGCAACCCTGGGGTGAGCTCGACGGCACCTGGCAGCCCTTGCCAGCCGCAGTTGCGGATCATGCAGCGGCGCCTTGGCAACTGGGCGCGAGCACTTGGCTGGCGCTCGGGCCGAACGCGTACCTTGCCAGTTGGTTCGAGGACGGTTTCGGGCTGTTGGGGTTGCGCAGCGAGGGCCAGCAGGTTCAGCGCCTGGGCAAGGACTACACGCGTTTTCGTAGCCTGGCCTTGGATGAGCGGCACGTCTATGCCGTCGCCGCCTCGCCAGTGAATCCACCGGCTGTCATCGCCTTCGACCGGCAGACCGGGCACGCCCGAGTCTTGGCCGGCGGTGGCCTACCGCTCCCAGTCGCGCGGGTCAGCCGCCCGCGCCCGATTCGCTACCCCAGCGGTGATGGCGAGGCCCATGGTTTCTATTACCCGGCCAGAGGCCATGAGGGGCCATCACCGCTGGTCGTATTCATCCATGGCGGCCCGACCTCGGCCTGCTACCCCGTCTTCGATCCGCGCATCCAATACTGGACCCAGCGCGGCTTCGCCGTGGCCGACCTCAACTACCGTGGCAGCAGCGGTTATGGCCGTGCCTACCGTCAAGCCTTGCACTTGCGCTGGGGCGAACTCGATGTGCAGGACGCCTGCGCCGCTGTCGATCACCTGGCCGGGTTAGGCCTGGTCGACCCGCACAAGGCGTTCATCCGGGGTGGCAGCGCCGGCGGCTATACCACCTTGTGCGCCCTGGCCTTTCATGACGTGTTCCGCGCTGGCGCCAGCCTCTACGGCGTCAGTGACCCGGTGGCCCTGGGCCGGGCCACCCACAAGTTCGAAGGCGACTACCTGGACTGGCTGATCGGCGACCCCGAGCGTGACGTCGAGCGCTACCGGCAACGCACGCCCTTGCTGCATGCCGGGCGGATCAAGGCGCCGGTGATCTTCTTCCAGGGCGAGTTGGATGCCGTGGTGGTACCGGAGCAGACCCGCGCCATGCTCGACGCGCTCAAAGCCAACGGCGTCGAGGCCGAGGGGCATTTCTATGCCGGTGAGCGGCATGGGTTTCGCCAGGCAAGGCACCTGGCCCATGCATTGGAAGAAGAATGGAAATTCTATTGCCGAGTGTTGAGCAAATAGCCGTCCCTACAGCTATTTCGCAAAATTCTGTAGGAGCGGCCTTGCGCCGCGAAAGGGCCGCAACGCGGCCCCCGCAGTCTCAGCGCTTGGCGATGATATAGACCGCATGCACGATGCCAGGAATGTAGCCGAGCAAGGTCAGCAGGATGTTCAGCCAGAACGCACCGCCGAACCCCACCTGGAGGAACACGCCCAGCGGCGGAAGAATGATGGCGATGATGATACGAATGAAATCCATGCGATGCTCTCCTTGATAGGTTTCACAAGAGACTAGCCGCACTGGCCAAGGGTTCCACAGCCAAATCGCAGACAAAAAAACGCCCCGGGCCAAAAACTGCTGGCCAAGGGCGATGCGCAGGAACGCGAGACGGTTCGTTGAAATTCGTTACGCCGCGGCGGCCATTCAGGCCGATACCTCGCGACGATTGTGTTGCTGGGCGTGTAGACGGGCGAAAGCCCGGGCCAGGCGCAGGAGCATCTCGTCGATGTTGCCCTTGCTCACGGTCAGTGCCGGGGAGAATCGCACCACATCCGCCTGCGGTGCATTGAGCAACAAGCCCTCCTGCAACGCGGCTTCGACCAGTTCTCTGGCCAGCTCGTCGCGCAGTTGCAAGGCCCACAGCAGCCCCTGGCCACGCACCTCGCCCTGGCCATACCGGCCAGCCAGGCGGCTGAGGCCTTCACGCAGGTGGCGACCGCTGTCCTGCACGTGCTCGAAGAAACCTGGCTCCAGCACGGTCTTGAGCACCGCCAGGCCAGCAGCGCTCATCAATGCATTACCGTGGTGGCTCCCCTCCAGTTCGCCAGGCTCTGCGCAGCACGCCGTGCCACGGGCCAGCAGGGCCGCCAGCGGCACGCCACCGCCCAGGCCTTTGCCCAAGGTGATGATGTCGGCGCGCACGCCGTAGGTCTGTTCGGCGAGCAAGGCGCCACAACGACCGATGCCGGTCTGCACCTCATCGAGGATCAACAGAATGCCCAGTTCGCGGCACAGCTGCTCGACACCCTTGAGGTATTCGACCGTGGCCGGGATCACGCCGGCCTCGCCCTGGATCGGCTCGAGCATGATCGCCACGGTGCGCGAATCCACCGCCGCGTGCAGGGCTGCCAAGTCATTGAACGGCACCTTGCTGAACCCCGGCAGGCCGGGCTCGCAGCGGTTGCACGGCAGCGGGTCGGAGGCCGACAACGCGCCCAGGCTACGGCCATGGCAGGCCTGGCTGGCCGTGATGATGTGATAGGCGCCGTTGCGGTGCAGTTGGCCCCATTTGCGCGCCAGCTTGATTGCGCCCTCGCAGGCTTCGGCACCGCTGTTGAGCAGGTAGGCCTGGTCGCTGCCCGTGCTCTGGCACAGCCGGTCCACGAGGGTCAGCAGGCCACGGCTATGGAAACCCGCGCCCGGGTTGACCAGCGCCTGGGCTTGGTTGGCCAAGGCCTTGACCAGCACGCTGGGGCTATGGCCCAGGCTGTTGACCGCACAACCCTGGGTGAAGTCCAGGTAGGCGCGCCCCTGGTCATCCCACAACCAAGAGCCCTGCCCCCGGACGAATACCTGCGGTGCCCGCTCCGCGCTTGGCATCAGCCGCTCGCGAGACACGGACGCTATCAGCGGCTCGCTGACGGACGCGCGTTTGGGCTCGGCGACCACAGGGGCCGATCGGCGCAGGTTGAACAGGTTCATTGGGGCTCCAGCCATGCACGGTAGAAGGCAGCCAAGGCTTCTGGAAAATGTTTATTTTGCCTGGCCTATCAAAAGTCTTTTTCCTGGCGGGTAACAATAGGCTCAAAGGTTGCTGTAAGCCGCCGGAATACAGCGATAGACTAGGCCTGTCGCGGGTTCGCGGCCATTTGGTTTTTCCAGCATTTTCGATAAGTGGATCTTATGGATTTTCGTCAGTTGCGTTATTTCGTCGCGGTGTACGAAGAAGGCCATGTAGGCCGGGCCGCCGAACGCCTGTCACTGTCCCAACCCGCATTGTCCCAACAGATCCGCCAGCTTGAGCACAGCCTCGACCTGAACCTGTTCGAGCGCAGCAACAAGCGCCTGTTGCCCACCCTGGCCGCCCATACCCTGTACAACCATGCCTTGCCATTGCTCGATGGCCTGCAACGTGCCCACGAGGCCATGCGCAACTTCAAGGGCCAAGCCCTGCGTACCTTGGCCATCGGCGTCATGCGTACCCTGCGTCCAAGCCTGGTACCGCAGCTGCTCGAACGGGTGCGCAAGGCCCAGCCGCACCTGGTGGTGCAGATCTACGAATTGTCGGGGATGGAAATCGAACGGCGCCTGCTCAATGGCAGCCTGGATATCGGAATCAGCTACCTGCCGCCCCGCCAACCTGGCTTGCATGGCCTGTTGCTGTATGAAGATGAGCTCCAGCTGGTCATCCCCAATACCCACCCGCTGAAGGATTTCAAGAAGGTCTCGGTACGCCAGGCGGCGGAGTTGCCCATGCTGATGCTGGGCGAGGAGTTCCAGATGCGCCAGATCTGGCAGGCGCAGTTGGCCAACCTGGGGCGCAGGCCGCAGGTGGAGGCAGAAATGAACAATATGGCGGGGATTCTCGACAGCCTGGCGCACACCGCGCTGGCGACCATCCTACCCGGGCGGGCCAAGGATGCTACAGAAGATGACCAGACACTGCTGTGGAAGCCCTTGAGCGAACCGCGTGTGCCGTTGAAGGTTGGCTTGGTATTCCGCGATGCCCAGCGCCAGCAGGCCTCGGTGGAGTTGCTGCGCACATTGCTGGAAGAAGAGGCCGATGTGCGCCAGCCCGGCATGTCACCCTTGGACGTGCTTGGCTGAAAAATACGCACACAAAGAAAACCCCGCCTAAGCGGGGTTTTCCAGACTGTTTCCCTTCAACATCCTTATCACCCCGCCATCCTGGCAGGAATCCTACGTGTCCTTTGTTCTGTCCTTTGCGCTTCCTGCGCTACGTCCATGTGAGAAAGATTAACTGTGGATCCAATCTTAGGAAAGAGGAAAAACGCCGTCACGTCGTGTAGGAGATAGCTTACAAAGCGACACTGGAATGTGACTTTTTATTAATAGCTGCCCACAAAAAAGCCCGCTCCTACACAACCGCCAAGGTCTTGTAGGAACGGGCTTGCGCCCCAGCCGGGTCAGAACTGCGCGGCGTCGAGCAGGTACAACGTCTCGCTGCCCGCTTTGACCGAAGCCACCAGCGAACCCACCCGCGGCAAGAGGCGAGCGAAATAGAAGCGTGCAGTGCCCAGCTTGGCGGCGTAGAACGCTTCGTCGCCCTCACCTGCCCGCGCAGCGCGGGCCATCAGGGCCCACATGTAGGCGTAGGCGACGTAACCGAAGGCATGCAGGTATTCCACCGACGCCGCCCCGATTTCGTTGGGGTTGCCCTTGGCTTGCTCCAGTACCCATTCAGTCAGCCCGTCGAGTTGCTCGAGCGATGCGGCCAGCGGGGTGGTGAACTCGCCCAACTCCGCATCGGCGCTGGCAATGAACTGACGGATCTCGTCGGAGAACAGGCGGTAGAACGCACCGCCACTGCCCACCACCTTGCGACCCATCAGGTCCAGGGCCTGGATGCCGTTGGTGCCTTCGTAGATCTGGGTGATGCGCACATCACGTACCAACTGTTCCTGGCCCCACTCGCGGATGTAGCCATGGCCGCCGAATACCTGCTGGCCGTGCACCGTGCACTCAAGGCCCAGATCGGTGAGGAACGCCTTGGCCACAGGCGTCAGCAGTGCCACCAGGTCCTCGCTGCGCTTGCGCGTCGTGGCGTCTTCGCTGTACTTGGCGCTGTCCAGCTGCATGGCCACGTAGGTGGAAAACGCACGACCGCCTTCGATCAGCGCTTTCATGGTCAGCAACATGCGGCGCACATCGGGGTGGACGATGATCGGATCGGCCGCCTTGTCCTTGGCCTGGGGCCCGGTGGGCGCACGGCTCTGCAAGCGCTCGCGGGCGTATTCCACAGCGTTCTGGTAGGAACGCTCGGCCGAGGCCAGGCCCTGGATACCGACCCCCAGGCGCTCGTAGTTCATCATGGTGAACATCGCCGCCAGGCCCTTGTTCGCCTCGCCCACCAAGTAGCCGGTGGCACCGTCGAAGTTCATCACGCAGGTCGCCGAGGCCTGGATGCCCATCTTGTGCTCGATCGACCCGCAATTGGCCGGGTTACGCGCCCCCAGGCTGCCGTCCTCGTTGACCAGGAACTTCGGCACCAGGAACAGCGATATACCCTTGGGGCCAGCCGGTGCGTCTGGCAGCTTGGCCAGCACCAGGTGGATGATGTTCTCGGTCAGGTCGTGCTCGCCGCCGGTGATGAAGATCTTGGTGCCGCTGACCTTGTAGCTGCCATCCGCCTGAGGCTCGGCCTTGGTGCGGATGATCCCCAGGTCGGTGCCGGCATGGGGCTCGGTCAGGCACATGGAGCCGGCCCAGACCCCGGCGTACATGTTGGGCAGGTATTTTTCCTTCAGCGCTTCGCTGGCGTGGGCGTTGATCGACAGGCAAGCCCCTGCGGTCAGCATCGGGTACAGGCCGAAGGCCAGACTCGAGGCGTTGATCATTTCCTCGACTTGGGCCGAGATGGCTTTTGGCATGCCCATGCCACCGAACAGCGGGTCACCTCCCACACCCACCCAGCCACCTTCGGCGTAGGTCTTGTAGGCATCGATGAAGCCTGCCGGCGTGCGCACAGCGCCGTTATCCCAATGGCAGCCCTCTTCGTCGCCGCTGCGGCTCAGCGGAGCGATGGTCTTGCCGGTGACCTTGCCCGCCTCTTCCAGCACGGCCATGGCGGTCTCTTCATCGACAGCTTCGGCCAGGGCAGGCAATTGCTGCCAGAGCTTGGCCACCTCGAAGACTTCATTCAATACGAAACGCATATCGCGCAGGGGCGCTTTGTAGTCAGCCATGACAACCTCTCGCTATCAGGGTCGGGGCGATCCGGCAGGACCGCGGCACTAGATGAAAACGAGTGTACCCGAACAACGTTTGTGAGACATAGGGTCATCACGCGACCAATCAGTCAATCCTGGTCACGCCGTACGTACCGCACCACGCCTGGAATGCTCGCCGAACACCACGACACAGTTACGTCCCGCGCCCTTGGCGCTGTAGAGCGCTTGGTCGGCAGACTTGAGCACATCGTCCGGCGTGCGATGGGCCATCTGGCGCTCGGCGACGCCGATACTGATGGTCACCGAAACCGTATTGCCCGACGCCCCGGCACGGCGCTGCCTTCCTGCCGAGTCGTCTTGTGGGCGGTTGCTTCGGTCACGCAGCTGGATGGCATAGTTGGCGATCATCTCGCGCACGGCCTCCAAGTGCGGCGTGCATTCTTCGGCGGTCTTGCCGGCGAACACCAGGGCGAATTCCTCACCACCGTAGCGATAGGCACGCCCACCCCCGGTCACCCTGCCCAGCCGGCTGGCCACCAGACGAAGCACCTGGTCACCAACATCGTGCCCATGGGTGTCGTTGAATTTCTTGAAGTGGTCCACGTCGGTCATGGCGATCACATAGTTGCGCCCCAGCCGCTGCAGGCGCTCGTTCAGCGCGCGACGGCCCGGCAGGCCCGTCAGCTCATCGCGAAACGCCATCTGGTAGGCCTCGTGGGACACCGCTGCGGCGATCATCAACATCACCTGGCTGCACATGATGTTGAGGGTGAACGGCAGGATGAAGGTCTTGGGCAGCATCCAGAAGATGCCCAGCAGGCCGATGATCTGCGCCGCATGCAACGGCCTCGGCTGGCGCAGGTACTGCACCACCAGGAGAATGAACATGCCCAGGAACACCGGGTACGCCAGTTGGACAAGGCTCATCCATTGCCCATGCAGCGAAGGCCAGCGAATCTCGGCCAGCCACCCCAGCAGAGCATCTGGGTAGCTCTGCTCCAGCGCCAGCGCCACGCTGCCCACCGCGAACAGGACCGCGAAACGCGCCAACAGGTCCTGGGCCAGGTGGGTGCGCTCCTGCCAGGCCGCGTACAGGCCGAACAATGCGGGCAGCAGCAGGCAGACCATGTGGAACACCACCGCCGCGTCCTCGCGCACCTTGCCGTTATCGCGGTAGAAGTCGGTCTGTGTATCGAGCAGGAAATAGGCGATATACACAGTGACCATCAAAAACAGCTCGCGCTGCCTTCGATACACCGCGCAATAGGCACCGCCCAGCAATAGCACCAGGGTAGGCAGGACGTTGAACAGTGATGTGAAGAACACATTGAGGTCCTTCACATAGGCCGCCGCCAATCCCCCCAGCAACAGAAACAACGAGGGCAGGAAGTGGCTCGCGCGTACAGCGGATAGACGAAACAAAAGGCAATCTCCGACCCGGCAGATCAATAATGGCATTGTGCCTTCAGTTCATCGGCAGCGCACATGAATAGATGAATATGCGCATCGGTAAGGAGCTGACGGGCGGGCCAACTCGCCCCCAGAACCACCATTTGATTTTGCGTCTCCCCTGTAGGAGCGGGCTCGTCCCGCGATTGGGCCGGGCCCGATATCACCGTCGCCTGGCAAGGGCTTCGCCCTTGATCGCGGGACAAGCCCGCTCCTACAGGGGGAGGGCAGCACAGTTCGCAGGGCTGGCTTTTCTCCCACAAAAAAACCGCCTGCCGATGAGGGCAGGCGGTTTCTTGTGCAGCCGGGCGGTTTAGCAGGACAGGCCGAAGTCTTCTTCCTTCATCGCCATCAGGTTGTCGGCACCGGACAGGATCGCGGCCACATGGGCGCGGGTGCGCGGCAGGATGCGCTGGAAGTAGAAGCGCGCGGTCTGCAGCTTGGCGGTGTAGAACGCTTCTTCGTTGGTACCGGCGGCCAATTTTTCCGCAGCCAGGCGGGCGATATCGGCCCAGAAGTAGGCCAGGCAGGCATAGCCGGAGTACATCAGGTAATCCACCGAAGCGGCACCGACTTCCTCACGGTCTTTCATCGCCGCCATGCCGATCTTCATGGTCAGCTCGCCCCACTCCTTGTTCAGGGCGGCCAGCGGCGTGACGAACTCCTGCACGGCTTCGTTGCCTTCTTGGGCCTGGCAGAACTTGTGGACGATCTTGGTGAAGCCCTTGAGCGCCTCGCCCTGGGTCATCAGCACCTTGCGGCCGAGCAGGTCCAGGGCCTGAATGCCGGTGGTGCCTTCGTACAGCATGGAAATACGGCTGTCGCGCACGTTCTGCTCCATGCCCCACTCGGCGATGAAGCCGTGACCGCCGTAGATCTGTACGCCGTGGTTGGCCGCTTCGAAACCGACTTCGGTCATGAACGCCTTGGCGATCGGGGTCAGGAACGCCAGCAGGGCGTCGGCCTTCTTGCGCTCTTCTTCGTCCTGGCTGTACTTGACGATGTCCACCTGCTTGGCGGTGAAGTACACCATCGCGCGATTACCTTCGGCGAAGGCCTTCATGGTCAGCAGCATGCGACGCACGTCCGGATGGACGATGATCGGGTCAGCGGCCTTGTCCGGTGCTTTCGGGCCAGTCAGGGAGCGCATCTGCAGGCGCTCACGGGCGTACTTCAGGCCACCCTGGAAGGCGACTTCGGCGTGGGCCAAGCCCTGCAGCGCGGTACCCAGGCGAGCGGTGTTCATGAAGGTGAACATGCAGTTCAGGCCCTTGTTGGCCGGGCCGATCAGGTAGCCGGTGGCGCCGTCGAAGTTCATCACGCAGGTGGCGTTGCCGTGGATGCCCATCTTGTGTTCGATGGAGCCGCAGCTCACGCCGTTACGCTCGCCTACGCCGCCTTCGGCGTTGGGCAGGAACTTCGGCACGATGAACAGCGAGATACCCTTGGTGCCAGCCGGTGCATCCGGCAGGCGGGCCAGGACGATATGGACGATGTTGGCGGCCATGTCGTGCTCGCCGGCAGAAATGAAGATCTTGGTGCCCGACACTTTGTAGCTGCCGTCGGCCTGTGGCTCGGCCTTGGTGCGCAGCATGCCCAGATCGGTACCGCAATGCGGTTCGGTCAGGCACATGGTGCCGGTCCATTCGCCGGATACCAGCTTGGTCAGGTAGGTGTGCTGCTGCTCGGGCGTGCCGTGGGCCGAAATGGTGTTCATCGCGCCATGGGACAGGCCTGGGTACATGCCCCACGACCAGTTCGCTTCGCCGACCATTTCGCTCAGGGCCAAGCCCAGCGACTCCGGCAGGCCCTGGCCGCCGTGCTCGACATCATGGGCCAGGCTCGGCCAGCCACCTTCGACGAACTGCTCGTAGGCTTCCTTGAAACCGGTCGGGGTCTTCACGCCCGACTCGCTCCAGGTGCAGCCTTCCTGGTCGCCGACACGGTTCAGCGGGGCCAGTACCTGTTCACAGAACTTCGCGCCTTCCTCGAGGATCGCGTCGACCATGTCAGGCGTGGCGTCCTGGCAACCCGGCAGGCTCTGATAGTGCGCCTCGTAGCCGAGCAGCTCGTCGCGAACGAAGCGAATATCACGCAAGGGGGCTTTGTAATCAGGCATAGCGATGAACCTCTGTGATGAGTCCGGTGGAAAGACCGCGGGCACCGACCAGCTCTTGGCGGCTTTGCGTCAAACAGTTGTTTGAAACTTACGTTTAGCTCAGGCCAATGTCAAGGAGGGACTATGGTGTCATTTTTGCCGCGAAACATGGCATAACCGCCATTGGTGTCGTAGGGGTTGGGATGGGTGGTGCCTGTGAGATCGAGCGCCGCCCGCGCGGCGCATCGCGAGCTGCGCTCGCTACGTTTGTTTACGGCCAGTAACGCCTGTGACAGGCGCGCGCGACCGCCTGGTTCGTACGACACGAAATTGCGTCAGGCGCCAAAGCGTCCGCGCGAAAATCTCGCAGGATGGATTGGCTCGAAACAAACGTAGCGAGCGCAGCTCGCGATGCGCCGCGCGGGCGGCGCGCGATCTCACGAACACCGAAGCTCTTATGAAGGACGCCTTCACCCTACCGCAGAGATTTCAGGCGTAGGTATCGATGAACTGCCCGAGCATGTCGTCCGAAGCTTTGGCGACTTTCACGCCCAGCTCGACCTGATGCTTGCCTAGGGCCATCTCGACATTGCTGGTCGCCAGGTCCATCTGCTGACTGCGGTCGACTGCCCGCAGGCGCTCGGCCTGGTAGTCGCTGGACTGGCTGGTAGCGGCACGCTCGACGGTGCCGTTGGCGATTTGACTGGCGGCCTGGTCGACACGGTGCTGCCCGGCCTGGATGGCGCCAAGACCTGCGTGATAGGCAGTGCTACCGGTGATTTCCATGTCAGGACTCCAAAAAGTCAGGATGAAGAGCAGGCTTCATTAAAGCAGCCACTGCAGCAAAAGGCCCGTTTAAATCGCCAATGGCCTTATGCCACTCAATAGCTTGTGGCCATCGGCGCGTCATACGCCCATCGCAGAATGTAGCCCTAATCCAGCAAATCCAGCTGCAAGTGCTCCGCCACCGCCTCGGCCGTGGCCTGCTTGAGCCGCGGTACCCTACCCAGACAGGGCGCCGGCAGGCGCTCGGCCAGGCTGGCGAGGTTCTCCTCCAGGCGCGAGGTCCGCGGGTCGACGATATTGGCCACCCAACCGGCCAGCTGCAGCCCATCGCGGGCGATCGCCTCGGCGCTGAGCAGGGCATGGTTGATGCAACCCAGGCGTACGCCCACCACCAGAATCACCGGCAGCTTCAAGGCAATGGCCAGGTCCGACAGATTGGCATGGCCGGACAACGGCACCCGCCAGCCACCGGCGCCCTCCACCAAGGTGAAATCGGCGCCTTGGTCCAGCACATGACGCATGGCGCCCAGCAACGTCGAGACCTGCAGGCTCACGCCCGCCTCTCGGGCCGCCACATGGGGGGCGATGGCCGGCTCGAAGGCGAACGGGTTGACCTGCTCGTAGGGCAATTTCACCGAGCTCTGGTCGATCAGCGCCAGGGCATCGGCATTGCGCAGCCCCTTGGCCGTCATCGTGCAACCCGAGGCGACCGGCTTGGCCCCCAGCGTGCTCAGCCCCTGGGACAGCGCCGCGTGTAGCAACCCGGCGGCGATGGTGGTCTTGCCGACGTCGGTGTCGGTACCGGCGATGAAATAAGCCTGGCCCATGTCACACCTCGCCTGCGAGCGGTTTGCGCAAGATGCCATACACCACCTGGTAGGTGGCCGGCAGGCCCTGCGGCTGGCGGAAGCCTTCATAGGCCTGCAACAAGCCTTGCATGCGCGCGCGCCCGGTCAGCCCGGATGGCCGCCCTGGGTTGAGGTTGTGCGCGCCGAGGGCTTTGAGCTCATGGGTCAGGCTGCGCACATCGGGGTAATACAGCACATGGGGGCGCCGCTGCAGGCCAAGCACCTGCAACCTGCTCTCGCCGCACAGCCGCTGGTAGTCTTCGAAGCGCCGGAAGCGGTTGACGTGCACCAGCCCATCCACCGCCTGCCAACTGGCGCGCAACTCTTCGAGCGTGCCGACACACAGGCTGCTGAAAGCCAGCACACCGCCTGGCCGCAGCACGCGCCATGCCTCACCCAGCACGCTGGCGAACTGGCTGCACCATTGCACCGCCAGGCTGGAGAACACCAGGTCGACACTGTCATCGCGCAGCGGCAGCCGCTCGGCATCGCCGGCCACATGGTGGCGCGCGCCACCGTGTTCGCGGGCATGGCGCAGCATGCCTTCGGCGATGTCCACCGCTACGCCGGCGCTCCCCTTGAATCGCTCGGCCAGTGCCCGGCTGAAGTGCCCTGTGCCACTGCCCAGGTCAAGCCAGCGCTCAGCTTGCAGGCCTGTCGGCAACTGCTCGAACAGGGCCATGCCCACCGCACGCTGCAGGGCCGCCACGCTGTCATAGCTGGCCGCGGCGCGGGAAAACGAGGCCGCCACCTGGCGCTTGTCCGGCAACGTGCCGGGCAGGGTCGGACGGGAAAGGTCAGTCATCGCCACTCTCATGCAGGAAACTCTTGATGCCCGCCGCCAGCTCCTGCGGGTATTCCAGCAGGAACGCGTGGGAACTGTCTTCGACCAGGCCGACTTCCACGTCCGGCAGCAGTTCGCTCAGGGCCTTGGCTGCTTGCGCCGGTACCAGCGCGTCGCTGCCGGCGAACAGATGCAGCTGAGGCCCACCGTATTGCTCCAGGGCATTGCGAGTATCGAGCTTGGCCAGGACTTCGAGGCCTGTGGCCAGGTACAACGGGTCGGTGTCGGGCACGCCGACGCCCAGTTGCCGCAACAAGGTACGCGGCATTTGTGCGCCTTCGCTGCACAGGGTGCGAAAGCGCTTGAGGGTCACCTGGGGGTGGCTGCGACAACCGTCGAGAAAGGTGCCGAAGGTGTCCACTGCCATGCCATGGGGCCAATCCGGACGCTGCACGAAACTGGGGTTGCTGGCCAACGTCAGCAGGCCACAGCAATGGTCGCCGCGCTTGTGCGCCAGTGCGCTGGCAAGCATGCCGCCGAACGACCAGCCGCCCAGCCAGCTGTCGGTGGGCAGCGTGCGGTCGAGGCGCTCGAGCCAAGCCTGGACATCGCCGTCGGCGAGCTCCGGCAATGGCCTGAGTTCGACCTGCAGGCGCGGGTCCTGCGCGCGCAGGCTCGCGGCCAGTGGTTCCAGCGAAGCAGTTCCCAGGCCCCAGCCCGGCAGAAGGATCAATCGGTTACGCATCGGCGGACTCCAGCAAGGGGTAACACTCGGCCAATGCATTCAACAATAGCTGGACCTGGGCCTCGCTGTGCGCCGCGCTCAGGGTCACGCGCAAACGCGCGCTGCCGGCAGGCACGGTTGGTGGGCGGATGGCCGTGACCAGCAGGCCCCGCTCGCGCAGCATGCGTGACAGTTGCAGGGCGCGCGCGCTGTTGCCGATCAGGATCGGTTGGATCGCGGTCGGGCTGTCCATCAGTTCCAGGCCGATCTGCGCAGCGCCCCGACGGAACTGGCGGATCAGCGCCTCGAGGTGTTCGCGGCGCCAGCGCTCGCGGCGCAGCAGCTCCAGGCTCTTGAGCGTGGCGCAGGCCAGCGCTGGCGGCTGGCTGGTGGTATAGATGTAGGGCCTGGCGAATTGTACCAACGCCTCGATCAGCTCTTCGCTACCGGCGACGAAGGCACCTGCAGTGCCGCAGGCCTTGCCAAGGGTGCCGATCAATACGGGTACGTCTTCCACGCCCAGGCCGAAGTGCTCGACGATACCGCCGCCATTGGCTCCGAGCGTACCCAGGCCATGGGCGTCATCGACCATCAGCCAGGCATCGCGCGTGCGCGCAGCTTGCGCCAACGCCGGCAGGTCGGCCAGGTCACCATCCATGCTGAACACGCCATCGGTGACCACCAGCGTATTGCCGGTGGCCTTGGCCAGGCGGCTGGCCAGGCTGGCCGGGTCGTTGTGCAGGTAGCGACTGAAGCGCGCACCACTGAGCAAGCCGCCATCGAGCAGCGAGGCATGGTTGAGACGGTCTTGCAACACGGTATCGCCCTGCCCGACCAACGCCGTGATGGCGCCGAGGTTGGCCATATAGCCTGTGGAAAACAACAGCGCGCGCGGACGCCCGGTCAACTCGGCCAGGGCTTCTTCCACGGCATGGTGCGCAGTGCTGTGGCCGATCACCAGGTGCGAAGCGCCGCCGCCAACGCCCCAGCGTTCGGCGCCAGCGCGCCAGGCGGCGACCACCTCGGGGTGGTTGGCCAGGCCCAGGTAGTCGTTGCTGCAGAAGGCCAGCAGCGCCTGGCCGTCGACCACCACCTCCGGGCCCTGTGGGGTTTCCAGTAGCGGCCGCTGCCGGTACAGGTCCGCGGCGCGCCGTTCGGCCAGGCGGGCCGTCAGGTCAAAGGCCATGCTCAGGCCGAGGCAGCATCGTAGAACAGCTCGCTGCTGCGTTGCTCGACCAGCGCCTGCTCGATGGCCGCCTGGTGCACTTCGTCAGCGTGCTCTTCACGGGCCTCCGGCTGGATGCCAAGGCGGGCGAACAGCTGCATGTCCTTGTCAGCCTGGGGGTTGGCCGTGGTCAGCAGTTTCTCGCCGTAGAAGATCGAGTTGGCACCAGCCATGAAGGCCAGGGCCTGCATCTGTTCGTTCATCTGCTCGCGGCCGGCGGAGAGGCGCACGTGGGATTTGGGCATCAGGATACGTGCCACCGCCAGCATGCGGATGAAGTCGAACGGGTCGACATCTTCCTCGTCGGCCAACGGCGTGCCGGCGACCTTGACCAACATGTTGATCGGTACCGACTCTGGGTGCTCCGGCAGGTTGGCCAACTGGATCAACAGGCCTGCACGGTCATCGAGCGACTCGCCCATGCCGAGGATACCGCCGGAGCAGATCTTCATCCCGGCGTCGCGCACGTAGGCCAGGGTCTGCAGGCGCTCGCTATAGGTGCGGGTGGTGATGATGCTGCCGTAGAACTCCGGCGAGGTGTCGAGGTTGTGGTTGTAGTAGTCCAACCCGGCCTCTGCCAGGGCCTTGGTCTGCTCTTGGTCCAGCTTGCCGAGGGTCATGCAGGTTTCCAGGCCCATGGCCTTGACCCCTTTGACCATCTCCAGCACGTAGGGCATGTCCTTGGCCGACGGGTGTTTCCAGGCAGCGCCCATGCAGAAGCGAGTGGAACCGATGGCCTTGGCGCGGGCGGCTTCTTCCAGGACCTTCTGTACTTCCATCAGCTTCTGCTTTTCCAGCCCGGTGTTGTAGTGGCCGGACTGCGGACAATATTTGCAATCTTCCGGGCAGGCGCCGGTCTTGATCGACAGCAAGGTGGAAACCTGCACGCGGTTGGGGTCGAAATGCGCGCGATGCACCGTCTGCGCCTGGAACAGCAGGTCGTTGAAGGGCTGCTGGAACAGGGCCTTGACCTCGGCGAGGGTCCAGTCGTGACGTGTTGTTGCAGTTGTGCTGGCGCTCATCGGCGTTTCCTTGTTTAGGCTTTGACTGGCGCCGGGACAGGAAAGCCCGCTAGCGCATCACGGATACGCCGCATACTCAGGGAAGGGCCATGGACTGTCAACCACCCATAAAACATCTGGTTTACAAGTGTACGAATATTGACCAGCTCTGTCTGCTCTGCGATGAAACCAGCGCACAGCCCTACCCGTTGTGCATGCACTGCGAACAGGCCCTGCCCTGGCTGGACGAGCATTGCACCCGCTGCGCCCTGCCCCTGCCGATGAGCGGCTTGACCTGCGCCCAATGCAGCCGCGTATCGCCGGCCTTCGAGCAGGTCGTGGCGCCGTGGCACTTCGGCTTTCCGGTCGATGCTTTGGTCAGCCGGTTCAAGCATCGCAGCCAGTGGCCGCTGGGCCGGCTGATGGCCTTGCTGCTGGGGCAGGCCCTGCTGCATCGCTATGGGGAGGGCATGGCAAAACCTGACCAGTTGTTGCCCGTGCCCCTGACAGGGCGTCGACTGCGCCAGCGGGGCTTCAACCAGGCGCAGATGCTTGCCCGGTGGCTGTCCAAGCAGCTGACGATCCCGTGCAATGAAACGGTGCTGCAACGCACTCGCGATACACCGGCCCAGCAAACCCTCGGTGCCCGAGCGCGAAAGCGTAACTTGCGAATGGCCTTTGGCCTGGCGCCCGGGGCGCGGCTCGATGGGCTTCACCTGGCGATTGTCGATGACGTGCTGACCACCGGTGCAACCGCCCAGGCCATCGCGATATTGCTGCGCAAGGCCGGGGCACGGCGGGTCGATGTGTATTGCCTGGCGCGAACGCCCAAGCCGGGGCAGGTTTGAGTGTCGCCAACCGCAACTGCATGGCAAGGGCTTCGCCCTTGATCGCGGGACAAGCCCGCTCGTACAGGGGGCAGCACTGCCCAAAGGCCGGGGATCCCCACTGGAGACCTACCATGCTTGGTTGCGTAACCTTGACTTGCCCGCAAGCGAGCGGCACCGTCACTGCCTCTACACCACGACCGACACACCACCATGTCCCTACCCGCCCTGCTCACCCAGCACATCGCCCGTCGCCCGCAGCGCATCGCTTTGCTGCAGCACGTTGCCGAACAGGGCTCGATCACACGCGCCGCGAAGGCTGCCGGCATCAGCTATAAAGCTGCCTGGGATGCCATCGATGAGCTCAACAACCTGGCCAGCCGACCTCTGGTGGAGCGCAGCACCGGGGGGCGGGGTGGCGGTGGGGCGCGGTTGTCCGCGGAGGGCGAACGGGTATTGCGCCTGTACCAACGGTTGCAGGCCTTGCAAGCGCAGGTCTTCGAGGCGGCGGAAGAAAGCAGCGATCTCGACCTGCTCGGCCGCCTGATGCTGCGTACCAGCGCACGCAACCAACTGCATGGCCAGGTCAACGGGCTGCGCCGTGAAGGGCGGCATGATCGGGTCAGCCTCGACCTGGGCGGCGCCCTGGAAATCGAAGCGCTGATCACCCGCGACAGCACCGAGCGGCTGGAGCTGGCGCTGGGTACGCCTGTAGTGGCCTTGCTCAAGGCCGGCTGGGTGCAGGTGCTCGGTGAGACCGACCCGGCCACCGAGGGCAGCAACTGCCTACAGGCCACGGTCGAGGACGTGCTGGCCGACGACAACGGGCCCAGCGAGGTGCGGTTGGTGCTGGGCAATGGGCAGACGCTCTGCGCGTTCGCCGAGGTAGGTTGGCTGGAACAGGCCAAGGTAACCCCAGGCAGCCGGGTGCGGGCGCAGTTCCATCCTTCCTATGTATTGCTAGGAGTGCCGGTGTGATCCGAGCGGCTCGCCAACGGCGATCCCTGGAGCGGGCTCATCCGCAAAGATGCCTACGCCCAGCCCGTTCCAAACCTGCGTTACCATGGCACCCATCGCACCCTCGTGCCTGGAGCCTCCATGTCCCATCCCTTCGATACTCTCACTCCTGACCTGGTCCTGGACGCTGTGGAAAGCCTGGGCTTTCTCAGCGACGCCCGGGTGCTGGCGCTCAACAGCTACGAGAACCGCGTCTACCAGGTGGGCATCGAAGGATCGCAACCGCTGATCGCCAAGTTCTACCGCCCCGGCCGCTGGAGCGACGACGCCATCCTCGAGGAACACCGCTTCAGCGCCGAACTTGCTGAGTGCGAGGTCCCGGTCGTCGCCCCGCTGCAGCACGACGGCCGCAGCCTGTTCGAACACCAAGGCTTTCGTTTCACCCTGTTCCCACGGCGGGGCGGCCATGCGCCGGAACCCGGCAACCTCGACCAACTCTACCGCCTCGGCCAACTGCTCGGCCGCCTGCATGCGGTAGGCGCGGCGCGGCCATTCGAACACCGCGAGGCACTGGCGGTGGATAACTTCGGCCACGCCTCGCTGGAAACCCTGCTTAGCGGCAATTTCGTCCCCCGCGAGTTGCTGCCGGCCTTCGAATCCGTCGCCCGCGACATGCTCCAGCGGGTCGAAGCCCTCTATGCACGCACCCCGCACCAGGTGATCCGCCTACACGGCGATTGTCACCCCGGCAACCTGATGTACCGCGACGAGACGTTCCATGTCGTCGACCTGGACGACTGCCGCATGGGCCCGGCGGTGCAGGACCTATGGATGATGCTTGCCGGCAGCCGCGAAGAACGCATGGGCCAATTGGCCGAGTTGATCGACGGCTACAACGAATTCCATGACTTCGACCCGCGCGAGCTGGCACTGATCGAGCCCCTGCGCGCGCTGCGCCAGCTGCATTACAGCGCGTGGCTGGCCCGGCGCTGGGACGACCCGGCCTTCCCGCCGAGCTTCCCGTGGTTCGGCCAGCCACGTTATTGGGGCGACCAGATCCTCGCATTGCGCGAGCAGATCGCCGCATTGGATGAAGAACCGCTGAAATTGTTTTAGATGGGCCTGGCGCTCTGTCTACAATAGGCGTGCTGTATTTAGTTACCTAAGCAAGGAATTTGCATGCACGCCGCAAACCCGCGTCGCGGGTACATCCTGGGCCTGAGCGCCTACGTCATCTGGGGTTTGTTCCCCTTGTACTTCAAGGCCATCCAGAGCGTTCCGGCGGTGGAGATCATCGTCCACCGCGTGCTCTGGTCGGCGCTGTTCGGCTCACTCCTGCTGCTGGTCTGGAAGCACCCGGGCTGGTGGCGCGAACTGCGCGACAACCCGCGCCGCCTGGCTATCCTGGCCCTGAGCGGCGCGTTGATCGCCGGCAACTGGCTGACCTACGTGTGGTCGGTGAACAACGGACGCATGCTCGAGGCGAGCCTGGGCTACTACATCAACCCACTGGTCAACGTGCTGCTGGGCATGCTGCTGCTCGGCGAGCGCCTGCGCCGCCTGCAGTGGCTGGCAGTGGGGCTGGCGACCGTGGGCGTGGCCCAGCAGGTATGGCAGGTCGGCAGCCTGCCGTGGGTCTCGCTGGTACTGGCGCTGTCGTTCGGCTTCTATGGCCTGATTCGCAAGCAGGCGCCGGTGGCTGCGCTGCCAGGGCTGGTGGTGGAAACCTGGATGCTGGTGCCCCTGGCCCTCGGTTGGCTGTTGCTGAACCCTATGGCGACCAGCGCCCAGGCCGACTTCTACACCACCAGCGAAGCACTCTGGCTGATGGCCGCAGGGCCGGTCACCCTGGTGCCGTTGGTGTGCTTCAACGCTGCCGCCCGCCATCTGCCCTACACCACACTGGGCTTCCTGCAATACCTGGCGCCCACCCTGGTGTTGCTGCAGGCGGTGTTGCTGTTCGGTGAGCAGCTGTCGTCCAGCACCTTGCTGGCGTTCATGTTCATCTGGGCGGGGCTGGCCATCTACAGCGTCGATGCCTGGTTGAGCTTGCGCAAGCGAAGCTGATCAAAAAACGATCAAATCTCTGCAGGCTTTGTATCACGGGGCCTGCAGAGACATCTCCAAAGGTTATCCACACCCTCGTCCCCGTGCTTTGTGCACAAGCCCCTGATATCTGGACATTTTTTGCTCAAAGCTTCGGAGCCTGCGAACTGCCTGGGCTGGAGAGGAGCGCCCCCAGGTTATCCACAGCGCCGTCCCCGAGAATTCGGGATAACCGGAAAGCCTTGGGGCGCTTTGCCTAATGCCGGTCAGTCAAGCCTTATCGGCTGCACTTAGGGCTGCTACACAGCCCATCGCCGGCAAGCCGGCTCCCACTGGGACAATGCCCTCAAGGCTGACGCGTTACTTGTGGGAGCCGGCTTGCCGGCGATGGGCGTGCAGCGCCCCGCTTTCGCGGCACAAGGCCGCTCCTACAGGTACCGTGCAGGCTTCAATCCTCCGGGCGCAGCTTGAGCTCTACCATCAGGTCATCGGCCAGGCTCTCCAACCGCTGCTGCAGGTCATCCAGCGACAAGGTCAGGGGCAGCGCCAGCAACGCATCGGCGTGGAACAGCGGCTCACTGCTCATGGGCGCCGGCCTTACCTCGGTGGTGAAGCGCTCGAGGTTCACGCCTTGCTCGGCCAGCAAGCGGGTGATGTCCCGCACGATACCCGGTCGGTCATTGCCCACCAGCTCCATGGCAATCGGCTTCCAGGTGCAGGACGGCTCGATGCCGCTCTCGGCGATCAATACGCGAATGTCGTGGCTGGACAGCTTGTGCAGGGCCTCGACCAGGTCATCGTAGGATTCCGCCGGCACCGCGACCCGCAGGATACCGGCGAATTGCCCGGCCATCCGCGACATGCGACTCTCCAGCCAGTTACCGTTATGCTCGGCAATGCATTGGGCGATGCGTTCAACCTGCCCGGCCTTGTCGGGGGCGATCACTGTCAGTACGAGATGGTCCACGGGCCGCTCCTCAGCTCTGCTAGTCAGGTGGCCGGCGCCGCTGCGCACGGCGAAATACGGGGGCATCGCAACAGTATAGGCAAGGCGCGGCAACCTGCCGCAGGGCGGTCCGCACAACGAATCGTGTACTGTTTCAAGATTTATCTGGAACAATCCACCTGTTTTTTGCGAACATAACGTCTCCCAGCGTGACCCTATGCGATCTGTTGGTCGCACAACGACGCTTTTAGTCTGATTTCACCCCGCCTACTGCTTCATGTAGTATGCCGCGGCGCGGACTACAAAACGTCGTTTGGATGTCTGCCAAGGCGCCTGTGAAAATACGCAACCCGCCCGCCGGCCCGTCTGGCGAGCCGCACCCAGCCGCGCTCGTACACGAGGGCAAGTACTGGTGCCGTGTTTAGAGAAGCGCTACAGGCTTAATACAGAAGAGCGAAATAGCTGAGCAGAGTGAGGCAAGCAATGACTGGATACGTTCAAGTCGGTGGCCTTCAGGTCGCCAAGGTCCTGTACGACTTCGTCAACGACGAAGCCATTCCAGGGACCGGCATCGTCGCCGAGCAGTTCTGGGCGGGTGCGGAAAAGATCATCAACGACCTCGCTCCAAAGAACAAAGCCCTGCTCGCCAAGCGCGACGAACTGCAAGCCAAGATCGACGCCTGGCACCAGGCGCGCAAAGGCCAGGCCCATGACGCCGTAGCCTACAAGCGCTTCCTCCAGGAAATCGGCTACCTGCTGCCACAAGCCGACGATTTCCAGGCCACCACCCAGAACGTGGACGAAGAGATCGCCCACATGGCCGGCCCGCAGCTGGTGGTGCCGGTGATGAACGCCCGCTTCGCCCTGAACGCCGCCAACGCCCGCTGGGGCTCGCTGTATGACGCGCTGTACGGCACCGATGCCATCAGCGACGAAGGCGGCGCCGAGAAAGGCCAGGGCTTCAACAAGGTCCGTGGCGACAAGGTCATCGCCTTCGGCCGCGCCTTCCTCGACGAAGCCGCGCCGCTGGCGGCCGGCTCCCATGTCGACTCCACCGGCTACCGCATCGAAGGCGGCAAGCTGGTCGTCGCCCTCAAGGGTGGCAGCAACAGCGGCCTGCGCGACGATGCCCAGCTGATCGGCTACCGTGGTGACGCCGCCGCGCCAACCTCGGTCCTGCTCAAGCACAACGGCCTGCACTTCGAGATCCAGGTCGATGCCAGCACCCCGGTCGGCAGCACCGACGCCGCCGGCGTGAAGGACATCCTGATGGAATCGGCGCTGACCACCATCATGGACTGCGAAGATTCCGTCGCCGCCGTCGATGCCGACGACAAGGTCGTGGTCTACCGCAACTGGCTGGGCCTGATGAAAGGCGACCTGTCCGAGAGCGTGACCAAGGGCGGCAAGACCTTCACCCGCACCATGAACCCTGACCGCGAGTACACCGCGGCCGCTGGCGGCACCGTCACCCTGCACGGTCGTTCGCTGCTGTTCGTGCGCAACGTTGGTCACCTGATGACCAACCCGGCGATCCTCGATGCACAAGGCAATGAAATCCCCGAAGGTATCCAGGACGGCCTGTTCACCAACCTGATCGCCCTGCACAACCTCAAGGGCAACACCACCCGCAAGAACACCCGCACCGGCAGCGTCTACATCGTCAAGCCGAAGATGCATGGCCCTGAGGAAGTGGCGTTCGCCGCCGAGATCTTCAGCCGCGTCGAAGACCTGCTGGGCATGGCACGCAACACCGTGAAGGTCGGCATCATGGACGAGGAGCGCCGCACCACGGTCAACCTCAAGTCCTGCATCAAGGCAGCCGCCGAGCGCGTGGTGTTCATCAACACCGGCTTCCTCGACCGTACCGGTGACGAAATCCACACCTCCATGGAAGCCGGCGCCGTGGTGCGCAAGGGCGCCATGAAGAACGAGAAGTGGATCGGCGCCTACGAGAACAACAACGTCGATATCGGCCTGGCCACCGGCCTGCAAGGCCGCGCCCAGATCGGCAAGGGCATGTGGGCCATGCCTGACCTGATGGCCGCGATGCTCGAGCAGAAGATCGCCCACCCGCTGGCCGGCGCCAACACCGCCTGGGTGCCGTCGCCGACCGCCGCCACCCTGCACGCCCTGCACTACCACAAGGTCGACGTGCAGGCGCGCCAGCGCGAGCTGGCCAAGCGCGCACCGGCCTCGGTGGACGACATCCTGACCATCCCGCTGGCGACCGACACCAACTGGTCGGCCGAAGAGATTCGCAACGAGCTGGACAACAACGCCCAGGGCATCCTCGGCTACGTGGTCCGCTGGATCGACCAGGGCGTAGGTTGCTCCAAAGTGCCGGACATCAATGACGTCGGCCTGATGGAAGACCGTGCCACCCTGCGCATCTCCGCCCAGTTGCTGGCCAACTGGCTGCGCCATGGCATCGTCACCCAGGAGCAGGTGCTCGAAAGCCTCAAGCGCATGGCCGCAGTGGTGGACAAGCAGAACGCCGGCGACGCCCAGTACCGCCCGATGGCCCCGAACTTCGATGACAACATCGCGTTCCAGGCCGCCATCGAGCTGGTGATCGAAGGCGCCAAGCAGCCCAACGGCTACACCGAGCCAGTGCTGCACCGCCGTCGTCGCGAGTTCAAGGCGCGTAACGGGCTGTAATCGGCAACGGGCCGCTCCCACAGGGGTCACTCAACCTCTGTAGGAGCGGCCTCGTGCCGCGAAAGGGCTGCACAGCAGCCCCACTCTCACTGGCCTCCCAACTCCTTCCTCACCAGCGCCACCAGCTTCCCCAGGTCCACCGGCTTGAGCAGGAAGTCCACCACGCCCAGGTGCATCACATCCACGGCCTCCTTCACATCCGTGTCGCCCGACACCACGATGATCGACAGAGCCGCCCGCTCCGACTCACGCACCTGCCGAATCAGCTCAAGGCCATCCTCCGGCCCCATGCGCAAATCGGTGATCATCACACCGATACCCGGATTACGCCCGAGCTGCTCCAACGCCGCCTGCGCGCCATCGGCAGTCAGGCACGCGAAACCCTTGGCCTTCAGATAGAGGCACAGGGCCTCACGGGTCGCGGCATCGTCATCCACCACTAACACCACCTGCGCCGGAGCAGGGGGCGCGCTCACCCTGGCCAAGGCCTCGCGCTCGGCGTCACTGAGGATCTCGTCATGCTCGGCCATGGTCTTCTCGTCAAAAAAATCCCGTTACTAAAGTTGAGACCGCAAAACAGCGCTATGCAAACTGCCTTTCGTCGTCTATTTGACACCCAAGCGCCTCCGGGCAGCGCGCAGCGTAGCTTATAGACTTACGTCCAATGGGCACCGCAAGGCCGCCAGCCGACCATGGAGCCTTAGAACAACAGGGTCTGCAACGGCCCCCCAAGCGGTCAGTTCCATGAGCAAGAAGGACGCCTACAGCCAGGCCGGCAGAACGGCGGTTCTGCAGAACATCCAAGGCACCCTGCAGTTCCTGCAGCGCTTTCCGCCGTTCAACCAGATGGAGCACAGCCACCTGGCCTACCTGGTGGAGCAGTGCCAGCTGCGGTTCTTTGCCAGCGGCGAAAGCATCATCAAACCGGCCGACGGCCCGGTGGAGCATTTCTACATCGTCAAGCAGGGCCGGGTGGTCGGCGAGCGCCAGCACGTGACCAAGCCGGGCGTGGAGACCACGTTCGAGATCGCCAGCGGCGAATGCTTCCCGCTCGCCGCACTGCTCGGAGAACGGGCCACCCGCACCGAGCACCTGGCAGGCGAAGACACGTTCTGCCTGCAACTGAACAAGGGCGCGTTCATCCGCGTGTTCTCCCTCTCGGAGCCCTTCCGCGACTTCGCTCTGCGTGGCGTCAGCAGCCTGCTCGACCAGGTCAACCAACAGGTGCGCCAGCGTGCGGTGGAAACCCTTGGCACGCAGTATTCGCTAAACACCCCGCTGGGCGAACTGGCCATGCGCCACCCGGTGGTCTGCACGCCGCAAACGCCTTTGCGTGAAGCCGTGGGGCTGATGCATGAACAACAGGTCGGCAGCATCGTGGTCGTCGACCCGCAGCGCTTCCCCATCGGTATCTTCACCCTGCGCGACCTACGCCAGGTGGTAGCCGATGCCAGCGCCGAGCTGACCGCGCCGATCGAGCGCTACATGACGGCGCAGCCGTTCTACCTCAGCCCTCAGGCCAGCGCCTTCGACGCGGCCATGGCCATGACCGAGCGACATATCGCCCATGTCTGCCTGGTGGACAACCAACGCCTGTGCGGCGTGGTCTCTGAACGTGACCTGTTCTCCCTGCAGCGGGTCGACCTGGTGCACCTGGCCCGCACCATCCGCCACGCCCCGCGCCTGGAGAACCTGGTGTCGCTGCGCGGCGAGATCGGCCAGTTGGTCGAGCGCATGCTCGCCCATGGCGCCTCGTCCACCCAGATCACGCAGATCATCACCCTGCTCAACGACCACACCGTGTGCCGGGTGATCGAGCTGGCCCTGGCCGAACGGGGCGACCCAGGCGTGCCGTTCAGCTGGTTGTGCTTCGGCAGCGAAGGCCGGCGCGAGCAGACCCTGCACACCGACCAGGACAACGGAATTCTCTTCGAGGCCGCCGATGGCGCCGAGGCCGAGGCGATTCGCGCCCGCCTGCTGCCACTGGCGCAGTACATCAACCAGTGCCTGGCCCAGTGCGGCTTCACCCTCTGCAAGGGTAACGTGATGGCCGGCAACCCAGAGTTGTGCCTGTCTCGCAGCGAATGGGCGCGACGCTTCAGCGGCTTCATTCGCGAAGCAAGCCCAGAGAACCTGCTCGGCTCGAGCATCTACTTCGACCTGCGCGTGGTCTGGGGCGATGAAAGCGGGTGCGAACAGGTGCGCCGTACCCTGCTCGAACAAGTGGCCGACAACCGCATCTTCCAACGCATGATGGCTGACAACGCCTTGCGCCAGCGCCCGCCGGTAGGCCGCCTGCGCGAGTTCGTGCTGACCCGCCAGGGCAATGACAAGGCCGCCACCCTGGACCTCAAGGTCCAAGGCCTGACACCCTTCGTCGATGGCGCCCGGCTGTTGGCCCTGGCCCATGGCATCAAGGCCTGCAATACCCTCGAGCGCCTGCGCCACCTGGTGGCCCGCGGCATCATCGACCCGCTGGACGGCGCAGCGTACGAAGAGGCCTATCACTTCATCCAGCAGACCCGCATGCAGCAACACCAGCGCCAGAGCCGCGACAACCTGCCCTACTCCAACCGGCTCGACCCGGACAGCCTCAACCACCTGGACCGACGCATCCTGCGCGAGTCCCTGCGCCAGGCCCAGCGCCTGCAAAGCAGCCTGGCCCTGCGGTACCAGCTATGAACCTGCTCGCCTGGCTGCGCCCGGCCCTGCCGGAACTGGACAACCCCCTGCGCCAGCGCCTCGCGCGCCTGCCCAAGGCGCCGACCTTGGGCGTATCGTCTTTGCGCGAGCAACGCTGGGTGGTGCTGGATCTGGAGACCAGCGGCCTGAACGTCAACCGCGACCAGGTATTGTCGATCGGTGCCGTGGCCATCGAGGACGGCGCCATCGACCTGGGCCAGCAATTCGAACGCACCTTGCACCGGCCGGCCCAGAAGACCAACGCCAGCGTACTGATCCACGGCCTGGGCCCGAGCGCCCTGGCCGCCGGCTGCGACCCGGCCCACGCCCTGGTCGATCTGTTGGAGTTCATCGGGGACAGCCCGGTGCTGGCCTTCCACGCGCCTTTCGACCAACGCATGCTGGCCCGGGCGCTCAAGGACAGCCTCGGCTACCGCCTGCAACACCCGTTCTTCGACATGGCCGAGCTGGCCCCCATGCTCAACCCCGACACCGTGCTGCGCGAGGCCAGCCTGGACGACTGGATCGCGCGCTTCGGCCTGCAGGTGGAAGAGCGTCACCATGCCAGTGCCGATGCCCAGGTCACCGCCGAACTGGCCCTGATCCTGTTCAGCCAAGCCCGGCGCCAGCAGCTGGACAGCCCCCTGCAACTGAACCTACGCCTGCAACAATGGCGTCGGCGCAAGGCGCACCAATACGACCTGTAGAACCTACGCCTCCCCTGTAGGAGCGGGCTTGTCCCGCGATTGGGCCGGGCCGGATATCACCGTCGCCTGGCAAGGGCTTCGTCCTTAATCGCGGGACAAGCCCACACAGGGGGCTGCGCTAGCTGCTGGTTCTCTGCGCGACAGCGCAGCCCGAAGGGCTGGGTAATCTCCTACTGGGAGAGCCGCCAAGCTATCCGATAAGCGTCAATTGCACCCCGCGCCCCGGCCCTGTCACAATCGCGAATAATTATCGTTAGTTAACGCATTCATTCCGGGGGACGCTCCTTGTCGTCTGCGCAGAGCCCACATGCCGAGCTGGTCGGTACCCTGTACCGTGACCACCGCGCCTGGCTGCTGGCCTGGCTGCAACGCAGCACGGCCTGCCGCCAACGCGCCGAAGACCTGAGCCAGGACACCTTCGTGCGCCTGCTCGGCCGCGAGCAGCTGGTCACCCCCCGCGAACCCCGCGCGTTTCTCGTCGCCGTGGCCAAGGGCCTGCTGTTCGACCACTTCCGCCGCGCCGCCCTGGAGCAGGCCTACCTGGCAGAGTTGGCACGCCTGCCGGAGGCAGAACACCCCTCCCCTGAGCTGCAGCACCTGGTCCTCGAGGACCTCAAGGCCATCGACCGCCTGCTCGGCAAGCTGTCGAGCAAGGCCCGCGCGGCCTTCCTGCATAACCGCCTGGACGGCATGGGCCATGGCGAGATCGCCGAACGCCTGGGGGTGTCGGTGTCACGCGTGCGCCAGTACATCGCCCAGGGCATGCGCCAGTGCTACGTGGCCCTCTATGGAGCGCCGCTGTGAACAACGCGCCGGTTTCGGCCAAGGTCCTGGATGCGGCCATCGCCTGGAAGTTGAGCCAGGACGAAGGCAGCGCTACGCCGGACGAGCGCAACGAATTCCTGCGCTGGCTTGCCGCCAGCGAGGAACACGCCCGTGCCTGGCGTCAGCTGGGCATGCTCGACCAGCGTGTGAGCGCTGCCGCCGGCCCCGCCCGCCAAGCACTGCTGCAATCGCGGGCAGGCCTGCGCAGGCGCCTGGGCGGGCTCGGCGGCGGCCTGGCCGGGATACTGCTGGTGGGTGCGCTGCTGCTCGGCATCGGCGCGCCATCACTGTCGCCGAGGTACTGGCTGGCCGACCAGCGCACCGGCACCGGCGAACTGCGAACGCTGCGCCTGGAAGACGGCACTCTGCTGAGCCTGAACACCAATACGGCGGTGGACATCGACTATGCAGGCGGGCAACGCCTGATCGTCCTGCACCAGGGCGAAATTTCCGTGCAAACCGGCCATGAAGACACCCGGCCGTTGCTGGTGCGCACCGACGACGGACGCCTACGCCCCTTGGGTACGCGCTTCCTGGTCAAGCGCGAGAGCCAGGGTACGCGCCTTGAAGTGCTGCAGGCGGCGGTGGCCGCCAAGCCGTCCAACAGCGGTGACGAGCAGGTCCTGCGCGAAGGCCAACAAGTGCTGATGACCGCCGACGGCCTCGGCCGGGTCGACCCGGTGGCCATGGGCGCCGATGCCTGGACCCGCGGCATGCTGGTGGTGGACAACGTGCGCCTGGCCGATCTGGTCGCAGCGCTGGGCCGTTACCGCAACGGCCACCTGGGCGTTGCCGACGAAGTGGCCGACCTGCGTGTGACCGGCAGCTTCCCGCTGACCGATACCGATCTGGCCCTGGCATCGCTGATGCCGGTGCTGCCGGTGAAGATCGAGCGGCATACGCCGTGGTGGGTGAGTATCAGCCCCAAGTAACCCGCTCTGCCCATCGCCGGCAAGCCGGCTCCCACAAGTAACGCGTCAGCCTTGCGGGCAGCACTGTCCCCATGGGAGCCGGCTTGCCGGCGATGGGCTGCCTAGCAGCCCCAAGAGCAACCGACAAGGCTTAACTGACTGGCATTACCCCAACCTTCCACATTTTTCGACAGCCCCCTGTCACTTTTCCAATTTCGCTCGGCAAGGAAGCAACTAGCACTTATCCGTCGAGGAGCCGCTGCATGCCCCGTGCCGTTGATTCTTTCCTGCGCCCCAGCCTGATGGCCCTGGCCATCGCCCTGGCTACCCCGCTTGCAAGCCCTGCCCTGCAGGCCGCCGAGCAGTCGGCCCTGCGTGCCTATGACCTGCCCAGCGCCCCGTTGGCCAGTACCTTGAACCAGATCGCCAGCCAAGCCGGCATCGCTCTGGCCCTGGACCCGGCCTTGGTGGGCGGGCGCAGCTCGGCCCCGGTCAGCGGCCAGTACGATGCCCTCGGCGCCTTGCAGGCCGCCCTGCGCGGTACCGGGTTGCAGTTGCAGCAGAGCAGCGTCGGGAGCTACAGCCTGGTGGCCGCACCCGACGGTACCCTGGCGCTGCCGGAGACGGCGATCAATGCCAGCAGCCACTACGAAACGGCGTGGGGCCCGGTGGATGGCTACGTCGCGACGCGCACCGCCTCAGGTACCAAGACCGATACCGCGCTGGTCGAAGTGCCCCGCTCGATTTCCGTCGCCACCCGCCAGCAAATGGACGACCGCGGCGTGAACAGCCTCGATGACGCCGTGCGCTACATGCCCGGGATCGTCTCTGCCAGTTTCGGCAGCGACAAGCGCTATGACTGGATGCGTGTGCGCGGCTTCGAGCCGACCCAGTTCCTTGATGGCCTGCCGCTGCCCCGCGGTGTGTATGCCAACCCCAAGGCCGAAACCTGGAACCTTGACCGCCTCGCCCTGCTGCGCGGCCCGGCATCATCGATCTATGGCCAGACACCCCCGGGTGGCTTGCTGGATATGGTCAGCCGCCGGCCACAGGCCGAAAGCCGCCAGGAAATCCAGCTCCAATACGGCAGCGACAACCACCGCCAGATCAACTTCGCCAGCACCGGCAAGCTCGACGACCAAGGCCAGTTCCTCTATAGCCTCAGTGGCGTGCTTCGCGACGGTGGCACGCAGATCGACCACGTCGACGACAAGCGCTACAACCTCGCGCCCAGCCTGACCTGGAACATCGACGAAGACACCTCCCTGACCTTCCTGACCCAGTTCACCCGCGACGATACCGGGGTCACCAGCCAGTTCCGCCCGATCCAGGGCACCAAGATCGACATGCCGTTCGGCAAGGTCTCCCACCACAAGAACCTGGGCGACCCGAACTACGAGTTCTACGACCGCACCTATTACGCGCTGGGCTACGCTTTCGAACACCGCATCAATGACGTCTGGCAGTTCCGCCAGAACCTGCGCTACACCAAGTCGGACCTGGCGTTCCAGACGATCACGGTCAACGCCTACAACGCATCCAACCCGCCGGTAGACGACCTGGGCAATGTCAAACGCATGTCGACCAATGTCGACGAAGACATCAGCCAGTTCGCCGTGGACAACAACTTCCAGGGCGACTTCAACACCGGCGACATCAGCCACACCCTGCTGATCGGCCTGGACCACCAGCGCACCAATACCAACTACTTGGCGATCTACGGCTTCGACGTCCCGGACAGCAACGTCAACGACCCAGTGTACGGCGCGTCGATCACTCGCCCGCCACGCTCCTCGGCCTTTTACGACTACAACCAGAAGACCCGCCAGACCGGCGTCTACATTCAGGACCAGATGGCCCTCGGCAACTGGCGCCTGACCCTGGGCGGGCGCGAAGACTGGGTGCATACCGGCACCACGTTCTTCAACAAGGGCGATGCCACCAATACCGAGCGCGACAGCAACTTCAGTGGTAACGCAGCTATCAGCTACGTGTTCGATTCGGGCTTCGTGCCCTATTTGTCCTATGCCGAGTCGTTCCAGCCGACCAGCAATGCCTCGGCCGACCCGGTGGAGTCGTTCAAGCCGACCGAAGGCAAGCAATGGGAGCTGGGCATCAAATACCAGCCTCCAGGCTCCAACACCTTGCTGTCTGCAGCCGTCTACGACCTGACACAGAAAAACGTCTCGGTCACCAATAACGTGGGCAGCGTGACCGTTACCAGCCAGACCGGCGAAGTAAAGGTGCGAGGTCTCGAACTCGAAGCCGTCTCCGATGTGACCGAGAACCTGAAGGTGGTCGCCGCCTACACCTTGGCCAAGTCCGAAGTGCAGGATGGCCTGTACAAAGGCAACCGCCTGCAGTTGATGCCCAACCAACAAGCCTCGCTGTGGGCCGACTACACCTGGCACACCGGCGTGCTGGACGGCTTCGGGATCGGTCTCGGCGCGCGCTACACCGGCAATACCTATGGCGATCAAGGCAATACCTGGCTGGGCAAGGCCAATGCGTACACGGTGTTCGATGCGGCCGTGCACTACGACCTCGGGCGCCTGGACAACAGCCTCAAGGGGGCCTCGGTAGCGCTCAATGCCACCAACCTGCTGGACAAGGACTACATCTCCACCTGTGACGCGTATTACTGCTATTACGGGGATCAGCGCAGCGTCGTGGCCAGCGCTACCTACAAGTTCTGAGTAACGGGGGCCGCTGCGCGGCCCTTTCGCGGCGCAAGGCCGCTCCTACAGAAGTGGGGTGTATGCCGTCTGTGGGAGCGGGCTTGTCCCGCGATTGCGTCGCTAGCACCTTTCGGAAACCACGATGAAAAGCCAAACCATCCGCCGCTGGTCGGTGATCCACACCTGGAGCAGCCTGGTCTGTACCTTGTTCCTGCTGTTGCTGGCGCTGACCGGCCTGCCGCTGATCTTCCACCACGAGCTGGAGCACCTGCTGGGCGACGCCCCCGTGCTGCGTGAAATGCCTGCCGATACCCCGCACCTGGACCTGCAGCAGCTGGTGCTCAAGGCCCAGGCGCATCGCCCCGGTGAAGTGGTGCAGTATTTCGGCTACGACGAGGACGATCGCAACGGCGTGATCGCCATCACTGCTGCCACGGCCGGCACCGAGCCGAATTCGTCGCATACCTTCATGCTCGATGCCCGCACCGGCGAGGCCGTTGCCATGCCCGCAGCCAACGGCGGCTTCATGATGACCATGCTGCGCCTGCACGTGGACATGTTCGCCGGCCTGCCGGGCAAGCTGGTGCTGGCGTTCATGGGGGTATTGTTCGTACTGGCGATCATCTCCGGCACCATCCTCTACGCCCCCTTCATGCGCCGCTTGAAGTTCGCGACGGTGCGCAACGATCGCTCGCGCCGGCTGCGCTGGCTCGACCTGCACAACCTGATCGGCGTCGTCACCCTCACCTGGGCATTGGTGGTTGGGGTCACTGGTGTGATCAGTGCCCTCTCCGACCTGGTCATCGCCGCCTGGCGCAACGACAGCCTGGCCGCGATGGTCGCCCCCTATCACGATGCCCCGCCGCTCACCGAGCGCGCGCCGGCCAGCCGTCTGCTGGACATCGCCACCCAGGCCGCGCCTGGCATGCAGCCGGACTTCATCGCCTTCCCAGGCACACGGTTTTCCAGCGAGCACCACTATGCGGTGTTTATGAAAGGCGCCACGCACCTGACGTCGCACTTGCTGACCCCGGTGTTGATCGACGCCCGCACGCTGGCAGTCACGGCCGTCGGTGAAAGGCCCTGGTACATGGACACCATGCTCCTGTCGCAACCGTTGCACTTTGGCGACTATGGCGGACGGCCGATGCAGATTCTCTGGGCGGTGCTCGACGTGCTGACCATCATCGTGCTCGGCAGCGGGGTGTACCTGTGGTGGGGCAAGCAGCGCAAGGCTCGGGAGGTGACGGCATGAGCCACAGGTCGCAACCGACGCGGCGGATCTTTGCCTGGCCTGTAGTGATTGCCGTGCTTGGTGCTGGCGGGCTGTTCGCCGCCTTGCTGGGGGACGGCGGGTGGGATGTGCTGGCGTGGGTAGGGCTGGGGGTACCGGCGGTGCTGGGGCTTCGGGGGCTGTGGTCGAAGTGAGGGGCTAGGGGCCGCTTTGCGGCCCTTTCGCGGCACAAGGCCGCTCCTACACCAACCAGGCGCACCCGGCCTTGCGCCGCGAAAGGGCTGCCGGGCCGCCCCTTGTTTATTCGCCCAACCGCGGCAACAGCTCATCCAGCCGCCGATGCAACGCACTGCCACTGGGCCAGTTACGCAGCATCCGTGCCCGGTCCCGGGCGTAGGCCGGGGCGAAGCTCAGCTGGGTGGCATGCTGGCACATGGCATCCAGGTCGATCAGCGACCATTGGCCATCCTTCCAGAACAGGTTGTGGCCCTTGAAGTCGCCATGACTGATACGTTCGCGAATCAGCTGCTGCATCAGGTGCACCAAGGCCTGCACCTGCTCCTGCGGCGCATCGCCGCTTTCCACGTAGGGCCCGAAGCACTCGATCAGGTCCGGCCCGTCGACATACTCGGTCACCAGGTAGGCGCGGCTGCGCAGGCCCATCACCCGCTGCTCCAGCACTGCCAGCGGCCGTGGCGTGGGAATGTCGAGGAACTCCAGGCGGTGGCCTTCGATCCATGAATGCCAGGCGCGGCTCGGGCGCCAGAAGCGCTTGAACCAGTGGGCGGTGTTCTTGATGTTGTAGCGCTTGAGCACCAGGGTGCGGCTACCCACCTCGATACGCGCCACGCTGGCCGCGCCACCGGTCTTGTACAGGTGGCCTTCATCGATCAGCGCATCGGCCTGCTCCAGTACCGGCAACAGGGCCTCGCGCTCAGGCCGGCGAACCGCCCGCAACCCGGACAGGCTGCGCTCGACGCTGAACAGTGTGCACTCGCGCCCGGCCTTTTCCAGGTAGTCCTTCAGGCGCCAGTTGCGCACCTTGTCGATCTGCTTCTGCAATGCCTCCAGCGGCAAGGCATGTTCGGCGTTGGCCAGCAGGTAATGCACCAGCAGCTCTTCGATGAACGGCTCCAGGCGCTTGGGCAATTGGGCGAACAGTACGCCCAGATTCTCCAGCACTTTCTGGCGCGACAGCTGCTGCCCCGGGGCTTCGGCCTTGATACCCGCGCCATCGATCAGGTACAGCTGGCCGCCATGGCGCAGCAGGTTGTCCAGGTGCAGGTCTTCCTGCCACAGCCCCTTGGCGTGCATCTGCGCCACAGCCGCCAGCGCTTCGCCCAATACCAGTTGCTGCTCGTCGGCCAGCACCGGCAGGTTTTCGACATCGGCCCAGGCGTCGGCAAGGCTCTGCGCGCCATCGAGGAATTCGAACAGCAGCCAGCCGCCCTCGCCTTCCTTGAGGCCGTCGGCCAGCAGTTGCGGGGTCGTGAGACCCTGGCCGGCCAGCAGCTTCACGCCCTCCAGCTCACGCTGGAAGTGGCGGGCGGCATTGCTGCCCACCAGCAACTTGGCCAGTACGGGTGTGCCGCGCCAGATGCCAGCGCCGACATAGCGCTGGCCCGGCAGCACACGCAGCAGGCTAAGCAGCTGCAGGTCGGCACTGCCGGCAGCGTCGGCCAACGTCACGGTCAGGGGTAGCGATGGGTTGCGCCCAGCGTTCTTCAGTTCGGACAGTTGCATCAGCGCGCCTCCTTTTCACGGCGGCGGCGCACCAGGCGCTGCAGCCAGCTATCGACCAGCGTACTGTCTGCCGGCTGTTCAAGGTAGGCCGCCAACAGGTTGCGCACATCCGCCTCGCTCCAGGCGCCCGCTCGGCGCAGCAAAGGCTCGAGGTCCTTGAGCCGGTCACGCATGCCGAACAGCAGCGGACGGGTCTTTTCCAGGTCGATCAGTTGAGCCTGCCAGCCTTCGCGACGTTCGCGCAGGAAGATGTGCTTGGGATAGAAACAGCCATGCACCTGGCCTGCCGCGTGCAGAGTACGGGCCAGCTGGCCACAGGCCTGGAGGATACCCAGGCGGCTGGCCGCTTCAAGCTGGGGCCACTGGGCCAGCAGGCTGTCCAGGTCACGCCAGTCGTCCAATGCCCGGGTCATGAGGATGGCCCGGTGCTGGCCGTTACCCTTGCGTTCACCATAGAACACCGCCTGCAAGGCGGGGATCTTCAGCTTCTGGTAACGGCTGATGTTACGAAATTCTCGCGCGAAGGTCGGCTCACCGAAGGGGCGGTGCAGGGTGCGGGTGAGGTAGTCGCTCTGGCGCTTGAGGTAGAAACCCTTGCCCTCGAGCTCCAGGCGGAAGACGCTGCTCCAGCCGCCACGGCCGGTGTTGGGCTCGTCCACGGCATCCAGTTGCAGCGCCCACAGCGCCTCGAAGTCGTTCAAGCCATGACGTTGCAGCAGCGCCTGGTCGGCGCTGGCCAGGTAGTCGGTCATTCCCTTCCCTCGAAAAAGCTCACCACCTGGCGGATGCACTGCTTGTCCTTGGCCGTGAGCCGTTTCTGTTCACGGTATTGCAAGTAGAAACGCAGGCGTTGGGTCGATGACAGGTGGTATTTGGCAACCTTGTCCAGGCACGCCAGGTCCTTGATCAGGCGGTGGCGCAGCATGCACGCGCGACAGCCGCGCCAGAAGTCGCCAGTGGGGCAGTCGATGAAGAACACCGTGGCGTTATCGTCCACCAGCAAATTGCGCCACTTCAGGTCGTTGTGGGCGAAACGATGTGCGTGCATCACCCGGGTGTGGCGCGCCAACTGGCGGCTGACATGGTCGACCCAGGCGCGGTCGGCCAGGCGTGGGTCCTTGCGCTCGGCCAAGGCCGAGAGGTCCTCGGTGCGCGGCAGTTCGCGGGTGATCATGGCCCCGCGGCCGAAGGCCAAGCCGTTGCGCTCAAGGCCATAGGCCACCACTTCGGCGGTGGGGATATCCCATTTGGCGAATTGCTTGAGGTTCTGCCACTCGGCCTTGATTCGCGGGCGGCCCACATAGCGGCGCAAGGCCTTACCGGCGCCGGTGTAGCGCTTTACGTAGTAGTTGACCCCGTCGCGCTCGATGCGCACCACTTCGCTGAGCGGGTCGCGGGTCAGGCGTTCGCCCTGAAGGGCGAACACCGCATCCAGACTGCCGAAATCCGCCGCCAGGCCTTCGTAGCCTGGAGCCAGTGTCCAACCCGCCATCAGAGCGCATCCCCATAGCGTTGCTTGCGATCGTAGAGTTTCTGCGCCTTGCGTTCGAGCCAGGCGAGCAGCGCAGCCTCGTCGGCCAGCACCTGGCGCAACGGGCGCTGGAAGTAGCCGCGCAAAAAACGCAGCTTGTCGCGGCGGGTCAGGCCGATGTCCAGGGCCGAGAAATACAGGGCAGCCAGGTCCTTGTCACGCCAGCGGCGGGTGATGCTGGCACGGGTCTGGGCGCGGTGCAGGTCGATCACCGACAGCTTCAAGTCCTCGGGCGTCACCGGCCGGTCGGTGTGCAACAGGAAGTGGCAGATATAGCAGTCGCGGTGGTTGACCCCGGCACGGTGCATACCGCCGGTCATCTTCGCCACCTCGGCGATCAGCGCCCACTTCAGGCGTGGTGGCGGCGGCTGCCTGACCCAGTCGAGGCTGAAGTCTTCCAGGCTGATGGTCGGCGCCAGCTCTTCGGTGACGATGAACGAATGCTGGGTGGCCGGGTTGCTGCCGCGCTCGCCATAGGCCACAGCGGTCATGGTCGGCACGCCGACTTCATGCAGGCGCTGGATCGCCCGCCACTCCTGGCCGGCACCGAGCACCGGCAATTTGGCGCTGAACAGGTTCTTGAAGATCTCGCCCCAACCGATGCCACGGTGGATCTTGACGAAATAGCCCTCGCCGTCCACCTCGGTGCGCAAGGTGCGCCGGCCTTCGAGCTCACGGAACACTTCGCCTTGCAAGGCTTCCACGGCCTCGAAGGGGTCGCGCCCGGCCCATAGGCGTTTGAAGGGTTCGGCCAGTATCAACTTCATGCGGCCTCCTGCCCGAGGATCACGTCGGCAGCATGCTGCGGCATGCTGTACAGGTCAGCGGTGTCAGCGAAGGCCAAGCCGTTGCGCGACCAGTTGGCGCGGGCCTGGCCGTCTTCGAGCATGCGCTGCAGATAGCGATTGAGCTGCTCCTGCTCGAACGGCTCGTCCAACACCAGGCCGCTGTCGGCCTCGGCGATGTAGTGGGCATAGCCGCACACCTGGGACACCAATACCGGCAGGCCGGCCACCAGGGCCTCGAGCAGCACGGTGCCGGTGTTCTCGTTGTACGCCGGGTGGATCAGCAGGTCGGCCCCGAGCAGGAAGCGCGGAATGTCGCTGCGCCCCTTGAGGAACTGCACCTGCTCGCCCAGGCCGAGCGTGGCGCTCTGCAACTGGAACACTTTGGGGTCGTCCTGGCCGATCACCATCAGCCGGGTACGCTTGCGCAGGGTCGAGGGCAGCGCGGCCAGGGCCTTGAGGCTGCGGTCGACGCCCTTGGTCTTGAAGCCGGAGCCGATCTGTACCAGCAACAGGTCATCATCGCCCAGGCCGAATTCCTTGCGAAACGCGGCGCGGATCGCATCGGCGTCGGCCGGGCGCCGGCGGTCCTGGGAAATACCCGGTGGCAGCAGGTGGAAACGCTCCACCGGCGTGCCGTAGTGCTTGATGAACAGCGGCTGCTGCACTTCGGAGATCATCAGCACTTCGGTGCGGGCGTCCTTGGCGAACACCGCGCGCTCGTATTCGGCAAAGTGCCGGTAGCGGCCCCAGCGACGGTACAGGCCGCCGCGCAGGGTCTGGGCCTTGTCTTCGAAGCAGCCGTCGGCGGCGTAGTACACGTCCAGGCCGGGCATCTTGTTGAAGCCGATCAGGCGGTCGACCGGGCGCTTGGCAAGGTCGGCGGCCATCCAGGCGCTGAGCTTCTCGTTGCGCCGATGGTTGAACAGCGCCTTGACCGGCGCCACCAGCACCTCGAAGCCCGGTGGAATGTCACCCTCCCAGATCAACGTGTAGACCCGGATCTGGTGGCCCCGCTTCTGGCACTCCAGGGCGATGCGCATGAAGTCGCGCTGCAGCCCGCCGAAGGGGAAATATTTGTAGAGCACGAAAGCCAGTTGCATCAACGAACATCCTCAGCCAGCAGCAACGCGCTCAAGCGGCTCGCCACATGCTCGGGATTCAGGCGAGTGAAGCACAGCGGCCACTCGCGTTTGAGATCGAACCGGCGCAAGTCTTCGGCGCTCGGTTTGTAGGTGCACTTCTTCTGCAGGCAAGGCGCGCATGGCCAATCGCTGGCCTGGTGGACCTGGCTGCGCCCGTAGGCGCCGGTCAGGCCCGGGTTGGTCGGGCCGAACAGCGAGATGGTCGGCACGTCCAGCGCCGCCGCCAGGTGGCCAAGGCCGGTATCCACCGCCACGCAGGCCTTGGCTGCCGCCAGCACGCGCGCAACCCCCGCCAGGTTCAACTTGGGCAGTACCTCGCAGTTCTTCAAGCCCTGGGCGATGCGCTCGGCGCGGGCCTTCTCCGCCGGGTTGCCCCAGGGCAGGCGCACCTGCAGGTTGCGCCGGCCCAGACGCTCGGCCAGCTCGCGCCAGTAGGCCTCGGGCCAGTGCTTGGTGGCCCAGGTGGTGCCATGCAGGAACACCACATAGGGCGCGGCGGGCGGCAGTTGCAGACGATCGAGGTCCAGGCCATAGCGGCCAAGGCCTTCGGGTAGATCGTAGGCCAGGGCCAGGGCGAACAGCTGGCGCACCCGTTCCACCGCGTGCTGGCCGACCGCGACCGACAGGCGCCGGTCATAGAAGCGGCTGGCCCAGCCTTCACGCGCCGAATAACGGTCCAGCCCGGCCACCGGCGCCTTGACGTAACGGGTCAGCCAGGCCGACTTGACCAAGCCCTGGGCGTCGATCACCAGATCGTACTTGCGCTCGCGCAGGCGCTGCTTGAACGCCTTCCACTCGCCGCTCTTGAGCGTCTGCCAGAGGTTCTTGCGCCAACGGCGTATAGCCACCGGGATGACCTGGTCGACCGCCGGATGCCAGCTGGGGATCTCGGCGAAGCCTTCTTCCACCACCCAGTCGAAGCGGATACCAGGGATGGCATGGGCGGCGTCGGTGATGGCCGGCAAGGTGTGGATCACGTCCCCCAGGGAGGACGTCTTGATGATCAGGACCCGCACTTAGTCGACCTCGGCCATGACATCGATCAGGTTAGGCCCGCCCAGGCGCGTGAGCGCAGCGATCACCTGCGCAGGCTCGAGCAGGCGTAGGCAGTTGTAGTGGCCGAAGCGGCAGGTGCGGTCGAAGCAGGGGCTGCACTCGATGCCCAGGCGCACGATTTCCACGTGCTCGGCCAGCGGCGGGGTGAAGCCCGGCGATGTGGAGCCGTAGACCGCCACCAGCGGGCGGTTCAGGGCGGCAGCCACGTGCATCAGGCCGGAGTCGTTGGACACCACCGCATCGGCGCACGACAGCAGGTCGATGGCCTCGGCCAGGGAGGTTTCCCCGGCAAGGTTATAGGATTCTTCCCGGAAACCCGGGATCAGCCGGTCGCGGATCGACTCACCCACCGGATGGTCGTTCTTCGAACCGAACAGCCAGACTTGCCAGCCCTGGCGGATCATTGCGTCGGCCACTTCGGCGTAGTGCTCGGCCGGCCAGCGCTTGGCCTCGCCGAATTCGGCCCCCGGGCACAGCGCCAGCACCGGGCGGTCCAGTGCCAGGCCGAACTTGGCCAAGGCAGCGTCACGGCTCTGCGCCTCGATCTGCAGGCTCGGCCGCGGGTAGGGCTGTGGCAGCTCGGCGCCCGGCGCGTAGGCCAGGGCCATGAAGCGCTCGATCATCAGCGGGTAGCGGGCCTTGTCCAGCTTGCGCACATCGTTGAGCAAGCCGAAGCGCATCTCGCCGCGCCAACCGGTGCGTTTGGGAATGCCGGCGAAGAACGGCACCAATGCCGACTTCAACGAGTTGGGCAAAAGGATCGCCTGGTCATACTGGCCCGCCAGCGATTTGCCGATGCGCCGACGCGTGGCCAGCTCCAGCGCGCCGTGGCCGAGCGGGAAGCTCAGGGCTTGGCGCACCTCAGGCATGCGCTCGAGGATCGGTCGGCTCCACTCGGGGGCCAACACATCGATCACGCATTCGGGATGCTGCTGCTTCAGGCACTGGAACAAGGTCTGCGCCATCACCATGTCGCCGACCCAGCTGGGGCCAATGATCAGTATTCTCATGCTTGGTCCAGAAACGCTCGGGGAGGCCCGGCTTCGGCCTGGCCTCCCCTCTTTATATTCAGGCTATGTGGCGGACAGTGTACCACCGGTGGTGAGGCATGGATTTTTGGGGCTGCCTTGCAGCCCTTTCGCGGCACAAGGCCGCTCCTACAGGAACCGCACCGCCGCGAAAGGGCCGCAAGGCGGCCCCGGCAATCTCAGGTCAACCCCAGCGCTCCCCAGATCCGCCGCACTTCACGGCGCTCATCGGCAAACTGCGCCGCATCGATCACCCCCGCCTGCTTCTGCAGCGCCTGGCGATGGGAGGCCGAGCGGAACGCCTTGTACACCTCACGCAGCAGCACCGCGTCACTGGCAGGCATCAAACCCGCCTGTTCCAGCTCTTCCAGGATGCGGATGTTGTCGGTCCAGCGCAGCAGGGCCGGGTGGTCGTGGGACCAGGCCAAAGCGGCGTATTGCACCATAAATTCGATATCCACGATACCGCCGGCATCCTGCTTGATATCGAAGGGCACGCCGGCCTCGAAGGCATTGGCGGCCGTGCCTGCGGCGGTGCTCTTGGTGCCGAGGTTGTCGCGCATCTTGGCGCGCATCTCGCTCACTTCCACGCGCAGTTTGTCCAGATCGTGGGGGCGGCCCAACACCCGCGCGCGCACGCTTTCGAAGGCCGCCGCCACCTGCTTGCAGCCCACCAGCACCCGTGCCCGCACCAGGGCCTGGTGCTCCCAGGTCCAGGCTTCGTTCTGCTGGTAGCGCTCGAACGCGCCCAGCGAACTCACCAGCAAGCCTGCAGCTCCCGAGGGGCGCAGGCGCATGTCGACGTCATAGAGCTGGCCGGAGTTGGTCTGGGTGGTCAGCATGTGGATGATGCGCTGGCCCAGGCGGGTGAAGAATTGCGCGCCATCGATGGGCTTGGCGCCATCGGTCTCGGCCTGGGGGTCGCCATCGTGGATGAATACCAGGTCCAGGTCCGAGCCATGGCCCAGCTCGATGCCACCGACCTTGCCATAGCCGACGATGATGAAGCCCGGGTCACACAGGCTGCCGTCGCTGCGCCTGGGCTGACCGTGGCGCGCCACGGTCTGGCGCCAGGCCAGGGCCAGCACTTGGTCGAGGATCGCCTCGGCCAGCCAGGTCAGATAGTCGCTGACCTTCATCAGCGGCAGGTTGCCGGTGATCTCCGAGGCGGCCACCCGCAGGCTGTGGGCCAGCTTGAAGTGGCGCAGCGCCTCCATCTGCTGCTCCAGGTCATCTTCGGGGATGCGCGTAAGGCGCTCGCGCAGCTCGGATGCCAGTTCCGGCGCCAACGGCGGGCTGAACAGGCGGCCTTCGTTGAGCAGTTCGTCAAGCAGCAGCGGGAAGCGGGCGATCTGCTCGGCAATCCATGGGCTGGCCGCACACAGGGTAAGCAGGCGGCGCAAGGCGCCCGGGTTCTCGGTGAGCAGCACCAGGTAGGCCGAACGCCGCGCCACGGCCTCGACCAACGGCAGCACCCGCTCCAGCACCAAGTCCGGGTCCTCGTGCTCCACAGCCTGGGCCAGCAGGCGCGGAATGAAGGCATCCAGGCGCTCGCGGCCGATGCGCTGCATCGAGCGCAACTGCGGGCTCGCACGCAGGGCTGCCAACCGGCGCAAGGCCTCGGCGCTCTGGCGGAACCCGGCTTCTTCCAGCTGGCGGCAAGCCGCCTCCTCATCCTGGGCCTGCTCCCACAACGGCGACCACTCGCCACCGACCACCAGCTCGCCTTCGCCTTCTTCTTCATCCGGGTCGGCGATCACCTGGCGGAAATGCCAGTCGATGCGTTCACGCCAGCGCATCAACTGCGCGTGGAAGCCCTGCCAGTCGGCAAAACCAAGGATATAGGCGACCCGCGCGCGGTCCTTGTCGTCTTCGGGCAGCATCTGCGTCTGGCGGTCGGCAATGGCCTGGATGGCATGCTCGGTGTAGCGCAGGAACTCATACCCTTCGCGCAGCTCGGCGACCACCGCCGGCGGCAGGTAACCCTGGCCTTCCAGGGTGGCCAGCACCTTGAGCAGCGGCCGTTGCTGCAAGCTCAGGTCGCGCCCGCCGTGGATCAGCTGGAACGCCTGTGCGATGAACTCCACCTCACGAATGCCGCCGGCGCCAAGCTTGATGTTTTCGGCCATGCCCTTGCGTCGCACTTCCTGCTGGATCAGCTGCTTCATGGTGCGCAGCGCCTCGATCGCCGAGAAGTCCAGGTAACGGCGGTAGACGAACGGGCGCAGCATGTCCTGCAACTGGGCGCCGGCCACCTGGTCGCCGGCCACGACGCGGGCCTTGATCATGGCGTAGCGTTCCCAGTCGCGGCCCTGGTCCTGGTAATACTGCTCCAGCGCATTGAACGACAGCACCAAGGCACCGGCCGAGCCGTAGGGGCGCAGGCGCATGTCGACGCGGAACACGAAGCCGTCGACGGTCACCGGGTCCAGTGCCTTGATCAGGCGCTGGCCCAGGCGGGTGAAGAACTCCTGATTGTCCAGCGAGCGCTTCACGCCTTCGGTCTCGCCGCCTTCGGGGAAGGCGAAGATCAGGTCGATGTCCGAGGACAGGTTCAGCTCCACCGCCCCCAGCTTGCCCATGCCCAGCACCACCATATGTTGCGGCTGGCCGCTGCGGTTGCCGATGGGCGTGCCGAACTGCTGGCAATGGCGCGGGTACAACCATTGGTAGGCCTGGTCGATGGACGCGTCGGCCAGGTCGGAAAGGTCGCGGCAGGTCTCGCCCAGCAATGCCTGGCGGGTGATGTCGCGCCAGATGATGCGCACCTGCTGGCGGTTGCGCTCACGGCGCAGGTTGCGCGCCAGCTCGTCCTCGCTCTGCGCGGCCTGGGCGGCGGCAGCGACGCGAGCGCACAGCTCGCCGGGGGCGAAAGGCCGCTCCAGCTCACCGCTGGCTTGCAGGTCGAACAGCATGGCCGGCTCGCGCAGGGCCACTTCCAGGACGAAATCGCTGGCGGCGGCAACCTGATCGAACGCTTTCAGCTGTGTCGGGCTCCAACGGTCCAGGTCCAGCCCATCGAGACCGGCGATCGCCTCGCGCAGGGACTGTTGGTTACGTGTGACCAGCGGTTGCAGGGCAGCGGGCAGATCGAGCGGCAAAGGCAGGCGCATGGTCTATCCTTGATCGGCGTGAAAGAGAGGGGTAGGTGCGGCCAAGGGGGCGCCGGACCACGGTTGGACTGTCATACAAAAGTTGGAAATAGCTGAAATAAACGAATCATTGGTAAAAAACATCAAGATTCACCCGATCAAAGCCCAGTCCCAACCTACGGGAACGATTTTCCCCACAAGCCAGAGTGCGACAAAATGCCGCTTTTCTGTAGTTTTACTACTACCCCTGCGCTTCAAAAGCATGAAATGCCGAATCATTTGTAGTAAAACTACACGGCGCCGGATGACTGTCCGGCTAATCCAAGAATTCACGACGTCTGCCCAAAAGGCCAGTCGCAAACTCAGGCCCCCGATTCTGGTGGCCTTTCCGCCCTGGAGCAAGCCATGCAAGACCTCGATCCCGTCGAAACCCAGGAATGGCTGGATGCCTTGGAGTCGGTCCTCGACAAAGAAGGCGAAGACCGCGCTCACTACCTGATGACCCGTATGGGCGAGCTGGCCACCCGTAGTGGCTCCCAGCTGCCGTACGCAATCACCACGCCATACCGCAACACCATCCCCGTTACCCACGAAGCACGCATGCCTGGCGACCTGTTCATGGAACGCCGCATCCGCTCGATGGTACGTTGGAACGCCCTGGCCATGGTCATGCGTACCAACCTGCGGGACTCGGACCTGGGTGGCCACATTTCGAGCTTCGCCTCCAGCGCCACCTTGTACGACATCGGCTTCAACTACTTCTTCCAGGCTCCGACCGAGGAGCATGGCGGCGACCTGATCTTCTTCCAGGGCCACGCCTCCCCAGGCATCTACGCCCGCGCCTTCCTCGAAGGCCGCATCAGCGAAGACCAGATGAACAACTTCCGTCAGGAAGTGGACGGCAAGGGCCTGTCTTCGTACCCGCACCCATGGCTGATGCCTGACTTCTGGCAGTTCCCGACCGTTTCCATGGGTCTGGGCCCGATCCAGGCAATCTACCAGGCACGCTTCATGAAGTACCTGGAAGCCCGTGGCTTCATCCCGGCCGGCAAGCAGAAGGTCTGGTGCTTCATGGGCGACGGCGAGTGCGACGAGCCGGAATCCCTGGGCGCCATCGCCCTGGCCGGCCGCGAGAAGCTGGACAACCTGATCTTCGTCATCAACTGCAACCTGCAGCGCCTCGACGGCCCGGTTCGCGGCAACGGCAAGATCATCCAGGAACTCGAAGGCGTGTTCCGTGGCGGCGGCTGGAACGTCAACAAGGTCGTCTGGGGCCGCTTCTGGGATCCACTGTTCGCCAAGGACACCAACGGCGCCCTGCAGCGTCGCATGGACGAAGTCATCGACGGCGAATACCAGAACTACAAGGCCAAGGACGGTGCGTACGTCCGTGAGCACTTCTTCAACACCCCGGAACTCAAGGCCATGGTTGAAGACCTGTCCGACGATGAGATCTGGAAGCTCAACCGTGGCGGCCACGACCCGTACAAGGTCTATGCGGCCTACCACCAGGCGGTCAACCACAAGGGCCAACCGACCGTCGTCCTGGCCAAGACCATCAAGGGTTACGGTACCGGTGCCGGCGAAGCCAAGAACACCGCGCACAACACCAAGAAGGTCGACGTCGACAGCCTGCGTCACTTCCGTGACCGCTTCGACATCCCGGTCAAGGATGCCGACCTGGAAAACCTGCCGTTCTTCCGTCCCGAAGAAGGCAGCGCCGAAGCCAAGTACCTGGCCGAGCGCCGCGCAGCCCTGGGTGGCTTCGTACCGCAGCGCCGTGCGAAGAGCTTCAGCATCCCGACTCCGCCGCTGGAAACCCTGAAGGCGATCCTGGACGGCTCGGGCGACCGTGAAATCTCCACCACCATGGCTTTCGTGCGCATCCTGGCGCAACTGGTCAAGGACAAGGAAATCGGTCAGCGCATCGTCCCGATCATCCCGGACGAAGCCCGTACCTTCGGTATGGAAGGCATGTTCCGCCAGCTCGGCATCTACTCCTCCGTGGGCCAGCTCTACGAGCCGGTCGACAAGGACCAGGTGATGTTCTACCGCGAGGACAAGAAGGGCCAGATCCTCGAGGAAGGCATCAACGAAGCCGGCGCCATGTCGTCGTTCATCGCCGCCGGTACCTCGTACAGCAACCACAACCAGCCGATGCTGCCGTTCTACATCTTCTACTCGATGTTCGGCTTCCAGCGTATCGGTGACCTGGCATGGGCCGCTGGCGACAGCCGTACCCGTGGCTTCCTGATCGGCGGTACCGCCGGCCGTACCACCCTCAACGGTGAAGGCCTGCAGCACGAAGACGGTCACAGCCACCTGATGGCTGCCACCATCCCGAACTGCCGCACCTATGATCCGACCTACGGCTACGAGCTGGCGGTGATCATCCAGGACGGCATGAAGAAGATGACCGAAGAGCAACAGGACGTCTTCTACTACATCACCGTGATGAACGAAGCCTACACCCAGCCAGCCATCCCGGCCGGCGCCGAGGAAGGCATCATCAAGGGCATGTACCTGCTGGAAGAAGACACCCGCGAAGCCGCGCACCATGTGCAGCTGTTGGGTTCGGGCACCATCCTGCGCGAAGTCCGCGAAGCGGCGAAGATCCTGCGCGAGGAATACAACGTCGGCGCCGACGTGTGGAGCGTCACCAGCTTCAACGAACTGCGTCGCGACGGCCTGGCCGTGGAACGCGCCAACCGCCTCAAGCCTGGTCAGAAGCCACAGCAGACCTACGTCGAGCAGTGCCTGGCCGGTCGCAAGGGCCCGGTTGTAGCGTCCACCGACTACATGAAGCTCTTCGCCGAACAGATCCGCCAGTGGGTCCCGAGCAAGGAGTACAAGGTCCTGGGTACCGATGGTTTCGGTCGCAGCGACAGCCGCAAGAAGCTGCGTCACTTCTTCGAAGTCGACCGTCACTTCGTCGTGCTGGCTGCCCTGGAAGCCTTGGCTGACCGTGGCGAGATCGAACCGAAGGTGGTGGCAGACGCCATCGTCAAGTTCGGCATCGATCCGGACAAGCGCAACCCACTGGACTGCTGAGGAGTATTTTTAAGTGAGCGAACTCATTCGCGTACCTGACATCGGCAGCGGTGAAGGTGAAATCATCGAGCTGTTCGTCAAGGTCGGTGATCGTATCGAGGCCGACCAGAGCCTGCTGACCCTGGAGTCCGACAAGGCCTCCATGGAGATCCCGGCCCCGAAGGCCGGCGTGATCAAGGAGCTGAAGGTCAAGCTGGGTGATCGCCTGAAAGAAGGCGACGAGCTGATGGTCCTGGAAGTCGAGGGCGCCGCTGCGGCGCCCGAGGCTCCGGCCGCGGCTGCCCCCGCAGCGGCACCTGCCGCCGAAGAAAAACCGGCAGCCGCTGCAGCCCCTGCCCCGGCCGCCGCTCCGGCAGCCGCCAGCGTGCAGGACATCCACGTGCCGGACATCGGCTCGTCGGGCAAGGCCAAGATCATCGAAGTCCTGGTCAAGGCCGGCGACACCGTCGAAGCCGATCAGTCGCTGATCACCCTGGAGTCCGACAAGGCCTCCATGGAGATCCCGTCGCCCGCCGCTGGCGTGGTGAAGGAAGTGATCGCCAAGCTGGACGACGAAGTCGGCACCGGTGACCTGATTCTCAAGCTGGAAGTCGCGGGCGCCGCCCCGGCAGCCGCACCCGCCGCGGCTGCCCCGGCGCCGGCCAAGGCCGAGGCTGCTCCAGCCGCCGCGCCTGCCGCAGCTCCGGCTGCCGCCCCGGCTCCGGTCGCCACCGCACCGGCTGCCGGCAGCAACGCCAAGGTTCACGCAGGCCCCGCCGTGCGTCTGCTGGCCCGTGAATTCGGTGTCGACCTGGGCGCGGTCGCCGCGACCGGCCCGCACGGCCGCATCCTGAAGGAAGACGTGCAGGTCTACGTCAAGGCCATGATGCAGAAGGCCAAGGAGGCTCCTGCCGCCGGTGCGACCGGTGGTGCCGGCATCCCGCCGATCCCGGCCGTGGACTTCAGCAAGTTCGGTGAAGTGGAAGAAGTCGCCCTGACCCGCCTGATGCAGGTCGGTGCCACCAACCTGCACCGCAGCTGGCTGAACGTGCCGCATGTCACCCAGTTCGACTCGGCCGACATCACCGAGCTGGAAGCCTTCCGCGTCGCGCAGAAGGCCGTGGCCGAGAAGGCTGGCGTCAAGCTGACCGTGCTGCCACTGCTGCTCAAGGCCTGCGCCTTCCTGCTCAAGGAACTGCCGGACTTCAACAGCTCGCTGGCGCCAAGCGGCAAGGCCATCATCCGCAAGAAGTACGTGCACATCGGCTTCGCCGTGGACACGCCGGACGGCCTGCTGGTCCCTGTGATCAAGAACGTCGACCAGAAGAGCCTGCTGCAACTGGCTGCCGAAGCTGCGGCGCTGGCCGAAAAGGCCCGCACCAAGAAGCTCGCCGCCGACGACATGCAGGGCGCCTGCTTCACCATCTCCAGCCTCGGCCACATTGGCGGCACCGGCTTCACGCCGATCGTCAACGCGCCGGAAGTGGCGATCCTCGGTGTATCCAAGGCGACCATGCAGCCGGTCTGGGATGGCAAGGCCTTCCAGCCCAAGCTGATGCTGCCGCTGTCGCTGTCCTACGATCACCGCGTGATCAACGGCGCTGCCGCCGCGCGCTTCACCAAGCGCCTGGGCGACGTGCTGGCGGATATCCGCACCATGCTGCTGTAAGGCAGCCTCCCTGCCTCACCTCGCAAGGGGTGGGGCAGGCCTGTTTCGAGCTGCCACGCTCGTACCTCAACCCCGTCGTTTGGCGGGGCTTTTTTTTGCCTGGAGAATGCCGTGAGGGCTATGCCCGCCTGTGCCACAAAGCGCCCCCATCTACAGATTCCCCCAAGCCCGCCGACAACCTCTCATAGAGTGCATCCCCCGGGCCGCTTGCCAGCCCTCGGGACATCATGCAACCTTGCCCGATACGCCGCGCCCGAGCCGCGCCTCCAGTTCAAGCGAGTCTTCGATGAAAAGCCAACCCGATGCCGCCAGCCGTTCGGCGGCCGAGGTCGTCACGCAGCTTCCCGTGCCTTCGCGGCTCGGCATGCTGCGTTTCGAAAGGCTCAACGAAGCCAGCTGGGCCATGCTGTACCTGGATCCCGCCTGCGAACGCCAGTTCGGCCTGCCCGCCGCCGAGCTCTGCGCCCTGATCGGCGCGCCCTACGCCAGCCTCATGGAACCGGAAGCGCGCTACACCCTGCATGACGAGATCCAACTGCAACTGGCCCGACGCAACCATTACCGGGTCCGCTACACCCTGCATACCAACGGGGCGGCCCTGCGCATGCTGGAGGTCGGTGAAGGCTACCGCCAGCACAATCGCCAGTTGCTGCGCGGCTACCTCACGGTGCTGGACGATCAGCAGGACGACAGCCCTACCTCAGTCGCCGACGACCTCGAATCACGCAACAGCCGCTTGCAGCTGGCCCTGCAACTGAACCAGCGTGCCCAGCAGGAGCAGCTCGAGCACCTGGAGCGCGTGCGCGCCCAGCAGGACCTGATCCTGCGCCTGGCCCGGCAGCGCTACAGCGCCGACAATTCGCTGCAGGAGGCCGCTGAGCTGATTACCCGCAGCGCCTGCGAGATCTACAAGGTCGACTGCGCCAGCCTCTGGTACCTCGACGAACAGCGGCTGGAGCCGATCAGTGCCTGGCGCAGCCAAGACCAGCGCCACCACCTGCCGGACGCCATTGACGCAAGCCGCTTCCCCGATTACCTCGATGCCCTGCACGCCAGCCGCGCCATCGACGCCCATAACGCCAGCCAAGACCCGCGCACCCGGGAAATGGCCGAAAGCCTATACCCCTCCGCCAACAATGCCATGCTCGATGCCAGCATCCGTGTCGACGGGCAGGTGGTCGGCGTGCTCTGCCTAGAGCAGACAGGCACGGCCCGCGTCTGGCAGTCCGATGAGATCGCCTTTGCCGGCGAGCTAGCCGACCAGGTGGCCCAGGTCATCACCAACCACAACCGACGCACCGCCACCAGCGCCCTGCACCTGTTCCAGCGGGCCGTGGAACAAAGTGCCAGCGCCTTCCTGCTGGTCAACCGCGACGGCGTGGTGGAATACGTCAACCCAAGCTTCACCGCCATCACCCAATACAGCACCGATGAAGTGCAAGGGCGTCACCTGGGCGAGCTGCCAGCGCTGGAAAACCTCAGCGAGCTGCTGTTCGACTCCTCTTCCAGCCTGGCCATGGGCAACAGCTGGCAGGGTGAATTCAGAAGCCGGCGCAAGAGCCTGGAGCCCTACTGGGGGCAACTGTCGATCTCCAAAGTGTTCGGCGACAACCGCGAGCTGACCCACTACATCGGCATCTACGAAGACATCACCCAGACCAAGCTGGCGCAGCAGCGTATCGAGCGCCTGGCCTATACCGACAACCTGACCAACCTGGGCAATCGCCCGTCGTTCATCCGCAGCCTCGACGAGCGTTTCGCCCGCGAGGGGGCGATTCCCATCTGCCTGCTGCTGGTGGACATCGACAATTTCAAGCGGATCAATGACAGCCTGGGCCACCAGACCGGCGACAAGCTGCTGGTCAGCCTGGCCCGGCGCCTGCGCAACAGCCTGGGCGGCGGTGACGTGCTGGCGCGCTTTGCCAGCAACGAGTTCGCCGTGCTGCTCGACGACACCACGCTGGAAGCCGGCCAGCAGGTCGCCCTGCAATTGCTGCGCACCCTCGACAAGCCCATGTTCGTCGACAACCAGCTGATCAACGTCACCGCCTCTGTCGGCCTGGCCTGCGCGCCGCTGCACGGCAGCGACCCGCAGAGCCTGATGAAGAACGCAGGCCTTGCCCTGCACAAGGCCAAGGCCAACGGCAAGCACCAGGTGCAGGTGTTCACCGAAGTGCTCAACGCCGAGGCCAGCTACAAGCTGTTCGTCGAGAACAACCTGCGCCGGGCGCTGGCCCAGAACGAGCTGGAGGTTTTCTACCAGCCCAAGCTGTGTCTGCGCAGTGGGCGCCTGCTAGGCCTGGAGGCGCTGCTGCGCTGGAATCACCCCGAGCGCGGCATGATCCGCCCGGACCAGTTCATCAGCGTGGCCGAGGAAACCGGCCTGATCATCCCCATCGGCAAATGGGTGGTACGCCAGGCCTGCCGCATGAGCCAGCAGCTGCGCAGCGCTGGCGTGGGCAACCTGCACGTGGCGATCAACCTCTCGCCCAAGCAGTTCTCCGACCCCGATCTGGTGAGCTCGATCGGCACCATCCTGCGCGAAGAAGCGCTGCCGCCGCATTTGCTGGAGCTGGAACTGACCGAGGGCCTGCTGCTGGAGGCCACCGAGGATACCCACCGCCAGCTCGACGAACTCAAGGCCCTGGGCCTGATGCTGGCGATGGACGATTTCGGCACCGGCTATTCGTCGCTGAGCTACCTGAAGAAGTTTCCGATCGACATCATCAAGATCGACCGCAGCTTCATCAACGAGATCCCCGACAACCAGGACGACATGGAGATCACGTCGGCGGTGGTGGCCATGGCCCACAACCTCAAGCTCAAGGTGGTCGCCGAGGGCATCGAAACCGCCGAACAGCTGGCCTTCCTGCGCCGGCACCGCTGCGATGTCGGCCAGGGCTACCTGTTCGACCGGCCGATCCCGGGGCGCGAGCTGGTCGCCAGGTTGCGGCGCTATCCGCGTGGCCCGGTGGCCTGACAGCGGCGCCAAGCTCGGGCACTATAGAACCCATTGCGGCCCCATCGCCGGCAAGCCGGCTCCCACGGAGCCAGTGTGTGTGCCCGCTTGCCGGCGATGGGGCCATACCCTGTCCAACTGAAAAACACAGAGGAACGGCCATGGTCCTGCGTTCGGAAATCCTGGTGAACAAAAACGTCATGCCCACTGCGGAACAGGCCTTGCCTGGCCGCGAAACGCCAATGGCCTTGCCCGAGTTCCACTACGTCTTCAAGGAGACCCCGCTGCTGGGCCCCTTCTTCGAAGGCGACATCGATTTCGCCATCTTCGGCCTGGGCTGCTTCTGGGGTGCCGAGCGCCGCTTCTGGCAGCGCGAAGGGGTGGTCAGCACCGTGGTCGGCTACGCGGGCGGTTTCACCCCCAACCCCACCTATGAAGAAGTCTGCTCGGGCCTGACCGGCCACACCGAAGTGGTGCTGGTGGTGTTCGACAAGAACAAAGTGAGTTACCGCGAGCTGCTGGCGATGTTCTGGGAACTGCACAACCCGACCCAGGGCATGCGCCAGGGCAACGACATCGGCACCCAGTACCGCTCGGCGATCTACTGCACCAGCCCCGAGCAACTGGAGCAGGCCAAGGCCAGCCGTGACGCCTTCCAACAAGAGCTGAGCAAGGCCGGCTTCGGTGAGATCACCACTGAGATCGACCAAGCCCCGACTGTGTATTTCGCCGAGGCCTACCACCAGCAGTACCTGGCCAAGAACCCCGACGGCTACTGCGGCATCGCCGGTACCGGCGTATGCCTGCCACCCAGCCTGCAAGGCAACTGAGGACCGGCCATGGCGACAATGACCCTGTTTCACTCGCCCCTCTCGCCGTTCGTGCGCAAGGTGATGGTCGTGCTGCACGAGACCGGGCAGCTCGAGCGCGTTGCTCTGCAGGCGGTCAATGTGAGCCCGGTGAGCGGCGACGAGCAGCTCAACCAAGGCAACCCGATCGGCAAGATCCCGGCCTTGCGCCTGGAAGACGGCACCGTGCTGCACGATAGCCGGGTGATCTGCGAGTACCTCGACCTGCAGCACGTCGGCAATCCCATGATCCCTCGCGAGGGCTCGGCGCGCTGGCGTCGCCTGACCCTGGCCTCCCAGGCCGATGCGATCATGGATGCGGCGGTCTCGACCCGCTACGAGACCTTCCTGCGCCCCGAAGACAAGCGCTGGGAAGGCTGGGTGCAGGCCCAGAGCGAGAAGATCCGTCGTAGCCTGGCCAACCTGGAGCAGGAGCATCTGGCCGAACTCGCCTCCACCTTCGACATCGCGGCCATCGGCGTGGCCTGCGCGCTGGGCTACCTGGACCTGCGCCAACCGCAGTTCGGCTGGCGCGAGCAACAGCCTGGCCTGGCGGCCTGGTATGCCGAGGTGGCCAAGCGGCCATCGATGGCCGCTACGCAACCGGTGGCTTGACCCATCCTGATCGCCGGCAAGCCGGCTCCCACAAGAGCTCGGCCTGCACCCTCCCAGTGGGAGCCGGCTTGCCGGCGATCGAGATCACACATTCGTCTGCAGCGAACAAACAGCGAGGCGATCATGGACGCCAGCCATCGTCCCTTTTCCCGATCCTCCCTCATGCCTCCCTCCCCACCCGCGCCCAATCCAGCCGGCGGGTCAGCACCATGAACAGCCCAAGCAGGCCAAAGCACAGCAGCGAGCCCATCAGCAGCGCATAGTCTTCGGCGCCGAGCAGGCCATAGAGCAATGCGTACAGCACCGCCAACCCCGCCGCGAACCCGACGCCCCGCCATAGGCTGCCCAGCACATGGCTCAGGTAGAAGCCGATCAGCAGCACACAGGCCGAGGCCGATACCCCATAGGCCAGGCCAAAGCCCAGGTGCTCGGACAACGACAGCAGCAACAGATAGAAGAACGCCAACGCCACGCCCACCAAGGCGTACTGCACAGGATGGACGCTAAAGCCCTTGAGTACTTCGAAGAGGAAGAACCCGGCAAAAGTCAGGGCGATGAACAGCAGTGCGTATTTAATCGCCCGCTCGCTCTTGAGGTACTGGTCCACCGGGTCGACGAAGCTCACACCAAAGGCACGCTCGTCGAAGCCTGCGCATTGCACTTGGCTAGCGCATTGGCGCACGGCGTCTTCGAGGTTGGTGGCGAAAAAGCTGGTCTGCCAATGGGCCTTGAAACCTTGCCCATCGATCTCCCGGCGGCTGGGCAGGTAATTGCCGATGAAGCTTGGGTGTGGCCAGTTGGCGCGGATGTCCACGCTGCTGCTGCGGCCCACCGGCACCACATGCAGCTGGCCGGTGCCCTGCAAGGCGAGGTCGAAGGCGTAACTGAATTCACCCGCCTTGCCTGCAGCGAGCATCGGCAACCGCGCGTGTACCCCGCCGCCCAGCCAGTCCAGGCCAGTACCCGGCTCGAACGGCAAATGCCGGTCGCCCAGGTTCAGCTGCGGGGCATTTTCGATGCCGCGGATATCGCTGATGCCCACCACCAGGTAAGGCGTGTCGAAACGGTAGTCGTCGAAGTCTTTCTCGATGCCCCAGCGCTCGGGGAGCTTGAAGCGCCCAGCGACCCGGCTGCGGGCGTGGAACAGGCGGGCCTGGTAGATGCCTCGGGCACGCAGCTCGGTGTCGGCCTCTATCGTGGCGTCGAAGGTGTCCGGCAGGAAATACAGCTGGCCGGTGACCGTGCTGGTTTCCTGAAGGCGTTGGCCGTCCTTTTCGATCCAACGACGCTCGTACTTGCGGTACGGCACCACCAGCAGGGGGCCACTGAGCCGTTGGGCGAAGCTCGAGCTTGCGGCAATGTCCTGGATCACGCTGTCGCGCAGGGCCTGACGCTCGGCAATCAGGCCACTGATCATCAGCAGGGGGATCAACAGCAGCACGGTCAGCAAGGTGATCGTGGCGAGCTTGAAACTCAGGGTTTTGGTCATGGGTGGGCGCTCCGTTTGCGGTGGGCGCAGTGTGGAGCGGGGATGTGGAGGGCTTGTGGAGACAAGATGGAGATTGGGTGTAGTTGGGGCTGCTAGGCAGCCCTTTCGCGGCACAAGGCCGCTCCTACAGGGGTGGATGGTTGGGGCTGCTCTGCAGCCCTTTCGCGGCGCAAGGCCGCTCCTACAGGTACAGGCAGGTTGTGGGTGTTGGTGTGGGAGCGGGCTTGTCCCGCGATTGGGCCCTCGAGGTCAGTCGATTCTGCGTGCCGGCAACCACAATCGCACGCGCACGCCACCCTCGACGTTGTCCACCTCCAACGCGCCGCCATGCAGTTGCATCACCTCGGCGACGAAGTTCAGCCCCAACCCCGTGCTCTTGCGCCCGCTGCCCGGTCTTGGCAACGAGTAGAACCGTTCGCTGACGCGCCCGATGGCGTAATCGGGAATCGCCTCCCCCTGGTTGAACACGCTCAAGGCTACCCGTTCCCCCTCGTGCGCCAGCTCGAACAACAACGCCCCGCCTTGCGGGGTGAAGTCCAGCGCGTTGTCCAGCAGGTTGGCCAGGGCCTGGCGCATCAAGAACGGATCGCACAACAAGCGTAGGCCCGCCGGCACCCGCTGGCGCACTTGCAGGCCAGCAGCCTCGATACGTGCGGTGTGGGCCAGCAGCAGTTCATCGACCAACGCAGCCAAGGCCACCTGTTGCTCATCCTCCAGCGCCTGCATCTGCTCGACGCGGGCCAGGTTAAGCAGGCGCTCGATCATCTGCTGCAAGCGCCCGCTCTCACGCTCGATATTGCCGGCGAATCGCGCTCTTTGTTCAGCCGGCATGTCGCCCTGCAGCAGCTCGGATGCGCCGCGGATCGCCGCCAAGGGGCTCTTGAGTTCATGGGTCAGGGTATGCACATAGCGCTCGACATAGGCCTTGCCTTCGAGCTGGGTGCGCATGCGTTCCACCGCCGTAGCCAACTGCCCGAGCTCGCCGCCCTTGTAATGCGGCAACGCGGCGCGCTGGCCCTCGCTGACCGCCTGGGCGTAGCGGGTCAGGCGACGTAGCGAGCGGGCCAGCCACCAGGACAGCGCAGCGCCTACCAGCAAGCCCAGGCCTATCAGCCCCAGGCCGAGGTTCAGCAGGCGCCGCTCGGCACGGTCGATGTAGGGCTGCAACGAGCTGTTGGGCTTGGCCACCGTCACCACGCCGATGATCCTGCCCTCATCGAGGATCGGCGCGGCGACGTGCATCACCGAGGTGCTTTCGTCATCCGGGTCGCTGCGGGTGGAGCGGGCGCCATATTGGCCGCGCAGGGTCAGGTAGACGTCGTTCCAGCGCGAATAGTCTTTGCCCAGGCCCTGGCCGCTCGAATCGAGCAACACGGTACCCTTGGCATCGGTAACGTAGATGCGGTGGCTGACCTGGTTCTTCGCCAGCCCCCAAATCTGGGCCCCCGGCCTGCGCTCGCCATAGGACGCCAATACCTGGGGCAGGCGCCCCTGGTTCAAGGTACCGGCCTTCACATCGTCGCGCAGGATCTCCGCCAGCAGGTTGGCGGTGTCCACCAGGGTTTCTTCGGAAGACTGGCGCACCACCGGACGGATCTGTTCGCGCACGGTGTTGAGCAGGAAATAGCCAGACAACCCGACGAACAGGAAATACACCAGGAAGATGCGGATGCCCAGGCGCATCAGGCGTGGTCCGGGCTGTAGCTGTAGCCAAGCCCTCGGTGGGTCTGGATCGGCTCGGCGTCGGCGGCGACCTGACGCAGCTTGGCACGCAGGCTCTTGATGTGGCTGTCGATGGTGCGCTCGTAACCCGCGTCGGAGGGCACGCCCACGGCATCGAGCAATTGCTCGCGGCTGAACACCCGGCGAGGCTGTTCCAGCAGGCACTGCAGCAGGCGAAACTCGTGTCGGGTCAGGGCCAGCGGCTGCGCACGGTAGCTGATTTGCATGCTCAGGGTGTCGACCTGGAATGGCGCCGCCAGGGGCTCCACACGCGGGGCCATGCGCTTGAGGATCGCCCGCACCCGCGCTGCCACTTCACGGGGGCTGAATGGTTTGACCACATAATCGTCCGCGCCGATCTCCAGGCCCACCACCCGGTCGATCTCGGCGTCACGGGCGCTGAGGAACATCACCGGAACCTCGGTGAAACGGCGCAGTTGGCGGCACGTCTCGAAGCCACTGATGTCCGGCAAGCCGATATCGAGGATCACCAGGTCCGCCGGGCGCGCGCGCTGCTGCTCGATAGCCGCGCTGCCGAGGGTCACCCATTCGGTGCTATGGCCGTCGGCCTGCAGGGCGTAGACCAGCGTGTCGGCGATGGCGGATTCGTCTTCGACGATGAGGATGTGCGGCATGGCGTCCGGCCTTGCAGATAGCGAAGCTGGACATATAGGCAACTTTCAAGCAGGGCGCAATCCCTGTAGGAGCGGCCTTGTGCCGCGAAAGGGCTGCAAGGCAGCCCCAGCGATATCGACGCGACGCCGAAATTTTGGGGCTGCTATGCAGCCCTTTCGCGGCGCAAGGCCGCTCCTACAGGGGGGGCTGCGTCGCGTTCGGATCAGCAGTCTGGCTTGCCCGCGGTGAACTTGCGCGCCGGGTTCACGGCGGCCTTGAATTCACGCAGGGCCTTGGAGCCGATCAGCAACGGGTAGTTGAAGCTGCTGCGGTCGGTCAGGTTGACCTCCACGGTGCGCTTCACATCGCCCAGGCACAGTTCCAGGTCGACCACCGGGCGCTTGGTGATTTCCGGTTCCTCACCCTCGTCTTCTTCGTCGGCGCGGTTCTTGATCTTGCTGATGCGCGCCACCTTGTGTTCATAGACCTTGTCACCGGCATCCTTGGTGGCCAGGCGGAAACGCACCCAGTCCTCACCGTCGCGGGTGAAGCGTTCGGTGTCCTTGGCCGACAGCGACGCGGTCAGGGCGCCGGTGTCCATCTTGGCCTTGAAGGTTTCGCCGATTTCCGGCACGCCAATGTATTCGTAGCGGCCATAGAGAGTCGGTTCGGCAGCCATCACGGGAAGGCTGAGCAGTGACAACAGGGCAAGCATCGATTTCACAGGTTACGCTTCCTTGAGGTGGGGCAGTACTTAGACCGCGCGAGCACGATAGGTTCGTTGTCACAGCTTATCCAACATAATGTGAAACATTTGTCCCCAGGATCGGACATTGGACATTTGGCGTAGGGCCATGCCCCACTTATCATTGCCAACCGCTTTTATCTGACAACAAGAGTCCTTTTATGCGTCGCCTGCTGACCGGCATTCTCACCACCGTCCTGCTGCTGCTCAACACCCTCGTGCTGATCGGCCCGCTGATGGTGTTCGCCCTGCTCAAACTGGTTCTGCCGGGCCGTGGCCGCGACTACGCTTCCTGGGCGGTGATGTGGATCGCCGAGACCTGGTCTGAAATCGACAAGGCGATCTTCGCCTTGTGCATCCCGACCCAATGGGACATTCGCGGTATCGAGAAGCTGCGCCAGGACACCTCCTACCTGTGCGTGAGCAACCACCAGAGCTGGGTCGACATTCCAGCGCTGATCGAAAGCCTCAACCGCCGGGTGCCGTTCTTCAAATTCTTCCTGAAGAAAGAGCTGATCTGGGTGCCCCTGCTGGGCCTGGCCTGGTGGGCCCTGGATTACCCCTTCATGAAGCGCTACAGCAAGGCGTTCCTGGACAAGCACCCCGAGCTCAAGGGCAAAGACCTGGAAATCACCAAGGCGGCCTGCGAACTGTTCAAACGCCAGCCGGTCACCGTGGTCAACTACCTCGAAGGCACGCGCTTCAGCGAAGCCAAGCGCCAGGCCCAACAATCGCCCTACCAGCACCTGCTCAAGCCCAAGGCCGGCGGTGTCGCCTTCGTGCTTGCAGCGCTCGGCGAGCAACTCGATGCCTTGCTGGACGTCACCATCGTCTACCCGGGCGACAAGGCGCCGGGGTTCTGGGACCTGCTCAATGGCAGCATCAGCCGGGTGATCATCGACATCCGTGTGCGTGAGCTCGACCCGGCGCTGTGTGCGGGCGACTACGAGAATGATCCTGAGTTTCGCCAGAGGGTGCAGGCCTGGGTGAACCAGCTATGGTTGGATAAAGACCAGCGGATTGCGCAACTGCGCACAGAGCTGCGCTGAGTTCATCCGTTTACATCGCCTGAGCGGCCCAATCGCGGGACAAGCCCGCTCCCATAGGCTCGGCGGAGCATCTGTGGGAGCGGGCTTGTCCCGCGATTGAGCCCTTAAAAGCCCCACCAATTGTCGATTAAAATCCAGATTTATAATCGACATTAGCAACTCTTTGTTTGTCATCACCCGCCCTGGTGGATAAAAATCGATCAACGCACAACTACAAAAATGCCTGGATCGATCGATGGCCAAACAACCTTGCAACGCTGCCGAGGCAGCTCCCCAACTTCGCCGCGTCCTGGGGCTTCCCGCCCTGGTGTTCTTCGGCCTGGTGTACATGGTCCCGCTGACCATCTTCACCACCTACGGCATCGTCACCGAGATCACCGGTGGCCGTACCGCCGGCGCCTATCTCGTGACCCTGCTGGCGATGCTGTTCACCGCCACGTCCTATAGCTTCATGGTCAAGCGCTTCCCGGTCGCAGGCTCGGCATACTCCTACACCAACATGGCCTTCGGGCCGAATGTCGGCTTCCTCGCCGGCTGGTCGCTGCTGCTCGACTACCTGTTCATCCCGATGATCAACTACCTGCTCATCGGCCTGTTCCTGAACATCGCCTTCCCTGCCATACCGGCCTGGGTCATCATCCTGGCTTCGATCGCCCTGGTGACCGTGCTCAACGTGGTCGGCATCCATTCGGTGGCCAAGGCCAGCAACCTGATCGTCGGCGCGCAGATCGTCTTCATCGGCGTGTTCGTGGCGCTGTCCTGCCAATCCCTGGCCGGCCAGCCGGTGGACCTGCTCTCGCCGCTGCTGGGCGATGGCAGCCAGCCGGGCTTCGGCCACCTGATGGCCGGTGCGGCGGTACTGTGCCTGTCGTTCCTGGGCTTCGACGCGGTGTCCACCCTGGCGGAAGAAACCCGGGATGCGCGCCGCGACGTGCCGCGGGCGATCATCCTCACCACACTGGGTGCAGGCCTGCTGTTCACCCTGTTGGCCTACATCAGCCAACTGGTGCTGCCGGGCAGCACGTTCGCCAACGCCGATGCCGCGGCGAACGAAGTGATGTTCAAGGCCGGCGGCCAGTTCCTGGCCAATTTCTTCACCGCCGCCTTCGTCGCCGGCAGCCTGGGCTCGGCCCTGGCTTCCCAGGCCGCCGTGTCGCGCATCCTCTACACCATGGGCCGCGACAAGGTGCTGCCGCAGCGTACCTTCGGCAAGCTGTCGCCACGCTTCGGAACCCCGGTGTTCGCCATCGTGCTGGTGTCGGCCTTCTCGTTGCTGGCCTTGGTCATCGACCTCGCCACCCTCGCTTCGCTGATCAGCTTCGGCGCGCTGGTGGCCTTCTCTGCGGTGAACCTGGCGGTGGTGCGCACGCACCTGGTCGATGAACGCACCCATCGCAACCTCAAGGGCCTGTTGTGCTATGGGGCGGTGCCGCTGGTGGGCCTGGGCCTGACCCTGTGGCTGTGGACCAGCCTGTCGGCGCTCACCCTGGTGATCGGCCTGTGCTGGTTCGCCGTGGGCCTGGCCTACCTGGCGGTGCTCACCGCCGGCTTCCGCCGGCCCGTGCGCCTGGTGGACTTCTCCGAAACCGCCTGACGCCGGACACCCTCCTGTAGGAGCGGCCTTGCGCCGCGAAGGGGTCGCGTAGCGGCCCCAGGGTTTCAGCGTGGGGAATACCGTTTGGGGCCGCTTAGCGGCCCTTTCGCGGCGCAAGGCCGCTCCTACAGGTAATCGTGTCAGACCGAAGGCACGGCCGCCGGTGCCGGGGTCGCCCACAGGCTGCCCAGGTTCTGCAACAGCGAGCCGGCGATGCCTTGCTGGCCCAGGTATTGGAGGATCAGCGGGGCGAACTGACCGATCATGCCGGTGTCCATCCCCAGCAGCTTGAAGGCGTTGTCCAGGTCGCTGCGGTTCTCGACGTTGCCCAGGGCGTTCCCCAGGGGCGAGGCGTTCTGGCTGTTCTGGCCGAGCAGCGCGCCCAGGCCACTCAAACCGCCCAGAGCGTTGGCGCCGGAGAGCAGGTCCAGGCCGGGCACTGCCTGGGTCAGCTGGCCGTAGTCGGTCTCACTCAGGTTGTTGCGCGCCAGCCCCAGCATCGCACCTGCGCCACCGATGGCCTGTTCAGGGGTGATGTTCAGCTCGCTGCCCAAGGTATTGAGCAGGTTGGCCTGGGCGGCCGGGGCCTGCACCTGGCCCTGCTGGCTGGAATTCTGGTTCTGCATCGCCGACACGGCATTGGCCGCATCGCTCAGGTTGTAGGCGAACACCGGGCTTGCAGCCAGGGTCATCAGGGTTGCCAGGGTAAGCGCTTTCATCGGGGAAGGACCTCGTCGGCCGGGATGGCCTGGGAAACGAGGCATTTGACTGGGCAAACGGGGGAATGTTCCGGCCAGCCATCGGGGCCAATCGCGGACAAGCCTGCTCCCATAGGGGGGGCGCGCACTCCTGGCGCCTGGGAAGAAAAAAGCCCCTCGATTCGAGGGGCCCTTTCAGTTGCGAGTTACGCCGCGCCCCACATCTTGTGCGGGTCGATCACGAACTTCTTCGGCACACCTGCATCGAACTCGCCGTAGCCTTGCGGCGCCTGGTCCAGGTTGATCACCTGCACGCCAACCACCTCGGCGATGTTGATACGGTCCCACATGATCGCCTGCATCAGCTGGCGGTTGTACTTCATGGTCGGGGTCTGGCCGGTGTGGAAGCTGTGCGATTTCGCCCAGCCCAGGCCGAAGCGGATGCTCAGCGCGCCGATCTTGGCTGCGGCATCCACCGCGCCTGGGTCTTCGGTCACGTACAGGCCCGGGATACCGATGTTGCCGGCAACGCGGGTGACTTGCATCAGCGAGTTCAGCACGGTAGCCGGCGCTTCATGCTTGGCACCTTCATGGCCGTGGCCACGGGCTTCGAAGCCGACGGCGTCGATGGCGCAGTCCACTTCCGGCTCGCCGAGGATGTCGACGATCTGCTCGTGCAGCGGGGTGTCCTTGGACAGGTCGACCACTTCGAAGCCCTGGGCCTTGGCATGGGCCAGGCGGGCCGGGTTGAGGTCGCCAACGATGACGCAGGCTGCGCCCAGCAGGCGGGCCGAGGCAGCGGCTGCCAGGCCGACCGGGCCGGCACCGGCCACGTAGACAGTGCTGCCTGGGCCTACACCGGCAGTCACGGCACCGTGGTAACCGGTCGGCAGGATGTCGGACAGGCAGGTCAGGTCACGGATTTTCTCCATGGCCTTGTCGCGCTCTGGCAGTTTCAGCAGGTTGAAGTCAGCGTATGGCACCAGCACGTATTCGGCCTGGCCGCCGGTCCAGTCGCCCATATCGACGTAGCCGTAGGCACCGCCGGCGCGAGCCGGGTTGACGGTGAGGCAGACACCGGTGTGCATTTCTTTACAGGAGCGGCAGCGACCGCAGGCGACGTTGAACGGTACCGACACCAGATCGCCGATCTGCATGCGCTCGACGTCGCGGCCCTTCTCGACGATTTCACCGGTGATTTCGTGGCCAAGAACCAGGCCGACCTGGGCAGTAGTACGGCCACGGACCATGTGCTGGTCGGAGCCGCAGATGTTGGTGGAGACCACCTTGAGGATCACGCCGTGCTCGATCTTCTTGCCGCGTGGGTCCTGCATTTTGGGGTAGTCGATCTTCTGGACCTCGACCTTGCCAGCGCCGAGATACACCACTCCACGATTACCAGACATGCTCTTACCTCGCTCGTTTTCTACTTATTGCAGCGGTGGTGGAAGCGCCACCCTTCGTGGGTGGCATGTGTTACTGGAATGGCGGGAATTGTGGGCCTGTCTGGTGATATCGCGGTGACTGGAAGCGACAGGGGGTTGCCTGTTAACGGCAGGACAAAAGTGATGGGCCCACTCGCGGGACAAGCCCGCTTCCACAGGGTGGCGGTGAACCCTGTGGAAGCGGGCTTGCCCCCCGATTGCGTCAGTCAGAGCACGACCGTGCGATTGGCGTTGAGGAACACGCGCCGCTCGATGTGGTACCCCACCGCACGCGCCAGGGTCAGGCACTCGATGTCACGGCCCTTGGCGATCAGGTCTTCGGGGTAGTGGCTGTGGTCCACCACCTCGACGCCCTGGGCGATGATCGGCCCTTCATCGAGGTCGTTGTTGATGTAGTGCGCCGTGGCGCCGACCATTTTCACGCCCTTGTTGTAGGCCTGGTGGTAGGGCTTGGCGCCCTTGAAGCCCGGCAGCAGGGAGTGGTGGATGTTGATCGCCCAGCCATCCAGGCGACGGCACAGCTCGGGCGACAGCACCTGCATGTAGCGGGCGAGGATCACCAGCTCGGCGCCGGTCTCCTCGATCACCTGCAGCACTTTGCGCTCCTGGGCTGGCTTGTCTTTCGGATCCAGGGGGAAGTGGTAGTACGGAATCTTGTGCCATTGGGCCAGGGGTTCGAGGTCCGGGTGGTTGGACACCACTGCCACCACGTCCATGCCCAGCTGGCCGATGCGCTGGCGATACAGCAGGTCGTTCAGGCAATGGTCGGCCTTGGACACCATGATCACCACCTTGGGGCGGTGATTCGGCGCAGTCAGCTCGAAGGCCATGCCGAACGCATCGCTGCGTTCGGCGAGGCCGGCGCGGAAGCCGGCTTCGTCGAAATCGTCCGGCTGGCGGAACTCGACGCGGATGAAGAACCGCCCCGACAGCCGGTCATCGAAGGAGTGATGCTCCGTCACGTAGCAGCGCTGCTCGTAGAGGTAACGCGTGACCACATCGACGGTGCCGAGCATGCTCGGGCAGTCGGCGGTGAGAATCCAAGTGTCCGGTGCCCGACTCATGCGTGTTCTCCTTATGCTTCGATGGACAGACCGTATTCAGCCGACGCGTCCTGCAGCCACAGCCACCAGTAGTCAGCGAAGCTGCGGCGAATCACCAGCTCCCAGGTGTCCTCGGCGGTGCGACGGATCACCAGTTGCGACTTGGCGAACACGGTGCCGACGGCCTTGCCGACCGGGAAGTTGTTCGGGTGTACATCATAGCTGGTGGATTTCATCAGCACGTCGCGCACGTTCGGGCCGCGCAGTTCGAGCAGGGTCTGCCCGCCGCTGATGTTGACCACCTGGATGTGCTGGCCTTCGAGGGCTGCACGCAGCTTCTGCTCGACAGCCAGCTCCTGGCCGCCAGGAACGATCAGCAGCCACTCGTCGGGGCCGACCCACTGCAGCGACATCTCGGCGTTGGCGACGACGGTCAGGGCGACCGGCAGCTCCAGGCCCAGCGCCTTTTTCACGCCAGCGGCGAATGCCGCATCGTGGCCATCGCCACGGAGGGTCAGGTGACCCAGGAACTTGTGCTCACGCAGGGTGACGCCTGCGTTCTTGCGGCCCTTGCCGACCAGGCTGGCCAGGTCGGCATGGTGCAGCGGCGACTCGGCCCGGGCGTTGGAGCCGGGGTTTTGCTGGAAGACGTTGATTACGCTCATTTCTTACCTGCCTTGAATTCTGTTGGTCAGAGCGACACAGCCTCTGGGGAACCTACTGCCTGTGGTGGCCTTGCCGGCCTCATCGCTGGCAATCCAGCTCCCACAGGGACAGCGTCAGCCTTTAGACCTGCATCGTTCCTGTGGGAGCCGGCTTGCCGGCTCGCCACAGGACGGAGTCAGACGTTCTGCCGCTCACCCTTCGGATCGAAGAACACCGAAGACACGATTTCGGCCTCGATCACGCTGCCGTCAGCCTGCGGCGAGTAGACACGCTCGCCCATGCGCTTGAGGCCGCCCTTGACCACACCCATGGCGAACGAATAGCCCAGGGAGTTGGAGGCATAGCTCGAGGTCACGTGACCGACCATGTCCATCGGGATCGGCTGGTTCGGGTCGAACACCAGCTGGGCGCCCTCGGGCAGCCACTTGGTCGGGTCGACAGGCTTGAGGCCGACCAGTTGCTTGCGATCTTCACGCAGGCAGTCCGAACGGGTCATGCCGCGTGCGCCGATCCAGGAGAACGGCTTGTTGCGACCGACACACCAGCCCATGTTGAGGTCGTCCGGGTTCATCGAGCCGTCGGTGTCCTGACCGACGATGATGAAGCCCTTCTCGGCGCGCAGCACGTGCATGGTCTCGGTGCCGTACGGGGTCAGGTTGTACTTCTTGCCCGCCTCGACGATCTGCTCCAGCACGCCCATGGCGTAGTTGGCCTGGACGTTGATCTCGTACGACAGCTCACCGGTGAACGAGATACGGAACACCCGCGCCGGCACGCCGCCGACCAGGCCTTCCTTCCAGCTCATGAACGGGAAGGCTTCCTTGTCCAGATCGATGTCGGTCAGCTCGGCCAGCAGCTTGCGGCTGTTGGGGCCCGACAGGGTCATGGTGGCCCAGTGGTCGGTCACGGAGGTGAAGTACACCTTCAGGTCCGGCCATTCGGTCTGGTGGTACAGCTCCAGCCACTGCAATACGCGGGCAGCGCCGCCGGTGGTGGTGGTCATGATGAAGTGGTTGTCGCCGACGCAGGCGGTCACGCCGTCGTCGAAGACCATGCCGTCTTCCTTGCACATCAGGCCGTAGCGGGCCTTGCCCACATCGAGCTTGGTCCAGGCGTTGGTGTACACGCGGTTGAGGAACTCGCGGGCATCCGGGCCCTGAATGTCGATCTTGCCCAGGGTCGAGGCGTCGAGCAGACCAACGCTGTCGCGCACTGCCTTGCACTCACGCTCTACCGCGGCATGGATATCTTCGCCGGCTTTCGGGAAGTACCAAGGACGCTTCCATTGGCCGACGTCTTCGAACTCGGCGCCGTTCTTCAGGTGCCAGGCGTGCAGCGCGGTGAAGCGCACGGGCTCGAACAGGTGGCCACAGTGACGACCCGCTACGGCACCGAAGGTGACCGGCGTGTAGTTGGGGCGGAACATGGTGGTACCCATCTGCGGGATGGTGATACCCATCGAACGGGCGGCGATGGCCAGGCCGTTGATGTTGCCCAGTTTGCCCTGGTCGGTACCGAAGCCCAGCGCGGTGTAGCGCTTGACGTGCTCGACCGACTCGAAGCCTTCGCGGGTAGCCAGCTCGATGGCCGCTGCGGTGACGTCGTTCTGCTGGTCGACGAACTGCTTCGGCGCACGGGCGGTGCCCTTGTCGTGCGGCACCTGGAACAGGGCCAGGGTCGCTTCTTCCTTGCGTGCAACGACCTTCGGCAGAGTGCCGGTGGTGGCCTTGAAGCCCGCTTCGGTCGCGGCCTGGACGCCGCCTTCGAAACCGTCGGCAATCGCGTCACCCAGTGGGTACACGCCATTCACGCCGCCGACGCAGACGCGTTTTTGCGGAGCATCGCCCGGCACGAAGCCGAGGATGTCGTCACGCCAGATCGGACGGCCGCCCAGGTGGGACGCCAGGTGAACCACCGGGCTGTAGCCGCCGGAGGAGCCGATCAGGTCGCACTCGAGCCATTCGCCCGGGCTGGTGACCTTGTGGGCAACGGCGTCGATCGCAGCGACGCGGGCGCCGGTCACATGCTTGGTGCCCTTGGCCTCGATCACGGCGCTGGAGGTCAGGATGCGGATGCCCTTGGCACGCGCTTCCTCGACCAGCGAGCCGCGTGGGTTGTGGCGCGCATCGGCGATGGCGACCACTTGCAGGCCAGCGTCGTGCCAGTCCAGCGCGGTGCGGTAGGCGTGGTCGTTGTTGGTGGACAGCACCAGCTTGCGGCCCGGGGCCACGCCGTAGCGGCGTACGTACACCGAGATGGCGCCGGCGAGCATGTTGCCCGGCACGTCGTTGTTGCCGTACACCAGCGGACGCTCGTGGGTACCGGTAGCCAGTACCACACGCTTGGCACGCACACGGTGAACGCGGTGACGAACCTGGCCGATTGGAGCGCGGTCGCCGAGGTGGTCAGTCAGGCGCTCGTGGATGGTCAGGAAGTTGTGGTCGTGGTAGCCGTTGACCGTGGCGCGTGGCAGCAGGGTCACTTCCGGCAGCGACTGCAGCTCGGCGACGACTGCGGCGACCCAGTCGGCGGCGGGTTTGCCGTCGAGGGTTTCGCGGGTGTCGAGCAGGCTGCCACCGAACTCTTCCTGTTCGTCGGCAACGATCACGCGGGCACCGCTACGGCCGGCAGCCAGGGCGGCGGCCAGGCCGGCAGGGCCTGCACCGACGATCAGCACGTCGCAGTGCTGGTTCATGTAGTCGTAGCTGTCTGGGTCGTTCTGCAGCGGTGCACGGCCAAGGCCTGCCGCCTTACGGATGTACTTCTCGTAGGTCATCCAGAACGACTTGGGATACATGAAGGTCTTGTAGTAGAACCCGGGCGGCATCATGCTGCCGCCGACCTTGCCGAGGATGCCCATGACGTCGTTGTTGACGTTCGGCCAGCCGTTGGTGCTGGTGGCTACCAGGCCGGAGTACAGGGCCTGTTGAGTGGCGCGCACGTTCGGCACCTGGGTGGCTTCGCTCGAACCCAGCTGCAGGATGGCGTTCGGCTCTTCCGGGCCGGCCGCGATGATGCCGCGTGGACGCGAGTACTTGAAGCTGCGGCCGACGATGTCGACGCCGTTGGCCAGCAGGGCAGCGGCCAGGCTGTCACCGGCATAACCCTGGTAGGTCTTGCCGTTGAAAGTGAAGTTCAGGACCTTGCTGCGGTCGATGCGACCACCGCTGGCGAGGCGATAGACCTGGCTCATACTTTTTCTCCCTGGCCTTTGACGGCCGACTGCGCGGGGTTCAGCTTGCTGGCGGTGACCTGCGGCTTCTCGCCGATCTTGTAGGTTTCCAGAATTTCGTAGGTCTCGGTGTTACGCGTGACGTTGAAGTACTGGCGGCAGCCGGCGACGTGGTCCCACAGTTCGTGATGGATACCGCGCAGGTTGTCGCGGAAGAACATGTAGGTACCCCATTCCTCGTCGGTGCAGGCGCTAGGGTCCAGCGGGCGGGCGATGTGAGCCTGGCCGGAGGAGTGGAACTCTTCTTCGGAGCGCAGCTCGCCGCAGTGGGGACAGAAAATATGCAACATGACGAATTGTCTCCGATTAGTGGGCGACGGCCGCAGCGCCGTGTTCGTCGATCAGCGCGCCGCTGTAGAAGCGGTCGATCGAGAACGGCTTGGCCAATGGGTGCATCTCGCCTTTGGCAAGGCTCGCGGCGAAGACGTTGCCCGAACCCGGCGTCGCCTTGAAGCCGCCGGTACCCCAGCCGCAGTTGAAGAACAGGTTTTTCACAGGGGTCTTGGAGATGATCGGGCACGCGTCCGGGCAGGTGTCGACGATGCCGCCCCACTGACGGTTCATGCGCACGCGCGAGAGGATCGGGAACATCTCGACGATCGCCTGCATGGTGTGCTCGATGATCGGGTACGAGCCGCGCTGGCCGTAACCGACCCAACCGTCGATACCGGCACCGATGACCAGGTCGCCTTTGTCGGACTGGCTGATGTAGCCGTGCACGGCGTTGGACATGATCACGCTGTCGATGATCGGCTTGATCGGCTCCGATACCAGGGCCTGCAGCGGGTGCGATTCCAGCGGCAGGCGGAAGCCGGCCAGCTTGGCCATGTGGCCGGAGTTACCAGCGGTGACCACGCCGACGCGCTTGGCGCCGATGAAGCCCTTGTTGGTCTCCACGCCGATCACTGCGCCGTTTTCCTTACGGAAGCCGATCACTTCGGTCTGCTGGATCAGGTCCACGCCCAGGGCGTCGGCAGCACGGGCATAGCCCCAGGCCACGGCATCGTGACGGGCGACGCCGCCACGGCGCTGGACGGTCGCGCCGAGGATTGGGTAGCGGGTGTTCTTCGAGCAGTCCAGGTACGGGATCTCGGCAGCCACCTGCTCGGTGTTCAGCAGTTCGCCGTCCACGCCGTTGAGGCGGTTGGCGTTGACGCGGCGCTCGGAGTCACGGATGTCCTGCAGGGTGTGGCACAGGTTGTAGACGCCACGCTGGGAGAACATCACGTTGTAGTTGATGTCCTGGGACAGGCCTTCCCACAGCTTCATGGCGTGTTCGTACAGCTTGGCCGACTCGTCCCACAGGTAGTTGGAACGCACGATGGTGGTGTTACGGGCGGTGTTGCCGCCGCCCAGGTAACCCTTCTCGATCACCGCGACGTTGGTGATGCCGTGCTCCTTGGCCAGGTAGTAGGCCGTGGCCAGACCGTGGCCGCCACCGCCGACGATGACCACGTCGTACACCTTCTTCGGCGTCGGCGTGCGCCACATGCGCTGCCAGTTCTCGTGGTGGCTGAGGGAGTGTTTGAAAAGGCCGAAGCCTGAATAGCGTTGCATGGTTGGTTACTCCACTCAGCGGTAGACCGGGAAATCGGCGCACAGGGCGGCGACATTCTTGGCAACGTCGGCTTCGACGTCAGCGTCACCCAGGTTGTCCAGCACATCGCAGATCCAGCCGGCCAGGGCCACGCACTGGGCTTCCTTGAAGCCACGGGTGGTGACGGCCGGGGTGCCGATGCGCAGGCCGGAAGTGACGAACGGCGACTGCGGGTCGTTGGGCACGGCGTTCTTGTTGACGGTGATATGAGCGCGGCCCAGGGCAGCGTCGGCGTCCTTGCCGGTCAGGCCCTGACGAATCAGGCTGACCAGGAACAGGTGGTTGTCGGTACCGCCCGACACTACATCGTAGCCGCGATCGATGAACACCTTGGCCATGGCCTGGGCGTTGTCGATGACCTGCTTCTGGTAGGCCTTGAATTCAGGCTCCAGCGCTTCCTTGAAGCACACGGCCTTGGCGGCGATGACGTGCATCAGCGGGCCGCCCTGGGCACCCGGGAACACGGCAGCGTTGAGCTTCTTCTCGATCTCTTCGTTGGACTTGGCCAGGATCAGGCCACCACGCGGACCGCGCAGGGTCTTGTGGGTGGTGGTGGTGACCACGTCGGCGAACGGGATCGGGTTCGGGTACAGACCAGCGGCGACCAGGCCAGCGACGTGGGCCATGTCGACGAACAGCAGTGCGCCCACTTTATCGGCGATGGCGCGGAAGCGTGGGAAGTCCAGGGTCTTGGAGTAGGCCGAGAAGCCGGCGACGATCATCTTCGGCTTGTGCTCGACGGCCAGACGCTCGACTTCGTCGTAGTCGATCAGGCCGGTATTGGTGTCGATACCATATTGAACGGCGTTGTACAGCTTACCCGAGGACGACACCTTGGCGCCGTGGGTCAGGTGGCCGCCGTGGGCCAGGCTCATGCCCAGGATGGTGTCGCCAGCCTGCAGCAGAGCCAGGTAGACGGCGCTGTTGGCCGAGGAACCGGAGTGCGGCTGGACGTTGGCATAGTCGGCGCCGAACAGCTGCTTGGCGCGCTCGATGGCCAGGGCCTCGACTTTGTCGACGTGCTCGCAGCCACCGTAGTAGCGCTTGCCCGGGTAGCCTTCGGCGTACTTGTTGGTCAGGCCGCTGCCCTGGGCCTGCATGACGCGCTTGCTGGTGTAGTTCTCCGAGGCGATCAGCTCGATGTGATCTTCCTGGCGCTGTTCTTCGGCATTCATCGCCGCCAGCAGTGCGTCGTCGTAACCCTGGATCTGGTCTTGCTTGCTGAACATCGTTTGTCTCCTGGCAGCGGCCATTTCTTGTCTTCAGGCACGGTGGCCCTTTGTGGCGATGGTATGACCGGCACGGCCGACCCAGATGCCTGCGCACGCCTTGCAATGGCGCGTTTACGACATTCGTTTGTGGGTTGCGCACAATCCTTCGCCTGGAAGCCGGCAGCCTGCCAGCAGCGACATTCCTGACACGCTCATGCGGGCAGGAAAAGGTGAATGAGGGGGCATGAAGAAAAACTTCGGAACGGCAAAAAATCGAACTTTGCACTGTTATTTGTAAGAGTTGTTACCCCTCCTCCAGATAATCATCATTGTTTCGCCACAAACAAAGCCAGGTGTCATACGCCAAGTTTCACCGTACATGACCACACCGCATTGCGAATAATGCGATGCGAAACTTTGCGGCATTGAACACCGGCCAGATCACGCACACTTGAATCTATTGGAAACCATAATGAAAACATTTGAATCCATCACCCTGAATACTGGCGCGACCGATAAGAAGCGTATGAACAGCAACCCTACCGAAGTCATGCATGCCGGCACGGGTTGCCGTTATGCGGACCCGGAAACCGGCACCGCCCAAGTCATGGCCCGCTACATCGAACTGACCGCCCCAGGCCAAGCCACCGTCACCCTCGAAACCGAAGAGTACTACCACAGCGCCAACGTCAACCGGCAGCTCGCCTTCGACAATGCCGACTTCCTGGACCTGATCATCGACAATGACGTCATCAAGCACGTCCATGGCAAGACCGTCTTTGGCGACGGCACGCCGACCCAGCTGGACATGCAGGAGATTCCACCCCTGCAAGACGTATCCGGCGAAGAAAACGACCTCGTGCTGCAGGCACCCAAGGGCACCGTTTTCATCGATGCCGATGGCAAGAACGATCGCGTCCTGGACAGGACGATCTATCCACAGAGCACCACGCTGAAAATGGTCATTCGAACGGTCAACGGTAAAGTTTTCCATTCCATTGGCCTTTACCCTCGCATCATGGGTGCAGCTGTCGTCGGTGACTTCTTCAAGTACTCGGATACTCAAATGTGCCTGGTCTATGAAATAAGCATGAAAGTCGACGACTCTTTCCCTAACCCGGTACTTGTTGAAATCGCTCGCCCCTGACTCAGTGTCCGCTCGCAGCGTCATCGATGACTGAAACCCGATATCGAAAACCGTATCTGAAGGCGTAGCGCGACCGCGCCGTGGAGGCCAAAAACCTTCACGGCGCTTGCTTGTATAGGCAACCCCGGCATCATGGTTTAGAGTGCACTTCTGCGTCGTATAAAGGACAGGTGCCATGACCGATAACAGCCAACAATTCGCCAGCGACAACTATTCCGGCATCTGCCCCGAAGCCTGGGCTGCGATGGAAAAGGCCAACCAGGGCCATGAACGCGCCTACGGCGACGACCAATGGACCGAGCGCGCCGCCGAGTACTTCCGCGAGCTGTTCGAGACCGATTGCGAGGTGTTCTTCGCCTTCAACGGCACCGCCGCCAACTCCCTGGCCCTGGCTTCCCTGTGCCAGAGCTACCACAGCGTCATCTGTTCCGAGACCGCCCACGTCGAGACCGACGAATGTGGCGCGCCGGAGTTCTTCTCCAACGGCTCCAAATTGCTCACCGCACGAAGCGTGGACGGCAAGCTGACGCCCGAATCGATCCGCGAAGTGGCCCTCAAGCGCCAGGACATCCACTACCCCAAGCCGCGCGTGGTGACCATCACCCAGGCCACGGAAGTGGGCACGGTGTACAACCCCGACGAACTCAAGGCGATCAGCGCCACCTGCAAGGAACTGGGCCTGAACCTGCATATGGACGGTGCGCGTTTCTCCAATGCCTGCGCCTCCCTGGGCTGCACGCCGGCGGAACTGACCTGGAAGGCGGGCGTGGATGTATTGTGCTTCGGCGGGACCAAGAACGGCATGGCGGTGGGCGAGGCGATCCTGTTCTTCAACCGCGCCCTGGCCGATGACTTCGACTACCGCTGCAAGCAGGCGGGCCAGCTGGCGTCGAAGATGCGTTTCCTTTCCGCACCCTGGGTCGGGCTGCTCGAAGACGGCGCCTGGCTGCGCTACGGCCGCCACGCCAACCACTGCGCACAGCTGCTGGCCTCGTTGGTCAGTGATCTGCCGGGGGTGGAGTTGATGTTCCCGGTGCAGGCCAACGGGGTGTTCCTGCAGATGCCGGAAGCCGTGCTGGAAGCACTGCGGGCCAAGGGCTGGCGTTTCTATACCTTCATCGGTAGCGGCGGCGCACGGTTCATGTGCTCGTGGGATACCGAAGAAACCCGGGTACGTGAGCTGGCGGCGGACATACGCGCCATCGTCGGCGCCTGAACGACCGCATCGCGGGACAAGCCCCACAGATGCCGAGCAGGCCTCAAGATTGAGGTTTGCAAGATCCTGTGGGAGCGGGCTTGTCCCGCGATGAAGCCAGCGCCAATCTAAAGCTTGAACCCTCCCATCTGCCGCGCCAGGTCATCGGCCAACCCCCGCAAGGCCTGGCACTGTTCACGACAGGCCTGCACCTCGGCCGCCGTCTCCCTCGCCAGGTCGGAAATCCCCTGTACCGTCCGGTTGATCTCCTCGGTCACCGCCGACTGCTCCTCGGTCGCCGTCGCCACCTGGCTGTTCATGTCACTGATATGTTCCACCTGGTCGGTGATCGCCCCCAACGACGCGCCAGTGCGCTGGCTGGACTCCACACCACTGCCCGTCGCCTGCTGCCCGGCCTGCATCGACGCCACAGCACTGCCGGCTCCCTGCTTGAGGCGCTGGATCATCTGCTGCACCTCGTCGGTGGAGACCTGGGTACGCCGCGCCAGGGTACGCACCTCATCGGCGACCACGGCAAAACCACGCCCCATCTCACCGGCCCGGGCCGCCTCGATGGCCGCATTGAGCGCCAGCAGGTTGGTCTGTTCGGAGATACTGCGGATCACCGCCAATACCTCATCGATCGAGGCGACTTCCTCGGCCAGCTGACCCACCGCCTGGGCCGCTCGTCCGATCTCATCGGACATGCCCTCGATATTGTGGATGGAGCCTCGCACCACCTCGCGCGCCAGCAGCGCCTCGTCGCGGGCCGACTGCGATGCATGGGCGGCATTGCCAGCGTTGTGGGCGATATCCTGCACCGTCAGCCCCATTTCATGCACGGCGGTGGCGACCATCTCGGTCATCTCCTGCTGCCGGCCGGAGCGGTCGGCAGTGTTGTCCACCACCTGCGTCACCTGCTCCACCGAGCGATGCAGGCGTTCGGTGGTGCGCAGCACCTCGCCGATCAACGCACGCTGGCTGTCGAGGAACCGGTTGAAACCGCGGGCCAGATCACCGAGCTCGTCTTCGCGCGTGTCGTCGAGGCGGTGGCTCAAGTCGCCCGCCCCGCTTCCGATCTGCACCAATGCCGAAGTCACCTGACGGATCGGTCGCACCAGCCCCCGCGCCAGCAGCACCACCAGCAACAGTGAAACCAACGCCACCGCACCACCGATCAGGCTGGTCAGCCATACGGCCTCGTGCATCTGCGCGTAGATTTCTTCCTCCGGCACCTCGGCCACCAAGGTCCAGTTCAGGTCGCGCAGGGGCAGGCCCAGGGCCAGGTAATCCTCGCCGTCGCGGTTGAAGCGCACGCTGCGCAGCCCTTCTCCGCCGCCCAGCACAGCCTGGCTCGCCGCATCGCCGAACTGCTCGGCCAGTTGTCGCTTGCCGCTGAATTCATGCTGCGGATGAACCTGGATCAAGCCGTCGTTGCGCACCAGCAATACCCGACCATGTTCGCCGAAACTGAAGTTCTGGATACGCTCGGAGAGTTCGGTCATGCGCAGGCCCATGCCGGCGATGCCGACCAATTGGCCGTCCTTTTCCACGCGATAGTCGATGAACAATGCAAGCTCGCCGGTGGAGCCGTCGATGTCGATGTTGATCAGCCGTTCGGCGCCGCTGTCGATATAGCGGTAGAACCACTGGTCCTTGGGGTTATCGCGGCTGAGGGTCCGGTCCAGGCCTTTTTCGTTGTAGTAGTGGTTGGTCGCGGTGGCCGCGAACAATGCAGTGAACGCCTGGTTGCGCTGCCGGGCGGCTTCGAGGTACTCGAGGAAACGCGGCGCCTGGGCAGGGTCTTCGCCGGCTGCCAACCAGTCCCGCAGGAGCGTATTGCCGGCGATATCCGCCGCCGCCACCAGCGGTTGGCCGAGCATGCGCTCGATGTCATTGCGGATGGCCTCGATACTGGCCGGCAACGCAGTGTCGACCAGGTAGCGTTCGGTCAGGCGGTTGACCGCCGCGGTATAGACCGCGACCACCACGAGGATACTCGCCAGCAAGGCTGCCCCCATGCTCGCGATCAATTGCCATTGGATACTTCGCCGCCAGATACGCATGCCCTGCTCCCGGTTAATTATTGTTTTAGGGAGAGTGTATACACTTACGTATCCAGTTATTCCAGTGATCCAGGACAATGCTCCGCCCCTCTATGGGGGCGGGGCAGCGGCGACCGGGTTTTATTGTTCGGCGATGGTCCGCACGATGGCATCGACCGTAGCGTCGATTTGCGCCTGGGTGCGCTCGAGGGTCTGCTGGTGTTCGCGTTGCAGTTCGATCTGCTTGGAACACAGGTTCAGGGCTGCCAGCACCAGCAGCTTGTCACCGATCAGGGTCGGGTATTGACGCTTGGTTTCAGCCAGGGAGGCATTGAGCATCCGTACGGCCTGCGCCAGGGTCTCTTCCTGGCCTTGGGGCGCCTTGATCGAATAGTCGTTGCCGAGGATCGACACGACATTGATCGGCTGCGCTTGCAGTCTCATGCGTTGACGACACCGGCGCTCGCACGCTCTACCAGGGCCTGGATACGCGCGGCGGTGGCGCCGTGCTTCTCTTCCTGCTCCATCAGCGACAGCTGCAGGGTCTCATTCTCTTCCTTGGCCTGAGCCAGTTCCTGGCCGAGGGCGGCATTCTGCTCGGTGAGTTGAGCGTTCTTTTGCATCAGGTCGTTGACCAGTTGCTCGAGTTGATTCAGGGAAGCTTCCAACATGCGTCTATCTCGGGGTTGTTGCAAAGGGCGCACACGATAAAGAAAAGCGCGCGGCCTCGCCATTAAATATGGGAAAACAATGACTTGGCCTAGATTGACAGGGTTACCCGAGGGTTGTTCCGACCTGGGTCAACCGCTGGTCAGAAAGCGCCACCCCAAAAAGCGAAGGGGCAAACCTGCTCCCACACCGGCTGTGGAAGCGGGCTTGCCCCGCGATTGGGCTGCACAGCAGCCCCTGGAAATGCCCGAATCAGTAATCGATCCGCACATCCCCTTTCGGCACACTGCAGCACGACAGGATGTAGCCTTCGGCCTCGTCGTCCTCGGTGATGCCACCGTTATGGTCCATTTCCACTTCGCCACCGAGCTTGAGCACCTTGCAGGTACCGCAGATGCCCATACCGCACGCTTTCGGAATCATCAGGCCGACCTTGGCGGCAGCGGCGTGCACGGTCTCGCCTGGGGCGATGCGGATGCTCTTCTCGCTGCCGACGAACTCCACCAGGTTGAGGTCGGCGGCGTCCATTTCCTCGGCGGCCTCGGCAGCCTGCTCGGCATGCTCCACGGCATCGGCCTTGGCTTCCGGCGGGGTCGCGCCGAACGACTCCTCGTGGTAGTTGCGCATATCGAAGCCGACTGCCTCGAGCATGCGCTTGACTGCATTCATGTAAGGCGTAGGGCCGCAGCAGAAGACCACCCGCTCCATATAGTCAGGCGCGATCAGCTCCATCAGACGCTGGTTTAGATAACCGCGGTAGCCTGCCCAGGGCTCGCCCAGGCCATGCTTCTCGCAAATGATATGCAGGCTGAAATTGGGGATCCGCGAGGCCATCTGGTCCAGCTCGCGGTGGTAGATGATGTCCTTCGGCGAACGGGCGCTGTGCACGAAGACCATGTCGACGTTGCCGTTGGTGTCGTAGAACCAGCGGGCCATGGACATCACAGGGGTGATACCGACACCACCGGAGAGGTACAGCACTTTCGGCGCCGGGAAATCGATGGCGTTGAACAGGCCCACCGGACCATGCACGGCCAGCTCGAAGCCTTCGTGCATGTTGTCGTGCAGCCAGTTGGAGACCTGCCCGCCTGGCACGCGCTTGACGGTGATGGAGAAGCTGTAAGGCACCGATGGCGAGCTGGAGATGGTGTAGGAACGCATTACCTGCTTGCCGTCGATCTCGAGCTCCAGGGTGACGAACTGCCCAGGCTTGAAGAAGAACATGATCGGCTGGTCGGCCATGAAGCAGAAGGTGCGCACGTCCCAGGTCTCCTGGATGACCTTGACGCAGCGCACGATGTGGCGGCCATTGGCCCAGGTCTGGGTGGTGACCGGATTGAGGAAGGTATCGGACATGTTCATCTCCAGCGGCCGACTACCGGCCTTGATGGCTGCGATAATGCGCAAGCCGGCGACGAAGTACATTCCCATCAGCGACATCGGCGTGCTTATCGCGACCAGCCCCGCATTACAAGGGCTGGCGCGTCGGAATTCGAATCGGCCATGTCGCCCATGGATATGGTTCGTGACGCCTTCGAACGCACACTCCACCGCAAATGAACCCGCTGTTTTTTGTAAGCAGCCTTGCGGCAAACCACAACAACGATTAGCCACTTTCGCCGGCCGCATTCGGCCTTGAGGACCAAACGATGGACGTCACCGCAACCCTGAGCCTGGGCGATCCACTGGAAGCAGCACGCAAGGCAACCGCCGAGATGCTGCAGACCCGCGAGCGCACCTTCTCGCTGCCCCAGCCTTTCTACACCGACGAGCGTCTGTTCCAGATCGATATGCAGGAGATCTTCCAGAAAGAATGGTTGATCGCCGGCATGACCTGCGAGATCCCGACCAAGGGCAACTTCCTGACTCTGCAGATCGGCAAGAACCCGATCATCGTGATCCGCGGCGCCGAAGGCCAGGTTCATGCCTTCCACAACGTCTGCCGTCACCGCGGCTCGCGTCTGTGCACCAGCGAAAAGGGCAAGGTCGCCAAGCTGGTTTGCCCATACCACCAGTGGACCTACGAGATCGACGGCCGCCTGCTGTTCGCTGGCACCGAGATGGGCGACGACTTCGACATGAAGAAGTACGGCCTCAAGCCGGTCAACGTGAAGACCGCAGGTGGCTACATCTTCATCAGCCTGGCGGAGAACCCGCCTGCCATCGACGAGTTCCTGGCCACCCTGGACCACTACATGGAACCGTACGACATGGAAAACACCAAGGTGGCGGTGCAAACCACCTTGATGGAAAAGGCCAACTGGAAGCTGGTGCTGGAAAACAACCGTGAGTGCTACCACTGCAACGGTTCGCACCCTGAGCTGCTCAAGACCCTGCTGGAGTGGGACGACACCAACGACCCACGTGCCGACCAGGCGTTCAAGGACCATGTAGCCGCGTCCGCTGCTGCCTGGGAAGCAGAAGGTATTCCTTACCTGCACAAGAGCCACGGCCTGCGTAACCGTATCGTGCGTATGCCACTGCTCAAGGGCACCGTGTCCATGACCATGGACGGCAAGCAGGCGTGCAAGAAGCTGATGGGCCGCATCAAGAACCCGGACCTGGGCTCGATGCGCATCCTGCACCTGCCGCACGCCTGGAACCACTGCATGGGCGACCACATGATCGTCTTCACCGTATGGCCGATCAGCGCCCAAGAGTCGATGGTCACCACCAAGTGGCTGGTGCACAAGGATGCGGTCGAAGGCGTCGACTACGACCCTGAGAACATGCGCAAGGTCTGGGATGCCACCAACGACCAGGACCGTCGCCTGGCCGAAGAGAACCAGCGCGGCATCAACTCCACTGCCTACCAGCCTGGCCCGTACTCCAAGACCTACGAGTTCGGTGTGGTCAACTTCATCGACTGGTACAGCCAGCGCATGCTCGAGAACCTGGGCGCAGAGCCGGCACCGTACCTGAAGGAAGTCAAAGCGCAGTAAGGCTTTATTGACTGAAAAAGAGCAGCCCAGGGCGACCTAGGGCTGCTTTTTTTTTAGCCGTCAGCCTTGCGAAGTGTTTGTCGTGAAAGATTCGGCGCCTGTTCGATCGAGCGCCGCCCGCGCGATTGACGCATCACCTCCCCCTCAGACAGGGCACCTGCTACCCACTGGCATTTGCCGCCCTGGAGCGCGCTGATCATTTCTTGATCACCCCACCCTGACAGGGCTTGAGCCATAAGCCAACATTTTATCCACAACCTGGCACACACTATTTGTGGAAAGCCATCGGGCAGCTGGGCTCAACGGCCTGGTCATTATTTGATCAGGTCGCTGTATCCCTTTGATTTAGAGACCTGCAGCGATTACCGAACATCTTGTCCACAGGGCCGCCAACAGCAATTGTGGAAAACGTTCAGGAGGGTTCAGGGGATAAGTGAAACGTAGAGCCTGTTCAATTATTGATCAGAGCTCTGTAGACCAGGAATGACAGGGCCTACAGCGAACCGTGAACACTTTACCCACAGGGTGGCGAACAGATTCGGTGCGTAAAAGATTGGGGCCGCTGCGCGCCCCTTTCGCGGCACAAGGCCACTCCTACAGGGATCGCATAACCTCTGTAGGAGCGGCCTTGTGCCGCGAAAGGGCCGCAAAGCGGCCCCAACGTCGGAATGCCTAGCGCAGCACCCCTTCTTCGACCAACAGCTTCAGAATGGCCTCGGCGCCTTCCTGCGGCGAAACATCCTTGAGCACCTTGCCGCCTCCACCACTGGCCTTGGCCGTGGCAGCCTTCATACGGTCGGCACCGCTCTTGGCCTTGATCACCTTCAACCGCTTGGGCCGCGGACGAGCCGGTTGCAGCTCGGACTCGGCCAGCAGTTCATCCTCGACGATCGCCACGTTACGCGCCGCCAGCACACCCCGGCGTGCTGGACCGAACGCGCTCTGGCGCGGCTTGGGTGCAGCGTTATCCACAGTGGCCAGCAGCGGCAGGCGCACCTTCAACCGGCGACGCTGGCCCCGAGGCAATGCCTGCAGGACCTGAGCAGTGCCGTTGTCGATGGACTCGACCTCCGCCAACCCAACCACCAACGGCCAACCCAGGCGCTCGGCCAGCAGGAACGGTAGCATGCCCGAACCCTCGCCGGTTTCCGCCTGGCTGCCGGTCAGCACCAACTGTGCCCCGGCGTCGCGCAGGTAATCGCCCAGGACACCCAGGACATCGGCGCCGGCAGGCTGCTCCAGCACATCGATATGGTCCAGGCCCATGCCCAGGTAGGCCCGCAGGGCCTCTTCACGCGGGTCGCCCGCGTGCACGACCTGCAAGTTATCCCCAGCCAGCTGCAAACCCAGCTCCACGGCACGCGCATCCTGCTCGGCACGACGGGTACGGCCGGAGCTAGGGTGGGCGCCGATGGAGACCAGGCTGATGACTTTCGTACTCATGCTCGTGCCCTTATGCCGCGTCGCGCTGGCCGGCGCTGCGGTAGTTGTCCACAGCCTCGATCAACGCCTGGAGAATTGCCGAACTGTCGCCAATTACCGACAGGTCGGCCCGCTTGATCATGTCGCAGCCAGGGTCCATGTTCACCGCCACCACTTTGTCGCAGGCGCCAATGCCCTGCAGGTGCTGGATCGCCCCGGAGATCCCCACGGCCACGTAGACGCGCGCCGTGACCCAGGTACCGGTGGCACCGACCTGGCGGTTACGCGGCATGAAGCCATCGTCCACCGCCACCCGCGAGGCGCCTTCGGTGGCGCCGAGCGCTGCGGCTGCCTTGTGGAAAAGGTCCCAGTCCTTGACGCCGTTGCCGCCGGAGACGATGAACTCCGACTCGGCCATGGCGATGGCAGCCGGGTCCACGGCCACCGGGCCAAGGTCTTCGATGCGCGACAGGCTGCGCGCAACGTTTGTGGACAACTCCACCGGCAACGCTTCGTGGCGAGTTTCGCTGACCGGGTCCGAGCACTCGGCAGCGGCCAGGATCAGGCGTGGCAGGTCACGCTGCAGGTCCTGCTGGCCAGCACCGGCGCGGCCGATGCATTGGCCATCCTTGACCTGCCAGACGCGTGTCGCCGGGCGCTCGCCCAGCGCGGCGCCCAAACGGCGGCCCAGTTCGCCGCCACCGGTGCGGCTGTCGGGCAGCAGCCAGTGACGCGGCGCGAACTGGTTATCCACAGCCCGCAGGCCCTGCACCAGTTGCTCCGGTGCATAACCTTCGTATGCCTCGCCCTCGATCACCAACAGGCGATCGACACCAGCGGTGGCGAAGTTGCTTTCCTTGTGTTCGCCGAACACGATCGCCAGCACTGCCCCGTCTTTGCCCGCCAAGCTGTGGGCCAGGCCCAACAGGTCGCGGTCATGACTGCCGAGGCGGCCACCGACCATGTCCGGAACCACGGCGATGTAGAACGCCGGGTCCGCGACCTGGTGCAGCGGCAACTGCACTTCGGCCGCAGCGGTGCGCCGTGCGCCACCTGCAGTGCCCTGCTGGGCACCGCTACGGTCGATGCGCTTGAGGCCGTTGGGGCCGATGAAGCCCGCGGCGATCGCATGGGGGTTCTTGCGGATGATGCCGTTGGGGCCCATCCAGCTGGTCTGCTGCGTCTGCATCGCTGCATGCAGCGGATGCAGACGGTTACGGGCGATCCACTCGGCGCGTGGGTCGCGGCGGATGATGTCGCTCATCAGTGCACCTCCGCAGTTTCACGTTTAGCCGCTTGCGACTTTCCCGCCGCAGGCGCGTCGTCTTCGATCAGTACGTCCGCCACCAGCTCGGCGATGTCCTTGATCAATGGGCGTGGCTCGACCACACCTTCGAGCATCGCGGTGCACTGTGGGCAACCCACGGCCACCACCTCCGCTTCGGTCTGGCGGATATCGTCCATGCGCATGTCCGGAATACGCTGCTTGCCCGGAATGTCGGTGATCGGCGCGCCGCCACCACCACCGCAGCAGCGGGACCGGAAGCCCGAACGCTCCATCTCGCGTACTTCGATGCCCAAGGCCTTGAGCACGTCGCGCGGTGCTTCGTACTCGCCGTTGTAGCGGCCCAGGTAGCAGGGGTCGTGGTAGGTGACGCTGCCACCCTTGTGCTGGCCCAGGTTGAGCTTGTTGGCCGCGATCAGTTCGGCGATGTAGGTGCTGTGGTGCTGCACCTGGTACTCGCCGCCCAGGGCGCCGTATTCGTTCTTCAGCACATGGAAGCTGTGCGGGTCGCAGGTGACGATGCGCTGGAAGCGGTACTTGTTCAGCGTCTGGATGTTGCGCTTGGCCAGTTGCTGGAAGGTCGCTTCGTCGCCCAGGCGGCGCGCCACGTCGCCGCTGTCGCGCTCTTCCAGGCCGAGCACGGCGAAGTCGACGCCCGAGGCCTTGAGCACCTTGACGAACGAACGCAGGGTACGCTGGTTACGCATGTCGAAGGCGCCGTCACCGACCCAGAACAGCACCTCGGTGCTCTTCACCTCGGACAGCAGCTTGAGGTTGAGGTCTGCCGCCCAGTTCATCCGGCCACCCGGGTTGAAACCGCCAGGGTTGTCGGTGGCGATCAGATTGTCCAGCACCTCGGCGCCCTTGTTCGGGGTCGCGCCCTTTTCCAGGGTGAGGTGGCGGCGCATGTCGACGATGGCATCGACGTGCTCGATCATCATTGGGCACTCTTCCACGCACGCGCGGCAGGTGGTGCACGACCACAAGGTCTCGGCATCGACCAGGCCGTTGACGATCGGCTGGTGCGGGTGGCCGCCGTGCTCGCCGATCGGCTTGCCCGGGTAAGGGCTGCCGGCGAATTTGGCGTCGGTACCACCTGCCAGGCCAATGACCATGTCCTGGATGAGCTTCTTCGGGTTCAACGGCTGGCCAGCGGCGAAGGCCGGGCACATGGCTTCACATTTACCGCACTGTACGCAGGCATCGAAGCCCAGCAGCTGGTTCCAGGTGAAGTCCACCGGCTTTTCCACACCCAGGGGCGCGTTCGGGTCTTCGAGGTCCAGCGGCTTGAGGCCGGTGGAACGGCCGCCACCGAAACGTTCGGCACGGCGGTGCCAGGCCAGGTGCAGGGCACCGGCGAAGGCGTGTTTCATCGGGCCGCCCCAGGTCATGCCGAAGAACAGCTCCGACACACCCCACAGCACACCGACGCCCAGCACGGCCACCAGCAGCCAGCCACCGGTGCCTTCAGGCAGGATGCCAGCGACCGGCAGGGTCGCGATGAAGAAGCTCGCGGCGAACACCAGCAGGCTCTTGGGCAGGCGCATCCACGGGCCCTTGGACAGGCGCGCAGGCGGGTTCAGGCGACGTTTGAAGACAAAGATGGCGCCGCTGAACATGATCACCGTAGCGACCAGCAGGGCGTAGCCAAGGATCTTGCTCTGCAGGCCGAAGCCATGCACCAGGATCGCCAGCACGGCCGACAGCACGAAGCCGCCGGCAGTGGCCACGTGGGTCTTGGACATGTACTTGTCGCGCTCGACCACATGGTGCAGGTCCACCAGGTAGCGACGTGGCATGGCCAGCAGGCCGCCGATCAGGTTGACCTTGGACGGTCGGCCGCGCCGCCACATGCGCACCCGGCGCAGGGCGCCGAGCACCGCCAGGCCAAGGGCAGCGAACAGCAGGATGGGTAGAAGGGTGTTCAACATGGGAGGCTCCCACAACAGCTGGATTCTTGCGCTGCCCTCGAGGGTGGCGCGGACCCCTGTAGGAGCGGCCTTGTGCCGCGAAAGGGTCGCCAAGCGACCCCAGCATTCCAGCAGTGCTGCAAACTTGCTGGGGCTGCTGTGCAGCCCTTTCGCGGCACAAGGCCGCTCCTACAGGGGAGCCAATCCCGCCTCTAGCGAGGCGGTGCGATCAGAAGTCCTTGCACAGGCGCAAGGCGTCGTAGATCGCCGCGTGGACGTTACGCTGGGCCACGCAGTCGCCGATGCGATACAGCAGGTAGCCTTCGCCCGGCTGGCTGAGGATCGGCTGCGGCTTGATGGCGAACAGCGCCTCGACGTCGATCTGGCCCTTGTTGCGCGAACCATCCTTCAGTGCGTAGTACAGCGCTTCGTCAGGACGCACGCCGTTTTCGATCACGACCTGGTCGACCACGCGCTCTTCCTTGGCACCGGTGTATTCGTTCTCCAGCACTGCTACCAGCTTGTCGCCCTCGCGGTAGACCTTTTCCAGCATCATGTCGCCGGTCATGATCACCTCTTTCGGGTAGACGCTACGGTAGTAGGTCGGGAAAGAGGTACCGCCCATGGCTACACCCGGCTTGATATCGTCGGTGACGATCTCGACCTGGGCGCCTTTGTCGGCCAGGAAGTCCGCGGCCGACATGCCGGTGAATTCGCAGATGGTGTCGTACACCAGTACGTTCTTGCCCGGTGCGACCTTGCCGTCGAGCACGTCCCAGCTGCTGACCACCAACCCTTCGGCGGCGCCCCAGTGCTCGTTCTGCTCGACGAACGGGTGACCGCCCACCGCCAGCACCACGACATCCGGGCGCAGGTCCATGATGGTCTCGGCATCGGCAGCGGTGCCCAGGCGCAGGTCGACCTTCAGGCGTGCCAGCTCCAGCTGGTACCAGCGGGTGATACCGGCGATCTGGTCGCGCTGCGGTGCCTTGGAGGCCGTGGTGATCTGCCCACCGATCTGGTCTTTCTTCTCGAACAGGGTCACGTCGTGACCACGCTCGGCGGCGACGCGGGCCGCTTCCATGCCGGCGGGGCCGGCACCGACCACCACCACTTTGCGCTTAGGCCCGGTGGTCTTCTCGATGATATGCGGCACGCCCATGTATTCACGGGAGGTCGCGGCGTTCTGGATGCACAGTACGTCCAGGCCTTGGTACTGGCGGTCGATGCAGTAGTTGGCACCGACGCACTGCTTGATCTGGTCGACCTGGCCCATCTTGATCTTGGCGATCAGGTGCGGGTCGGCAATGTGCGCGCGGGTCATGCCGACCATGTCGACGTAGCCGCCTTCCAGGATACGGGTAGCCTGGTTCGGGTCCTTGATGTTCTGCGCGTGCAGCACCGGGACCTTGACCACTTCCTTGATGCCGGCCGCCAGGTGCAGGAACGGCTCCGGCGGGTAGCTCATGTTCGGGATGACGTTGGCCAGGGTGTTGTGAGTGTCGCAACCCGAACCGACCACGCCGATGAAGTCGAGCATGCCGGTGGCGTCGTAGTACGCGGCGATCTGCTTCATGTCCTCGTGGCTCAGGCCATCGGGGTGGAATTCGTCGCCACAGATACGCATGCCCACGCAGAAGTCGTCACCGACCTCGGCGCGCACGGCCTTGAGCACTTCCAGGCCGAACTTCATGCGGCCTTCGAAGGTACCGCCCCATTCGTCGGTACGCTTGTTGACGCGCGGGCTCCAGAACTGGTCGATCATGTGCTGGTGCACAGCCGACAGCTCGACGCCGTCCAGGCCGCCTTCCTTCGCCCGACGCGCGGCCTGGGCGTAGTTGCCGATCACACGCCAGATCTCCTCGACCTCGATGGTCTTGCAGGTCGCGCGGTGAACGGGTTCACGGATACCGGACGGCGACATCAGGGTCGGCCAGTTGAAGCCGTCCCAACGCGAGCGACGGCCCATGTGGGTAATCTGGATCATGATCTTGGCGCCATGCTTGTGCATGGCGTCGGCGAGGTTCTGGAAGTGCGGGATGATCCGGTCGGTCGACAGGTTCACCGACGACCACCACTCCTGCGGGCTGTCGATGGCGACCACGGACGAACCGCCGCAGATGGCCAGGCCGATGCCGCCCTTGGCCTTCTCCTCGTAGTACTTGACGTAACGCTCGGTGGTCATGCCGCCGTCGGTGGCGTAGACCTCGGCGTGCGCAGTGCTGAGCACGCGGTTGCGGATGGTCAGTTTGCCGATCTGGATCGGCTGGAACATTGCTTCGAATGCCATGTCGCTTACTCCGACTTACAACGGCTTGACGATGAACAGGCCGTCGTCGTGGCCTTCTTCCGAACCACCGTAGACCTGCTCGGCAACGGTACGGATGGAGCTGCCACGGGCGGCGAGGATCTGGTCCATGGCACCGGCGAACCAGCCAGTGAACATGTAGTCGACCTTGCGGCCGCACTTGCCATAGACGTAGACGAATGCAGAGTGCTTGAGCTTGACGCTGCAGGTGCCTTTGTCCAGGTCGATGTCCTGGATCTCGAACAGGCCCCAGCCGCGCTGCGACAGGCGCTTCATGTAGTGCTCGAACACCGCGACGCCTTCCAGGCCATGGCATTCGGCTTCTTTTTCGCACCAGTGCCAGGCGGACTTGTAGCCGGCCTTGTAGAGGATCTCGGCGTAGGCGTCAGCGCCCAGCACTTCCTCGATACCGATGTGGTTGTTGACGAAGAAGTGACGCGGCACGTACAGCATCGGCAGGGCGTCAGTGGTCCATACACCGGTCTCGGTATCGACTTCGATTGGCAATTGCGGGGCGATCTTGGCCATGGAAACTCAACTCCAGAAAAATTTTTGTTCGGTTGCCCCGGCGTCACTGGCCGGGGCCTTCAGGCTCGGAGTGCGGCTTATTCGCCCCACACATCCTTGAGGACGTTTACCCAGTTCTCGCCCATGATCTTGCGCACCACACGCTCGGAGTGGCCACGCTTGAGCAAGGTCTCGGTGAGGTTCGGGAATTCGCCGACGGTGCGGATCCCCAGCGGGTTGATGATCTTCCCGAAATTGGTCAGGCGACGGGCGTAACCCTTGTCGTGGGTCAGGTACTCGAAGAAGTCCTGGCCGTGGCCCTGGGTGAAGTCGGTACCGATACCGATGGCGTCTTCACCGACGATGTTCATGGTGTACTCGATGGCCTCGGCGTAGTCGTCGATGGTCGAGTCGATGCCCTTGGCCAGGAACGGTGCGAACATGGTCACGCCGACGAAACCGCCGTGGTCGGCGATGAACTTCAGCTCTTCGTCCGACTTGTTGCGCGGGTGTTCCTTCAGGCCCGAAGGCAGGCAGTGGGAGTAGCAGACCGGCTTCTTCGATTCGAGGATGACTTCCTCGCTGGTCTTGGAACCGACGTGGGACAGGTCGCACATGATGCCGACACGGTTCATCTCGGCGACGATCTCGCGACCGAAGCCAGACAGGCCGCCGTCGCGCTCGTAGCAGCCAGTGCCTACCAGGTTCTGGGTGTTGTAGCACATCTGCACAATGCCCACGCCCAGCTGCTTGAACACTTCGACGTAGCCGATCTGGTCTTCGAACGCATGGGCGTTCTGGAAGCCGAACAGGATGCCGGTCTTGCCCAGCTCCTTGGCCTTGCGGATATCGGCAGTGGTGCGCACCGGCATGACCAGGTCGCTGTTCTCGCGGATCAGTTTCTGGCTGGAAGCGATGTTGTCGACGGTCGCCTTGAAGCCTTCCCAGACCGACACCGTGCAGTTGGCCGCGGTGAGGCCACCTTTGCGCATGTCCTCGAACAGTTCGCGGTTCCACTTGGCGATGATCAGACCGTCGATGACGATGCTGTCGGCGTGCAATTCGGCTGGGCTCATCAGGCTGTCCCCTTTTATTGAGTTTGCTCGCGCCAAACCTTGTGCCGGCGCTTTGGGGCCAGCATATGCCTGCGGCCCGAGGCGCCCCGGTGCAAAAACGACAGGGGGTTTGCCGAAAGCGTCAAAGGCCGACAAGGCGCCCTCTGGCGCGCCATACGGCGATGAGAGACGGTCTCGACAACCGCCGTTTTCGGCTTCCATGAACTTTTCATCGGGGAGCTACCAAGCAGGCCGCGGCTGAGCGAGAATCCCGGCGATTCGACAGCCTGTTGAGGAGAAAACGGATGAAATCAATGGCATGGCTGGTCCTGGCGGCCGTGGCCTTCGGCGCCCAGGCCAACGAGGACGAAAGCACACCCTGCGACAATGTCGAAAACGACACGCAAGGCTATGCCTGTGCGGCCTACAACAAGCAGACCGCCGAACGGGAGCTCGCGGCGGCCTTCGATGATCTCATCCAGCGCGTTACCGACCAGTACCCGGACGAAAACGACAAGGTGCAACAACTGACCAGCCGCCTGGAGGCTGCCCAGCGCTTGTGGACGCAGCTGCGCGATGCCGATTGCAAGGTCGAGACCTTTGCCGAGAAGCCTGGCACAAAGGCGTTCGAGTCAGCCTGGAACACCTGCCTGGCACAGCGTAGCGATGAGCGGTCGGAGTATCTGCAGTCCATCGGCCAGCAATAGGGATGCGTTGCTTGTACCGGCCCTATCGCCGGCAAGCCGGCTCCCACAAGATCTGTGCTGTTATCGCAAGCGGTGATGCGACAGGGATCTGTGGAAGATCCCCCAGCCCTTCGGGCTGCGCTGCCGCGCAAAGAACAAATGGCTGGCGCCCATCCCCTGTGGGAGCCGGCTTGCCGGCGATGGGTCTACAGGCAACACCCTCACACCGCCCTGGCCATCCGATCCTCCCGCGGGCAGCGCTCGAACCGCGCCCGGTAGCAGCGGGTGAAATACGACGCCGACTCGAAGCCGCAGGCGATGCTCACTTCCAGCACGCTCATGTCGGTCTGGCGTAACAGCTGCCGCGCCTTGTCCAGGCGCAGTCGCAAATAGAACCCACTGGGTGTGTCGTCCAGGTGCAGGCGGAACAGGCGCTCCAGCTGGCGTCGGGTGATCTGCACGCTATCGGCGAGCACCTCGGTATTGAGCGGCTGCTCGGTGTTGCGCTCCATCTCGCCGATTACCCGCACCAGCTTCTTGTTGCGAAGACCATAGCGGTTGGCGATCTCCATGCGCTGGTGGTCCTGTCGCGGACGGATACGTCCAAGCACGAACTGCTCCGACACCTGCACCGCCAGCTCGCTGCCATGGCCCTGGCCGATGAGGTCGAGCATCAGGTCGATGGACGCGGTCCCGCCAGCACAGGTGATGCGCCGGCGATCGATCTCGAACAGCTCCTGAGTCGCCTGCAATCTTGGGTAGCGCTCCTTGAACGCCTCCAGGGCTTCCCAATGCACGGTCGCCCGGTGGCCGTCGAGCAGGCCCGCCTCGGCCAGCACCATCGCACCGGTATCGATGCCGCCAAGTAACACGCCCTCATGATCCAGACGCCGCAGAGCCTGGTGCAACGCCGTGCCATAGCAGGCCAGCGGGTCGAACCCTGCGACGATCAAGAGCATGCGCACCGCCTCCTCTTCCCCCAGTACCCCATCGGCATTCACCGACATGCCATTGCTGGCCTCCACCGCACCGCCATCCAGGCTCAGCACACGCCAGCGGTACAGCGGCCCGCGGAACCGGTTGGCCACGCGCAGGGGTTCCAGGGCGCTGATGAAGCCCATGGCCGAGAAACCCGGCAACAGGAGGAAATGAATGGTTTCCGGCATCGCATGCTCCACGGCAAAAGTGGTCGCCTCCGTGCAATTGTTGGTCGCCAGGGTGCGAATTTCCACCCTGCCACCAGCGTAGCGTGTTCTCACGGCCCGCAGAGGCCGGCCCCAATAACAATATGCACTGCCGTTGGAGAGCCACCATGCACAGCTTCATCCGCCGCAGCCTGTTTTCCCTTGCCCTGAGCAGCACCCTCGCAACTCCCCTCCTCGCCGCCGAACCCGCCGTGTGCAAAGACGTGCGCCTGGGCGTGGTCAACTGGACCGACGTCATCGCCACCAGCGCCATGGCCCAGGTCCTGCTCGACGGGCTGGGCTACCAGACCAAGCAGACCAGCGCCTCGCAGCAGATCATCTTCGCCGGTATCCGCGACAAGCGCCTGGACATGTTCCTGGGCTACTGGAACCCGATCATGACCCAGACCATCACGCCGTTCGTCCAGGCGGGGCAGGTCAAGGTCCTCGACAAACCCAGCCTGGAAGACGCCCGCGCCACCCTGGCGGTGCCCAAGTATCTGGCCGACAAGGGCCTGAAGAGCTTCGCCGACATCCATAAGTTCGAGAAGGAGCTGGGCGGCAAGATCTACGGCATCGAACCTGGCTCGGGCGCCAATACCCAGATCAAGGCGATGATCGCCAAGAACCAGTTCGGCCTGGGCAAGTTCCAACTGGTCGAGTCCAGCGAAGCGGGCATGCTCGCCGCTGTCGACCGCGCCGTGCGGCGCAAGCAGGCCGTGGTGTTCTTCGGCTGGGCGCCACACCCGATGAACGTCAACCTCGACATGGTCTACCTGAGCGGCAGCCAGGACGCCCTGGGCCCTGACGAAGGCCGCGCCACGGTATGGACCGTCACCGCGCCTGACTATGCCCAGCGTTGCCCCAATGCCCACCGCCTGCTGGCCAACTTGAGTTTCAGCGCCGAGGACGAGAGCCGCATGATGCAGCCGCTGCTCGACCACAAGGACCCGCTGGAATCTGCCCGCCAGTGGCTCAAGGACCACCCCGAGGACAAGGCCCGCTGGCTCGAAGGAGTGACCACCTTCGATGGCAAGCCCGCCGCCGAGAACATCAAGCTCACCGCCAACTGACAGGTCCTCATCGCCGGCAAGCCGGCTCCCACAGAAACAGTGCTCACCAGGGTTGACCACGAACCCTGTGGGAGCCGGCTTGCCGGCGATAGGGCCAACACGGACAACAAAGGAACCCCACCATGAACCATGACGTCATCATCACCTGCGCCCTGACCGGAGCCGGCGACACCGTCGCCAAGAGCCACCTGGTCCCAGTTACCCCCAAACAGATCGCCGAGTCCGCCATCGAAGCCGCCAAGGCCGGGGCCACCGTGGTCCACTGCCATGTCCGCGACCCGCAAACCGGCCGTTTCAGCCGCGACGTGGCGCTCTACCGCGAAGTCATGGAGCGCATCCGCGAATCTGACGTCGACGTGATCGTAAACCTCACCGCCGGCATGGGCGGCGACCTGGAGATCGGCGCGGGCGAGACGCCCATGGAGTTCGGCCCAGGCACCGACCTGATCGGCCCACTGGAGCGCCTGGCCCACGTCGAAGCACTGCTGCCGGAAATCTGCACCCTGGACTGCGGCACGCTCAACTTCGGCGACGGCAATGCCATCTACGTCTCCACTCCCAGCCAACTGCGCGCCGGCGCCAAGCGCATCACCGAACTGGGCGTGAAGGCCGAGCTGGAAATCTTCGACACCGGCCACCTGTGGTTCGCCAAGCAGATGATGAAGGAAGGCCTGCTGGATGACCCGCTGTTCCAGCTGTGCCTGGGCATCCCGTGGGGTGCACCGGCCGACACCACCACCATGAAGGCCATGGTCGACAACCTGCCTGCTGGCGTCACCTGGGCCGGCTTCGGCATCGGTCGCATGCAGATGCCCATGGCAGCCCAGGCCGTACTGCTGGGCGGCAACGTGCGCGTCGGCTTGGAAGACAACCTGTATCTGGACCGTGGCGTGCTGGCCAGCAACGGCCAATTGGTCGAGCGCGCGGTGGAGATCATCACCCGCCTTGGCGCTCGCGTACTGACCCCGGCCGAAGGCCGCGAAAAAATGAACCTCAAGCGCCGCTGAAGCCATCTGGAGAATCGCCATGTCTTTCATCACCGAGATCAAGACCTTCGCCGCCCTCGGTAGCGGCGTGATCGGCAGCGGCTGGGTCGCCCGCGCCCTGGCCCACGGCCTGGACGTCATCGCCTGGGACCCGGCCCCAGGCGCCGAGCAGGCCTTGCGCAAGCGTATCGCCAATGCCTGGCCAGCCTTGGAAAAGCAAGGCCTGGCGCCAGGCGCCGCACAGGACCGCCTGCGTTTCGTGGCCACCATCGAGGAGTGCGTGCGTGACGCCGATTTCATCCAGGAAAGCGCTCCCGAGCGCCTGGACCTGAAGCTCGACCTGCACGCCAAGATCAGCGCCGCGGCCAAGCCGAACACGATCATCGGCTCGAGCACCTCGGGCCTGCTGCCCAGCGAGTTCTACGAGTCGGCCACCCACCCCGAGCGCTGTGTGGTAGGCCACCCGTTCAACCCAGTGTACTTGTTGCCGTTGGTGGAAATCGTCGGCGGTCAGAACACCGCGCCTGAGGCCATCGAAGCCGCCAAGACCATCTACACCGCCCTAGGCATGCGCCCATTGCACGTGCGCAAGGAAGTCCCGGGCTTCATCGCCGACCGCCTGCTCGAAGCCCTGTGGCGCGAAGCCCTGCACCTGGTCAACGATGGCGTGGCCAGCACCGGGGAAATCGACGATGCGATCCGCTTCGGCGCCGGCCTGCGCTGGTCGTTCATGGGCACCTTCCTGACCTACACCCTGGCCGGTGGCGACGCCGGCATGCGCCACTTCATGGCCCAATTCGGCCCAGCGTTGAAACTGCCCTGGACCTACCTGCCGGCACCGGAGCTCACCGACAAGCTGATCGATGACGTGGTCGAAGGCACCGCCGAGCAACTGGGCGAGCGCAGCATCGCCGCGTTGGAGCGCTACCGTGACGACACCCTGCTGGCGGTGCTGGACGCCGTGAAGAACAGCAAGGCACGCCACGGCATGGCCTTCGGCGACTGAGGAGATGACCATGCCTGCACTGATCACCTACCGCACCCCAGTCCAGGAGGACTGGGTCGACTACAACGGACACCTGCGCGATGCCTATTACCTGCTGATCTTCAGCTTCGCCACCGATGCGCTGATGGAGCGCATCGGCCTGGACGCGGATAGCCGCGGGCAGAGCGGCAATTCGTTGTTCACCCTGGAGTGCCACCTGAACTACCTGCATGAGGTGAAACTGGGCACCGAGGTATGGGTACAGACGCAGATCATCGGTTTCGATAAAAAGCGCCTGCACCTGTACCACAGCCTGCACCGCGCAGGCTTCGACGAAGCCCTGGCGGCGAGCGAGCAGATGCTGCTGCACGTGGACCTGGCAGGGCCGAAGTCGGCGCCATTCACGGCCACGAGCCAGGCGTTGCTGGAAAAGTTGCGCAATGACCAGCGGGACCTTCCACCCGCCGCATTTACCGGACGCGTGATCAAGCTGGGGCAAGCCGCCTGAGGGTCACGACGGATCAGAGGAAGTTCAAACCAATGATCGAAGAGGTGACGCTCTGGTCGACGTAGTCGATATAGACAATGTTGGGCTTGGACCGGTACTCCTTGGGGTACCGGTCAAGCGCGCTCGGAAGCGCCTGGTTGGCGCGCCGGGCAAGCCCCTCGACACTCGCACTGGTGGCACTCGGCGTCAGCGTCCAGGACAGCAGAAACAGATAGCCCTTGCCCAGCCCACCAACGCGCCTCCATTTGCTCAACTGGTCCTGTTGCATTCTCTCCAGGTTGGTGGTGTTGGAATATTCGTCGTACACAGCCAGTTGGCCGCCCAGCATCCCGTCCCTATAAAGATAACGGCCCCCCTCCTTCGAATGGTGCTCAATGTAGTCGAACACCATGATCGCTTTGCCACGCACGTCTCCCAGGCGCACGGTCGCCAAGTTGGTGACAGAGCCACTGCGCAAACGCTTCGAGAAGCGCCCGATGCGCTCAGCCAATAGCCGCTTGGTGATCAGCGGGTCACGCTTGTATTCACGTATCTGGGAAAACTTCAGGATGACCGTCTCGCTTGGATGATCCCTGAGAAAACCATCCACATCCGACAAGATGCTATCGATATATTGGCCACTGCAGCCGTTCGGGCTGTTCGTGCCAGTGCGATGGTACGAAACAAGTGCCCCCTTGTCGTAGTCGACACGAATATCGAAATAACGAGCACCATGATTCAACTGCCCACGTATCGTGTGCATTTGCGTCCTGGATAACGCCTTCGTAAAGCCTACATTGGGCGCACAGTTTCGGGTTTCGCCCATGCCGGCATCATGGCTCCCCGGCATGACGATCTGGTTCAACAGTTTTTCCGAACCGATGTTTCTCATCCAGCTCGCCGCATCCGCAATTCTGTAATTGCTGAATTCATATTCATTGACGCCGTTGCCACCTCGCTTCACATCCATGTAGACCTTGAGCCCGGTGTCGACATCCAGCCCTTCGACACGCACCTTGCCACCGCCGATATGGGTGCAGTGACGCCCACCGAACCACCAGTTATTGCTCGATCCCGCGTGTCCCTGGCCGAAATAGAGGTCATCGAACCTGATGGTGGCCACACGGCTGCCCAGGCTGCCCCCAGTCAAGCTGAGGCGAAGATCAACGTTAAAGGCAAAGTTCAGCTTCCCTGGCGTGTCATTGAACGTGCAGCGACCTGCCGAGACACGTTCTCTCCACCAAGAAGCCACCCCGCCTGAACCTTTACGGCCCACTTTGAATCTCAAGGAACCAGAGCTGCCGAAAGACACGCTGTTTCCGACACGGTTGTAGTTGTTCGGGTCTTGACCAGCGGTAATGGACAATTGGGTGATACGACAGCTACCACCAACGATCTGGTAGTCGTACTTTCGCTGATATTGATAATCGACATACGACGAACGGATTCTTACTTCATTATCTCTATATTTCACGGTTAGCCTTCTATTTCATGTTCCCCCGAAGCGGGGCGACCAGAAAACAAAAGCACAACAGTGAAATTAATTATGCAGCCTGCAGTTGTAGCCAACCGTCACACAATAAAAGAGCCGATAAGAGAAAAAATCGCATTCGTGCAGGGATTCTTTCGAAGGCGAGCCGAGAGGATTACCATTGACAATCGATATTTACTCCGCGCGAGCCAACAGACATTTTCCCGCCTCTGGAGCCCGCCCTGCTGCGGTCGCCGCGACCTTTGCTAGCGCCGTGAGTCTTTCCGAGTGTGCAGGCACAAAAAAAAATAACCCCGGAAAGCCGTGAGCATCCGGGGCCAAGAGCGAGCAAACATCCACTTTAACGAGTGAGGGTGACCAAGCCCTCCGTACCGTGAATGAGTTCAGTTTGCTGACTTCCCCCAGGGTGGATTTAGCCGGGAACGACCTGTTCTTAGCCAAAGCGGCCATGGCGACATTCTGCCCTTGCGGGCGTGTCGCCATGAACACAGAATCGGTCGTAAATCACAGCGGCAAACAAGGACAAGAAACCATGATGCATGCGGATTTGATTGACCAGGACGACCTGCTGGGCCACCTGCGCGCCCTGGGCTTCGAGATGCCGGCAGGCGCCACGGCCGAGCAGGCTTGCGAGGCGGTGGTACGAGGCCTGACCGAGCCCAATGCGCGGGCCCTCAAGGGTATGGTCGAACAGATGTACACCAGCAGCGCCACCATCCTCCCGGCCGTGCGCCAGGCCATCGAAAAGCAATTGCTGCCGGCATTGGCCCAGTTCAACAAGCGCACCTGACCTACCTTTTTCCAGCGAATACAAAAACCCTGTGAGAGCGGGCTTGTCCCGCGATTGCGTCAGTAGCAACAACAGTGCTGTTACTGCAGGCGCAATCGCGGGACAAGCCCGCTCCCACAGGGGTTATGCGTTCGCTTCAGAGCCTTACGCTGGCGAACGTCGACTCGTTGCGCGCCTGGCTCAGCGAAGCCATCGGGCCGCTGTGCGGGGTCAGGGCCATTGCCTGCGGGATCGGCATCATCGCCACCTGCTGCGCGGTGTTGGAACCTACGCGCTCGTCACGCGGCGGAATGCCGAAGTATTCGCGGTAGCACTTGGAGAAGTGCGGCGTGGAGACAAAGCCACACACCGAGGCCACCTCGATGATCGACATGGGCGTCTGTTTGAGCAGCTGGCGCGCGCGGATCAGGCGCAGCTTCAGGTAATAGCGCGACGGTGAGCAGTGCAGGTACTTCTGGAACAACCGCTCCAGCTGACGACGCGACACCGACACGTAAACGGCCAGTTCGTCCAGGTCGATCGGCTCTTCCAGGTTGGCCTCCATCAGCGCCACGATCTCCTGCAGCTTCGGCTGGTTGGTGCCGAGCATGTGCTTGAGTGGCACACGTTGGTGGTCCTGCTCGTTGCGGATACGCTCGTAGACGAACATTTCGGAGATCGCCGCCGACAGCTCGCGACCGTGGTCGCGGCTGATCAGGTGCAGCATCATGTCCAGCGGCGCGGTGCCGCCGGAGCTGGTGAAACGGTTGCGGTCGAGGGTGAACAGGCGCGTGCTCATGTTGACCCGCGGGAAGGCTTCCTGCATGGCCGCCAGGCACTCCCAGTGCACGCTGCAATCGAAGCCATCGAGCAGGCCGGCACAGGCCAGCGCCCAGCTGCCGGTGCACACCGCACCCAGGCGGCGCGACTGACGCGCCTGGGCCTGCAGCCAGGTGACATGTTCACGGGTGACGGAACGCTGGATGCCCACACCGCCGCAGACGATCACCGTGTCCATGGGCGGTGCATTTTGAATCGCCGCATCCGGGGTGATCTGCAGGCCATCGCTGGCCCAGACCTGGCCGCCATCGACGGTCAGGGTATGCCAGCGGTACAGCTCGCGACCGGACAGCTGGTTGGCCATGCGCAGCGGCTCGACGGCGGACGCGAGGGAAATGAGAGTGAAGTTATCCAGCAGGAGAAACCCGATGGACTGGGGGGCGGTGCGGTTCTGGGTCGGATTCCCGGAGGTGTAGGTCGTCATCGCGGATTTCTCCTCGCACAATGCAGGGTGTGCCTCAGGCAGGCACTGTTTCTTGTCATGGCCCCAGTTCGAATGCAGGGGCTTTGCCAACTTCAACGCAAACGCCGTGCCTGAAATTGAACGGCTATTCAAAAAAACCCAAAAACGACGTCGCGCTGCACGGTTTTCGGGTGTTCTCTCAGGTCCGGTGAATGAACGCAAACAGGCAAGCCAGCGCCTTTACCTGTAACGGTTGAGCAATTCGGTAGCACTTGTGGGAAGGATGCCCAGAAGCGACAGACTTAAGTGTCACCGACAATGCCCTTTCGCGTAACGACACGCGACGATCGGTAGGGGAAACGCCCGGTGCGCCAACATGCGGCATACCGGGCAAAAACGGGTGAAAATGGCGCATCAGCACTCGATGGCGCTGACCGCAAGACCGCCGCGGGATGTTTCCTTGTATTTGTCGTGCATGTCGGCGCCGGTATCACGCATGGTGCGGATCACCTGGTCGAGAGAGATGAAGTGTTCGCCATCGCCACGCAGGGCCATTTGCACCGCGTTGATCGCCTTCACCGCTGCAATGGCGTTGCGCTCGATGCACGGCACCTGGACCAGGCCACCGACCGGGTCGCAGGTCAGGCCCAGGTTGTGCTCAAGGGCGATCTCGGCGGCGTTTTCCACCTGTGGCGGGGTAGCGCCCAGCACTTCGGCAAGGCCGGCAGCCGCCATGGCGCAGGCCGAACCGACTTCACCCTGGCAGCCGACCTCGGCACCGGAAATGGACGCGTTCTTCTTGCACAGGATGCCGACCGCGGCCGCGCTGAGGAAGAAGTCCACGACGTTGGATTCGTCCACCACATCCGAGAAGCGCATGTAGTAGTGCAGCACCGCCGGGATGATACCGGCCGCACCATTGGTAGGCGCGGTGACCATGCGCCCGCCAGCGGCGTTCTCTTCGTTGACCGCCAGGGCGAACAGGTTCACCCACTCCATGGCGCTCATGGTCGAACCAATCACGTTGGGTTTGCCCAGCTCCTGCAGGCTGCGATGCAGCTTGGCGGCGCGGCGGCGAACATTCAGCCCGCCAGGCAGCGTGCCTTCATACTTGAGGCCGTTGTTCACGCATTCCTGCATGGCGTCCCAGAGCTTGAGCAGGCCGGCACGGATTTCTTCCTCGCTGCGCCAGGCTTTCTCGTTCGCCATCATCAATTGCGACACGCGCAGGTCGTTTTGCTTGCACAGCTGCAGCAGTTCGGCTGCGCTGTTGAAGTCGTACGGCAGCACGGTCTGGTCAGCGTCAAGCACGCCGCTGGCGGCCTGGGCGGCGTCGACGACGAAGCCGCCACCGACCGAGTAGTAGGTATCGCGGTGCAGTTCGCCCTGCGCGCCTTCGGCGATCAGGGTCATGGCGTTGGGGTGGTAGGGCAGGTTCTCGTCCAGCAGCAGCATGTCGCGCGCCCAGACGAACTCGACCGGCAAGCGGCCATCGAGCTGCAAGGTATTGGTTTCACGCAGCTCGGCGATGCGCGGGGCGATCACCGTGGGGTCGATGGCGTCGGGCCATTCGCCCATCAGGCCCATGACCGTGGCGTTATCGGTACCGTGGCCGACGCCGGTGGCCGACAGCGAGCCATACAGCCGCACTTCCACTCGCCGCACCTGCTCCAGCTCGCCTCGTTCACGCAGACCCTGGACGAACAGGGCGCCAGCACGCATGGGGCCAACGGTGTGGGAGCTGGAAGGCCCGACACCGATCTTGAACAGGTCGAACACGCTGATGGCCATTGTCGAATCACCTCTTGATGGGCTTGTCTGCCCGCGGCATATGGCGGGATGAGCAACTGCTAGGCTAATGACGCGGGTTGCCGCGAATGCACGCATCATCGGGCTTTTGACCCACCCCCCGCCGTCTGCAACCGACGTACTTTTGTCCAGCAACGCCGCCCTGTCCGGGTCACATGACCGCCGTTTTCAGAGGGCCTGGCGACGCAAAAACACCCGGCGGTGGGTGGAAAAATCCATATGCGACCTTGCCCTTACTGGATGCGACCCGTCCTGTACTGGTTACGACCCCACCAGTAGGCGATTGCCGAACGCTGGGGGATTATCGAAAGCGACTCGTAATACACGGCCTCGCAACCTGCCCTCTGCAGGCCTGGTCGACCGGAGCCTAGAGAAAGCCCGGCGCCCCGCGGGAAACCCGAAGAAAAAATCACAGGAGTCCACCCATGAAAGGTTCACCCTCGCTCTTGCTGGCCGCAATGCTCGCACCCCCCCTACTGGCTCAGGCCGTGGAGCCCGAGCAGTGCCAGACGGTGCGGTTCTCGGATGTCGGCTGGACCGACATCACCGTGACCACCGCCGTCACCAGCGTTGTCCTCGAAGCTTTGGGCTACAAGACCCACACCAACATGATCTCGGTGCCGGTGACCTACAAGTCGCTGGCCGCCGGCAAGGACCTGGACGTGTTCCTCGGCAACTGGATGCCGACCATGGAGAACGACATCAAGCAGTACCGTGACGCCGGGACGGTCGAGACGGTGCGCGCCAACCTGGAAAACGCCAAGTACACCCTGGCGGTCCCCCAGGCGCTGTACGACAAGGGCTTGAAGGACTTCGCCGACATTCCCAAGTTCAAGAAGGAGCTGGGCAGCAAGATCTACGGCATCGAGCCTGGCAACGATGGCAACCGCACCATCCAGAGCATGATCGACAAGAACGCCTTCGGCCTGAAGGACGCCGGCTTCAAGCTGGTCCAGTCCAGCGAGGCGGGCATGCTGTCGCAGGTGGACCGTTCGCAAAAACGCGGCGAGGCGGTGGTGTTCCTGGGCTGGGAACCGCACCCGATGAACAAGCGTTTCAAGATGCAGTACCTGTCCGGTGGGGATGACTTCTTCGGCCCCGAGTTCGGCAAGGCGACCGTGCTGACCAATACCCGCAAGGGCTACACGCAGGAATGCAGCAACGTTGGCCAGTTGCTGAAGAACCTGTCGTTCACCCTCGACATGGAAAGCACCCTCATGGGTAACGTCCTGGACGACAAGATGAAGCCAGAGGCTGCCGCCAAGGCGTGGCTGAAGAACAACCCGCAAGTGCTCGACACCTGGCTGGCCGGGGTGACGACCGTGGATGGCAAACCGGGGCTGGAGGCGGCCAAGGCCAAACTGACGCAATAAAACAAGGATGCAGTAGCAATTGGCACTACCTCGGGGCGGGCTCGCCTGCCCCGGACTGATTTCAATCTTTGCAGGTGGAAGCTCGCTATCATGCTTATCGATCAGAAAATACCGCTGGGGCAGTACATCGCCTCCTTCGTCGAATGGCTGACCCAGAACGGCGCCAACTATTTCGATGCCATCGCCCAGGGCCTCGAATTCATGATCAGCGGAGTTACCAGCTCCCTGACCTGGTTCAACCCCTACGTCCTCATCGCCCTGTTCGCCGCCCTGGCGCACTTCATCCAGCGCAAATGGGCGCTGACCGTTTTCGTCGCCCTGTCCTTTTTGCTCATCTTTAACTTGGGCTACTGGCAGGAAACCATGGAAACCCTGGCGCAGGTGACCTTCGCCACGGTGGTCTGCGTGGCCATCGGCGTGCCGCTGGGCATCGTCGCTGCGCACAAGCCGATGTTCTATACCGCCATGCGCCCGGTCCTGGACTTGATGCAGACGGTCCCAACCTTCGTCTACCTGATCCCGACCCTGACCCTGTTCGGCCTGGGCGTGGTCCCGGGGCTGATCTCCACGGTGGTGTTCGCCATCGCCGCGCCCATCCGCCTCACCTACTTGGGTATCTGCGACGTGCCGCAGGAGCTGCTCGATGCCGGCAAGGCCTTCGGCTGCTCGCGCCGCCAGCTGCTGACCCGCATCGAACTGCCGCACGCGATGCCGAGCATCGCCGCCGGCGTCACCCAATGCATCATGCTGTCGCTGTCGATGGTCGTGATCGCCGCCCTGGTGGGCGCCGACGGCCTGGGCAAACCGGTGGTCAACGCACTGAACACCGCCGATATCGCCCTCGGCTTCGAGGCGGGCCTGGCGATCGTGCTGTTGGCGATCATGCTGGACCGTATCTGCAAGCAACCGGAGCTGCCGGCACGAGGTGAGCAATGAGCATCATTCGTTTCGAAGACGTTGACGTCATCTTCTCCAACAAGCCTCGCGAAGCGCTGTCGCTGCTCGACCAAGGCCAGACCCGCGAGCAGATCCTCAAGAAGACCGGCCTGGTGGTGGGCGTCGAAAAAGCCAACCTGGATATCAATAAAGGCGAGATCTGCGTGCTCATGGGGCTGTCCGGCTCGGGCAAGTCCAGCCTGCTGCGCTGCATCAACGGCCTGAACACCGTCAGCCGCGGCAAGCTGTTCGTCGAGCATGAAGGCAAGCACATCGACATCGCCCACTGCACCCCGGCAGAACTGAAGATGATGCGCACCAAGCGCATCGCCATGGTGTTCCAGAAATTCGCCCTGATGCCGTGGCTGACGGTGCGCGAGAACATCAGCTTCGGCCTGGAAATGCAGGGCCGCCCCGAGAAGGAGCGGCGCAAGTTGGTGGACGAGAAGCTCGAGCTGGTGGGCCTGACCCAGTGGCGCAACAAGAAGCCCGACGAGCTCTCCGGTGGCATGCAGCAGCGCGTGGGCCTGGCCCGTGCGCTGGCGATGGACGCCGACATCCTGCTGATGGACGAACCCTTCTCGGCCCTCGACCCGCTGATCCGCCAGGGCCTGCAGGACGAACTGCTGGAGCTGCAGCGCAAGCTGCACAAGACCATCGTGTTCGTCAGCCACGACCTGGACGAAGCCCTCAAGCTGGGTAGCCGCATCGCCATCATGAAAGATGGCCGGATCATCCAGTACAGCAAGCCCGAGGAAATCGTCCTCAACCCGGCTGACGAGTATGTGCGCACCTTCGTCGCCCACACCAACCCGCTCAACGTCCTGTGCGGCCGCAGCCTGATGCGCAGCCTGGACAACTGCAAACGGGTCAATGGCTCGGTATGCCTGGACCCGAGCGGCGACTCTTGGCTGGACCTGGGCGAAGGTGGCTCGATCAAGCGCGCCCGCCAGGGCCAGAACGGCCTGGACCTGCAGAACTGGGCGCCGGGGCAGGATGTGGAGACCCTGGGACGCAGGCCGACCCTGGTCAACGCCGACATCGGCATGCGCGATGCCTTGCAGATTCGCTACCACACCGGCAACAAGCTGGTGTTGCAGGAGAACGATAAGGTGGTGGGGATTCTGGGCGACAGCGAGCTGTATCACGCGTTGCTGGGCAAGAACCACGGGTGATGAGTTATTGGGGCCGCTTTGCGGCCCTTTCGCGGCACAAGGCCGCTCCTACAGGGGGACGCGTTCACAAACTACGCATTCACCTGTAGGAGCGGCCTTGTGCCGCGAAAGGGTTGCACCGCAGCCCCATGACTTTTTTCAGCGCACGACGATCCCACGCGAAGCCATGTAGGCCTTCGCCTCTGGCACCGTGTACTCACCGAAGTGGAAAATGCTGGCCGCCAGCACCGCACTGGCATGCCCTTCCAGGATCCCGTCGGCCAGGTGTTGCAGGTTGCCCACGCCGCCGGACGCGATCACAGGGATCCCCAGCGCATCGCTGATGGCCCGGGTGACACCCAGGTCGAAACCGCTCTTCATGCCGTCCTGGTCCATGCTGGTCAGCAGGATCTCGCCGGCACCCAGGCCTTCCATCTTCTTCGCCCACTCCACCGCGTCCAGCCCAGTCGGCTTGCGCCCGCCATGGGTGAAGATCTCCCAGCGCGGCGTTTCGCCAGGGCCCGAGACCTTCTTGGCGTCGATGGCGACGACGATGCACTGCGAACCGAAACGGTCGGCGGCCTCACCCACGAATTCCGGGTTGAACACCGCGGCGGTATTGATCGACACCTTGTCGGCACCGGCGTTGAGCAGGTTGCGGATGTCCTGCACGGTACGCACGCCCCCACCAACGGTCAGCGGGATGAACACCTGGCTGGCCATGCGCTCGACGGTGTGCAGGGTGGTGTCACGGCCGTCGACGCTGGCGGTGATGTCGAGGAAAGTGATCTCGTCGGCCCCCTGCTCATCGTAGCGGCGGGCGATCTCCACCGGGTCGCCGGCATCGCGGATATTCTCGAACTTGACGCCCTTGACCACCCGGCCGTTGTCCACGTCCAGGCAAGGGATGATGCGCTTGGCCAGTGCCATTTATCGTTCCTCAGCCTTGGTAGTTGTCGCAGAAGGCCTGGGCCTCGGCGACATCCAGGGTGCCTTCATAGATGGCGCGGCCGGTGATGGCGCCGATGATGCCGGGAGCCTTGGCGTCCAGCAGGGCCTTGATATCGCCCAGGTTGTGGATGCCGCCCGAGGCGATCACCGGGATCGAGGTGGCTTCGGCCAGGGCCTTGGTGAAGGGCACGTTGCAGCCCTGCATCATGCCGTCCTTGGCGATGTCGGTGTAGACGATCGCCGAGACGCCGTCGGCCTCGAAGCGCTTGGCCAGGTCGATGACCTGCACCGAGCTGACCTCGGCCCAGCCGTCGGTGGCGACGAAGCCGTCCTTGGCATCCAGGCCGACGATGACCTTGCCGGGGAAGGCCTTGCACGCCTCGGCCACGAACTCAGGCTGCTTGACCGCCTTGGTGCCGATGATCACGTAGCTCACGCCAGCCTTGACGTAGTGCTCGATGGTTTCCAGCGAACGGATGCCACCACCGATCTGGATCGGCAGGTTCGGGTAGCGCTTGGCGATGGCGGTGACCACTTCACCGTTGACCGGCTGGCCTTCGAAGGCGCCGTTCAGGTCGACCAGGTGCAGGCGACGGCAGCCACCTTCGACCCACTTGGCAGCCATGCTCACCGGGTCGTCGGAAAATACCGTGGAGTCGTCCATGCGGCCTTGGCGCAGGCGTACGCAGGCACCGTCCTTGAGATCGATAGCGGGGATAATCAGCATCTTGGGAACCTGTCTAATCAGTGGAATTCAGGGCTTCTCGAATGCCCACAGGTCGCTCTCGATGCTCTCGAACCGCTCCTTGAGGTGCAGCTGAACATCGGCAATCGCCCTGTTGTAGTAATGAGGTGCAATTTCCTTGCTGAACAGCTCGAGGACCTCGGCCACCTCGAACGACCCCAGCGCCAGCTCGAAGCGGTCTTCGAGAAAGCGCTTGAGCGTGTCGAGTGCCTCGCGCTCCTGTTCCGGGGCCAGGGTGATGACCGGGGCCTTGGTCCGCGACCTGCTCATTTACCAGCGCCCGTCCCAGGCGACGAAGTTCTGCAGCAGCTGCAGGCCATGGGTATGGCTCTTCTCTGGGTGGAACTGCACGGCAAAGCGCGAGCCGTCGGCCAGCGCGGCGGCGAAATCGACGCCATAGTGGCCGCGACCGACCACCTGGCTCGCCTTGCCGGCTTCGATGAAGTAGCTGTGCACGAAATAGAAGCGCGCGCGGTCGGGGATGTCATGCCACAGCGGGTGGTCATTGACCTGGCTGACTTCATTCCAGCCCATGTGCGGCACCTTCAGGTGCTCGCCATCCTCTTGCAGGCCCTTGCCGAAGAAACGCACCTGGCCGGGGAACAGGCCGATGCAATCGACGCCGTCGTTTTCCTCACTGCGGTCGAGCAGCGCTTGCATGCCCACGCAGATGCCGAGGAACGGGCGGTCCTGGCTGACCTCACGCACCAGGCTGTCGAAGCCCAGGCGGCGGATTTCGGCCATGCAGTCGCGAATCGCGCCAACACCGGGGAACACCACGCGATCGGCCTCGCGGATCACGTTAGCGTCGCTGGTGACCAGCACCTTCCCGGCCCCTACGTGCTCGAGGGCCTTGGCCACCGAGTGCAGGTTGCCCATGCCATAGTCGATTACCGCAACCGTCTGCATTACAGGCATCCCTTGGTGGAAGGCATCTGCCCGGCCATGCGCTCGTCCAGCTCGACGGCCATGCGCAGGGCGCGGCCGAAGGCCTTGAAGACGGTTTCGATCTGGTGGTGGGTGTTGTGGCCACGCAGGTTGTCGATGTGCAGGGTCACCAGGGCGTGGTTGACGAAGCCCTGGAAGAATTCCTGGAACAGGTCGACATCGAAGCCCCCCACGCTGGCGCGGGTGTAGGGCACATGCATCTGCAAGCCCGGGCGGCCGGAGAAGTCGATCACCACTCGCGACAGGGCTTCGTCCAGCGGCACGTAGGAATGGCCGTAGCGGCGGATGCCTTTCTTGTCACCGATGGCCTGGGCGAATGCCTGGCCCAGGGTGATGCCGACGTCTTCGACGGTATGGTGGTCGTCGATATGCAGGTCACCCTTGCACTCGATGTCCAGATCGATCAGCCCATGCCGGGCGATCTGGTCGAGCATGTGTTCAAGGAAAGGCACACCGATATCGAATCGGGCCTTGCCACTGCCATCGAGGTTGATCGAGGCTTTTACCTGGGTTTCCAGGGTATTGCGCTCGACGGAAGCCTTACGTTCGACCATCACCAGCTCCGCAAAATCATTGGGCGAAAAGGCTGCCATTATAGGCCTAGAACGCGCCCGCTTGGAACGCGGATGACATATGGCAATGTCGCATATCTGTAATTTTTCTGTTTGCTTCGCGAGGCGACCGGCCAACGCCGGACTTGTGGGAGCCAACTGTCTTGAGTGGCTTGCCCCGGTCCTATCGCTGGCAAGCCAGCTCCCACAGGTACGGCGGCGTCTCTGAAAACAGCGCAGGCCCGCTCCCACAGAGGGTCAGCACTGGCCGTTTGTTCTTTGCTCGTCAGCGCAGCCCAAAGGGCTGGGTGACCTCCCGCAACAAGCGTACACAGGGCCTGTGGGAGCGGGCTTGCCCCGCGATTGGGCCGGGCCCGCTATCACCGCCGCCAAGCAAGGGCTTCGCCCTTGATCGCGGGACAAGCCCGCTCCCACAGGGTGTGGTTGGCGAAGTACCGGTGGGAGCCGGCTTGCCGGCGATTGGCCAGAACGGGCAACAGCATCATGAATCCTGAGCGAGCAGGGCTGGTTGAGTGCATGGTGGGGTGTGGTTGGCGCTGCACCAGTGGGAGCCGGCTTGCCCACAACCATAGAATCTCCCACAGCATCAGCACCCGACCGCCGCTCCCACAAACTACGCAGACGTCATACCCACAGCGCTATACTCTCCCGCTTGAATTTCAAAAACGGACTACAAGGACTCGCCCATGAAAGCGTTCGGCAAAATCCTGGGACTGGGGCTTCTCGGGTTGCTGCTGATCATCGTGGCACTGGGCTTCGCCCTGACCCACCTCTTCGATCCCAACGACTATAAAGACGAGATTCGCCAACTGGCCCGCGACAAGGCCCATGTCGAGCTGACCTTGAATGGCGATATTGGCTGGAGCCTGTTCCCCTGGTTGGGCCTGGAGCTGCACGAAGCCAGCATCGCCACCCTGACCAAGCCAAAGGAGCCCTTCGCCGACCTGCAGATGCTCGGCCTGTCGGTCCGTGTGCTGCCGCTGCTGCGCCGCGAAGTGCAGATGAGCGATGTACGCGTCGAAGGCCTGAACCTGACCCTGGCCCGTGACGAGCACGGCCACGGCAACTGGGAAGACATCGGCAAACCGCTGCCCGCGCCAGACGCCAGCACCACCCCGGCCAACAAGGACCAGGCACCCGCTGCCACCGATACCGAGGCCTCGGCAAACAAGGAAGATACCCGCGAGCGCATGGTCAAGCTGGACATCGACAGCCTGACCGTCAACAACGCCCAGGTGCAGTACACCGACGCCAAGACCGGCCAGACCTTCAGCGCCGAGAGCATCCAACTGAGCACCGGTGCCGTCCACGAAGGTTCGAACATTCCGCTCAAGGCCAGCGCCTTCCTCAGTGTCGGCCAACCAAGCCTCAAGGCACGCACGGAGCTGACCGGCGAACTGCGCTTCGATCGCAAGCTCAAGCGCTACAACTTCGAAGATATGCGCCTGACCGGCGAGACTTCCGGCGAACCGCTGGCCGGCAAGACCATGACCTTCGCCGCCCAAGGCCAACTGCTGGTCGACCTCGCGGCCAACGTGGCGTCGTGGAACGGCCTGAAGCTGTCCGCCAACCAACTGCGCGCCCTGGGCGAGCTGAACCTGCGCGACCTGGACAAGACGCCACAATTGAGCGGCGGCCTGTCCATCGCCCAGTTCGACTTGCGCACCTTCCTCGACAGCATCGGCCACCCGTTGCCGGCCACCGCCGACCCAGCCGCGTTCGCCAAGCTCGAACTGGTCACCCGCCTGCAGGCCAACCCCACCAGCCTGGCCCTGGAAGACCTGGCGGTGAAGCTGGACGACAGTACCTTCAGCGGCCGCGTGGCCATCGAAGACTTCGCCAAACAAGCCCTGCGCGTCCGTCTGAAGGGCGACAAGTTCGACGCCGACCGCTACCTGCTGGCCAAGAGCGAGCAGGCCAAGGGCGCCACCGCCGCACGCCAGGCCGAGGTCAAACAGCAGGAAACCACTGCCGTGGCCGGCCCGAGCACCACACCGCTGCCCAAGGCCCCGACCCAGGTGGCGTGGAGCAACGACAAGCTGCTTCCGGTGGACCGCCTGCGCCAGGTCGACCTGCAGGCCGACCTGGCGTTCGGCGCCCTGACCCTGGACAAGCTGCCGATCACCGACGCCCAGCTCAAGGCTAACGGCCAGGGCGGCCTGCTGACCCTCGAGACCCTGCGCGGCGGCCTGTACGACGGCACCTTCGAGGCCAAGGGCACCGTCGACGTGCGCCCTGCCGTGCCGCAGGTTGGCGTGAACACCAAGATCAATCGCGTGCCGGTGGAGCACTTCATTAAACGCGACAGCCCTGATCAGGCGCCGCCACTCAAGGGCCTGCTGACCCTGGCCAGCGACCTGACCGCCACCGGCAACAGTCAGAAGGCGCTGGTCGACACCCTCAACGGCAACGCCAACTTCACCATCACCGATGGCGTGCTGGTCAATGCCAACCTCGAGCAGCAGCTGTGCCACGCCATCGCGACGCTCAACCGCAAGACCCTGAGCGGCGAACCCCGCGGCAAGGACACCCCCTTCCAGGAGCTGCGCGGCAGCCTGGTGGTGCGCAACGGCGTTGCCAGCAACCCCGACCTCAAGGCACGCATTCCGGGCCTGACCGTCAATGGTCACGGTGATGTGGACCTGCGCGTGCTGGGCATGGACTACAACGTCGGCGTGATCGTCGAAGGCGACCAGCGCGCCATGCCGGACCCGGCCTGCCAGGTCAACGAACGCTACGTCGGCGTCGAAATCCCGCTGCGCTGCCGCGGCCCGCTGGAGCTGGGCGCCAAGGCCTGCCGCCTGGACCAGGACGGCCTGGGCAAGGTGGCCGCCAAGCTGGCCGGCAACCGCCTGCAGGAGAAGCTCGACGAAAAGCTCGGTGACAAGGTGAGCCCGGAAGTGAAGGACGTGCTCAAGGGGCTGTTCAAGCGATGAGCCCCGAGCAGTTCTCCAGTGCCGTATTGCAGTGGTACGACCAGCACGGCCGCCATGACCTGCCCTGGCAACAGGGCATCACCCCCTACCGGGTGTGGGTGTCGGAAATCATGCTGCAGCAAACCCAGGTGAGCACCGTGCTCAACTATTTCGACCGCTTCATGCAGGCCCTGCCTACCGTGCAGGCCTTGGCCGAAGCGCCGGAAGACGAAGTGCTGCACCTGTGGACGGGCCTGGGCTACTACACCCGGGCGCGCAACCTGCAGAAGGCTGCCCGGATGGTGGTCGAGCGCCATGGCGGTGAGTTCCCGCGCAGCGTCGAGCAGCTCACCGAACTGCCCGGCATCGGTCGCTCCACCGCCGGGGCCATCGCCAGCATCAGCATGGGCATCCGCGCGCCGATCCTGGACGGCAACGTCAAGCGTGTGCTGGCCCGCTACACCGCCCAGGCCGGCTACCCCGGCGAGCCCAAGGTGGCCAACATGCTCTGGGCCACCGCGGAGCGCTTCACGCCGCAACACCGGGCCAACCACTACACCCAGGCGATGATGGACCTGGGCGCGACGCTCTGCACCCGCAGCAAGCCCAGCTGCCTGATCTGCCCGCTGCAGCGCGGTTGCCAGGCTAACCTGCTCGGCCAGCAAACCCATTACCCCGAGCCCAAGCCGCGCAAGACGCTGCCCCAGCGCCGCACCTTGATGCCGCTGCTGGCCAACCAGGAAGGCGCCATCCTGCTCTACCGCCGCCCTTCCAGCGGTTTGTGGGGTGGGCTGTGGAGCCTACCGGAGCTGGAGAGCCTCGAGCAGATCGACGACCTGGCCTACCAGCACGGCCTGCGCACCACCGCCAGCCAGGCCCTGGACGGCCTGACCCACACCTTCAGCCATTTCCAGCTGGCCATCGAGCCCTGGCTGGTGCGCGTCGACCCGCTCGGCCCGCCCGTGGCCGAGCCCGACTGGCTCTGGTATAACCTGGCCACCCCGCCGCGCCTGGGCCTCGCCGCCCCGGTCAAGAAGCTGCTCAAACGCGCGGCCGACGAATTGATTGCAGGAGACGCCCGATGACCCGCACCGTGAAGTGCCGCAAGTACAACGAAGAACTCCCCGGCCTGCCCCGCCCACCCTACCCGGGCGCCAAGGGCCAGGACATCTTCGACAATATCTCGCAGAAGGCCTGGGACGAGTGGCAGAAGCACCAGACCATGCTGATCAACGAGAAGCGCCTGAACATGATGAACGCCGAGGACCGCAAGTTCCTCCAGGCGGAAATGGACAAGTTCTTTGCCGGCGAAGACTACGCCCAGGCCGAAGGCTATGTTCCACCCAGCGAATGACCCCGAAAAACGTAAGCGACGGAATTAATTTAAAAAATTTTCAAAAAAGTCGTTGACGGAAGGCCTGAAAACCTTTTTAATTCGCCCCGTCGCCCAGATAGCTCAGTCGGTAGAGCAGAGGATTGAAAATCCTCGTGTCGGCGGTTCGACTCCGTCTCTGGGCACCACCTTCAGCTTCTGGTGGTTGCAAAGTTACCCGAAGCGACAACAAGAAACCCGCCTAGTGCGGGTTTTTTGTTGTCTTGGATTTTGGGTCAGGGCTGGCAACTGACTGTCATCTCGTCCCCAGCCTACCCTCCCGACTGGGGAAAGATCAGCTCGGCATGCAACCTCACCCCCAAGGGCTAATGCCAGTCACTCAAGCCTTATCGGCTGCCCTCGAGTCTCCCCCTTCAAGCTGGGCGCTGTACGTGTAGGGGCGGGCTTGCCCCGCGATGGGCCGCACAGCGGCCCCGTCCTGCAACGCTTGGGTTTCTCCGACAACTGCGCTTCAATACGCGCATTTTCCAGACACCCCAAGGATTCGCCCATGGCCTCCAATACCAAGCAACAGAAACGCGCCAAGCGCGCCGCCACCAAGGCCAAGCAGAACCGCATGGTGCGCAGCGGCCAGGCGGTCAAGGCCAGTGCCGGCGACAGCGCCAGCGTCGAGCAGGTGTTCAAGAAAGCCATGGACTCGGGCAGCTACACCAGCCTGTTCGAGAAGATGAAGGAAGCCCAGGAGAACGGCCTGGTGCCGATGATCTCGGTGTTCCTGGTCGACCCGCTGCTGGCTCTGGTGCTCAAGGGGCACAAGGAAGAACACGCCACCGACTACATCGTCATGGTGTTCACCGCCTACCGTCAGTGGCTCGACGGCACCGACGAGGATGCAACCATGGCCTGGCTGGAGAGCGACGAGTTCCAGGAAGCCTATGTAGCGGCCTCGGAAGTGGTGGCCAAGCAGCAGCAACAGCAGAAACAGTTCGGCTGAGGTTCCTTCATTTCCATTGCCGGGCCTGGCCCTATCGCCGGCAAGCCGGCTCCCACCGGGGCTCTGCTTGCACCATTCCTGTGGGAGCCGGCTCGCCGGCGATAGGGGCCACCAATACGAACAAAAAAGGCCGCACCCTTCACCGGGCGCGGCCTTTTCATTTCAGCCAGCCGGGTCAGTTATCCAGCACAGCCCGACCTTCAGCCTGGCCCTGAGCCTTGCGCTTGCGCTGCACCAACAGGCCGGCGGCTACCACACCAATGCTCAGCAGCGCAGTGGCGATGATTTCGGCACGGTGATCTTCACGCAGCGCCATCACCGCCAGCACGGCGACGATGAAGGCGATGGTCGCCCAGGTCAGCCCCGGGAACAGCCACATCTTGAAGGCGATCTTCTCACCACGCGCCTCACGCTGGCTGCGCATGCGCAGCTGCGACACGGCAATCACCAGGTACACCAGCAGAGCGATGGCGCCGGAGCTGGCCAGCAGGAACTCGAACACCGCCGCCGGCGCCACGTAGTTGGCGAACACGCAGAGGAACGCCGCCGCGGTGGACAGCAATACCGCCCAGTGCGGGGTGCCCGCCTTGGTGGTGCGCTGGGCCACAGCCGGGGCATCGCCACGCTTGCTCAGGGAGAACAGCATGCGCGAGGAGGTGTACAGCGCCGAGTTCAGGCAGCTGGTCACGGCGATCAGCACGACGATGTCGACGATCAGCTTGGCGTTCGGCACGCCGATGCGGCTCAGCACGGTCTGGTAGGAACCGGTTTCGGCCAGGGCTGGGTCGTTCCACGGCACCAGGGCCACCACCAGGAAGATCGACACCAGGTAGAACAGGCAGATACGCCAGATCACCGAATTGGTGGCGCGACTGATCTGCTTGCCCGGGTCCTTCGACTCGGCTGCGGCGATGGTGACGATTTCGGTACCCATGAACGAGAACATGGTGGTCAGCATGGCTGCCAGCACCGCGCCCAGGCCGTTGGGCATGAAGCCCTGGGTGTCGAACAGGTGGCTGGCACCGCTGACCTGGCTGCCCGGCACCAGGCCGAACATGGCCACGCAGCCGACCACGATGAAGCCGATGATCGCCAGCACCTTGAGCAGGGCGAACCAGAATTCGAACTCACCGTAGTTCTTCACGCTGCACAGGTTGGTCAAGGTCAGCGCCAAGGTGATGATGAGGGAGAAGGCCCAGAGGTCCACAGCGGGGAACCAGGCATGCAGGATGGCTGCGGCAGCGTTGGCCTCCAGCGGGATCACCAGCACCCAGAACCACCAGTACAGCCAGCCGATGGTGAAGCCTGCCCAGCGACCGATGGAGCGGTCGGCGTAGGTAGAGAAAGAACCGGTGTCCGGCGAGGCGATGGCCATCTCGCCGAGCATGCGCATCACCAGCACCACCAGGGTGCCGGCAGCCGCATAGGCCAACAGCACGGCCGGGCCGGCTGCGGCGATGGCGTGGCCGGAGCCGACGAACAGGCCGGCGCCGATTACGCCAGCGATGGACAGCATGGTCACATGCCGTTGCTTGAGCCCCTGAGCGAGGTCATTGGAATTGTGCTTACCGCTCATAAAACTACCTTTGTAAGGAGTGGACCACCCGAACTGCATGAACGAGGCGCGCCTGGGGTTGATTTAGGCGTCGCTGCAGTCGGCCCTTTCCCAATGGCAATAACCGCGCCATTCGGTGATCACGTTCGTCCGAATGCTGTAGGGCTCCCGAAAAACAGGGCCCAGCAGGCCTTTCGGCCATGGCTTGACCAAAAGGGCGTCAAATACCGGAATCAGGAACGGATTACTGAAATACTCACTTACAAACGCCCCAAAGGTGCCCCTCGGTAACACCTGCGCACAAAAAAGCGGCAAGCAAAGCGCAACCCGAGGGCGCAACCCACGCTACGCATAACGGCCAAGGAAGTGCCACCCGGCCAAAAACGGCTTCCCAGGCACGTCCAAAGCTGGCACCATCGCGCCTTTTTTCATCAAGGCTCCGGTGCTGGGCGAGCGCGTTGCGGACATCCTCGCGACAGTCCACTGCGCCAATGCGACAAAGTGACCCGCCAGTGACCCGAGCCGCCTGCGACCTGGTTGGCCGCCGTTGCGCCGCTATGCTAGCTTGGCGCTCGCCAGGAAGGCCGCCAACAGCTGGGAACGCACCCGAACATATGAGGACCGCACATGGCCCAGGCCACGCCCGCGCTGGAAATCCGCAACCTGCATAAACGCTACGGCGAGCAGGAGATTCTCAAGGGCATTTCTCTGACCGCTCGCGACGGCGACGTGATCTCGATCCTGGGGTCGTCCGGTTCCGGCAAGTCCACCCTGCTGCGCTGCATCAACCTGCTGGAGAACCCACACCAGGGCCAGATCCTCGTGGCCGGCGAAGAGCTCAAGCTCAAGTCGACCAAGAACGGCGACCTGATCGCCGCCGACAATCGCCAGATCAACCGCCTGCGCAGCGAGATCGGCTTCGTCTTCCAGAATTTCAACCTGTGGCCGCACATGTCGATCCTCGACAACATCATCGAGGCCCCACGCCGCGTGCTTGGCCAGAGCAAGGCCGAGGCCATCGAGGCAGCCGAGGCGCTGCTGGCCAAGGTCGGCATCCATGACAAGCGCCACAGCTACCCCGCCCAGCTTTCCGGTGGCCAGCAACAACGCGCCGCCATCGCCCGGACCCTGGCCATGAAGCCCAAGGTCATCCTGTTCGACGAGCCGACCTCGGCGCTCGATCCGGAAATGGTCCAAGAAGTGCTTAACGTCATCCGCGCCTTGGCCGAAGAAGGCCGTACCATGCTGCTGGTGACGCACGAGATGAACTTTGCCCGCCAGGTGTCCAGTGAAGTCGTGTTCCTGCACCAGGGCCTGGTCGAAGAGCAGGGATCGCCGCAGCAGGTGTTCGAGAACCCGACCTCGGCGCGTTGCAAGCAATTCATGTCCAGCCACCGCTAACGGAGCAACACATGCAGACCTACAAGAAATTCCTCCTGGCCGCTGCCGCCACGCTGGTCGTCTCGGCCAACGCCATGGCCGCGGAAAAACTGCGCATGGGTATCGAAGCGGCCTACCCGCCGTTCAACAACAAGGACGCCAGCGGTAACGTGGTCGGCTTCGACAAGGACATCGGCGACGCTCTGTGCGCCAAGATGAAGGTCGAGTGCTCGGTCGTGACCTCCGACTGGGACGGCATCATCCCGGCCCTGAACGCCAAGAAGTTCGACTTCCTGGTGTCCTCGCTGTCGATCACCGACGAGCGCAAGCAGGCCGTGGACTTCACCGACCCCTACTACTCCAACAAGCTGCAGTTCATCGCCCCGAAGAACGTAGACTTCAAGACCGACAAGGCCTCGCTCAAGGGCAAGGTGATCGGCACCCAGCGCGCCACCCTGGCCGGCACCTGGCTTGAAGACAACTACGGCGACGACGTCGAGATCAAGCTGTACGACACTCAGGAAAACGCCTACCTCGACCTGGTCTCCGGCCGCATCGACGGCATCCTGGCCGACAAGTACGTGCAGTACGAATGGCTCAAGAGCAAGGACGGCCAGAACTTCGAGTTCAAGGGCGAGCCCGTGGTCGACAGCGACAAGATCGGCATCGCCGTGCGCAAGGGTGACCCGCTGCGCGAGAAGCTGAACACCGCCCTGAAAGAAATCAAAGCCGACGGTACGTACAAGAAGATCAACGACAAGTACTTCCCGTTCAGCATCGAATGATACGCCCCGACCGGTGCCGCCCTGCGCGGCGCCGGTCCTTTGAACGCACCTACCCATGAATATCGACCTGCACGGATTCGGTCCGGCCCTGGCGGCTGGCACCCTGATGACCGTAAAACTGGCGCTTTGCGCCCTGCTGCTGGGGCTGGTCCTGGGCCTGCTCGGCGCCCTGGCCAAGACGTCCCCGGTCAAGCCGCTGCAATGGCTTGGCAGCACCTATTCGACCTTGGTTCGCGGCGTACCCGAGCTGCTCTGGGTCCTGCTCATCTATTTCGGCACCGTCGGGCTGATGAACAGCCTCGGCGAAGCCCTGAACCTGCCTGGCCTGGAGCTCAGCGCCTTTTCCGCGGGCGTGATCGCCCTCGGGCTGTGCTTCGGCGCCTACGCCACGGAAGTGTTCCGCGGCGCCATCCTGGCCATCCCCAAGGGGCACCGTGAGGCCGGCCTGGCCCTGGGCCTGTCCAGGGGCCGCATCCTGTCGCGGATCATCCTGCCGCAGATGTGGCGCGTCGCCCTGCCCGGCCTGGGCAACCTGTTCATGATCCTGATGAAGGACACCGCGCTGGTATCGGTGATCGGCCTGGAAGAGATCATGCGCCACGCGCAGATCGGCGTGACCGTAACCAAGGAGCCGTTCACCTTCTACATGGTCGCCGCCTGCATCTATCTGTGCCTGACCATCGTGGCCATGACCGGCATGCACTTCCTGGAAAAACGCGCCGCTCGCGGCTTCGTGAGGGCCGAATAATGAACTGGGAAGTCATCATCAAATGGCTGCCACGCCTAGCCCAGGGCGCCACGCTCACGCTGGAGCTGGTGGCCATTGCCGTGATCGCCGGCCTGATCCTGGCCATCCCGCTGGGTATCGCCCGTTCCTCGCGGCACTGGTACGTACGCGCCCTGCCCTTCGGTTACATCTTCTTCTTCCGCGGCACCCCGCTGCTGGTGCAGCTATTCCTGGTGTACTACGGCCTGGCGCAGTTCGACCTGGTGCGCAGCAGTTCGCTGTGGCCGTACCTGCGCGATCCGTTCTGGTGCACCGTGCTGACCATGACCCTGCACACGGCTGCCTACATCGCCGAGATCCTGCGCGGCGCGCTGCAGGCCATTCCCAAAGGCGAGATCGAGGCCGCGCGGGCGCTGGGCATGTCGCGGGGCAAGACGCTGTTCTACATCATGCTGCCGCGTGCCGCACGCATCGGCCTGCCGGCCTACAGCAACGAAGTGATCCTGATGCTCAAGGCCAGCGCCCTGGCCAGTACCGTCACCTTGCTGGAACTGACCGGCATGGCGCGGACCATCATTGCCCGTACCTACCTGCCGGTGGAGATCTTCTTCGCTGCCGGGGTGTTCTACCTGGTCATCTCCTTCGTGCTGGTCCAGGGCTTCAAGGTGCTGGAACGCTGGTTGCGCGTGGACGCCTGCCAAGGGCGATGAAAATTGTGTGGGGCTTGTCCCGCGATCAGGCCGCCCCTACCATGCGCCCTTGATCGCGGAGCAAGTCGGACCGCCGCACCGCCGCTCCCACAACCTTGACGAAGGGCCGCACAGCGGCCCTTTTTCGATTTGCGCTCCGGTGCTCCCATGAACACACCTCCCTTCCTGCAAGCCGACCAACTCCTCGAACGCTTCCGCGCCTTGGACAGCTTCCTGGTCGAGCATCAGCACCTCTGGCACCCACGCCCCTTCACCCAGCTGCGCCTGGGTTGGGAAGCCGAGTACCCCGAACTCTCCACCTGGCTTCGCCAACGCTCCCTGGCCGACGCCGAGGCCTTCCAGCACCACCCCGAACAGCTCCCGGCGCCCGCTCCGTTCCCACAGCTCGCCGAGCAGGCCAGGCAATTGGCCGCCGTAGGCGAGCTGCCCGATGCCGGCCTGCCTCCAGCCGGGCATCGCCTGGACGTGCACGTGCCTGGCCGCAAGTGGCAGCAGATCGAAGCCTTCAGCCGTCGTCTGACATTCCGTGAGCGAACCCACCAGTGGTTGGACTGGTGCTCCGGTAAAGGCCACCTGGGCCGCCGCCTGCTTCAGCCAGGGCAACACCTGACCTGCCTGGAATACGACGCCACGCTGGTCGCCGCCGGCCAAGCGTTGAGCGACCATCACCAGTTGCCGGCCACCCATGTGCAACAGGACGTGCTGGCCGAAGGCAGCGCCGACCAGCTGCAAGCACACCAGAGCGTGGTCGCCCTGCATGCCTGCGGCGACTTGCATGTGCGCCTCTTGCAGCTCGCCAGCGAGAAAGGCTGCCGCCAGCTGGCCGTGGCCCCGTGCTGCTACAACCGCATCCATGGCGAGCACTACCAGCCGTTATCCACAGCCGCCCAGGCCTCGAAACTGCGGCTGGACGTGGCCGACCTAGGCCTGCCCTTGAACGAAGCCGTTACCTCGAGCCTGCGCGTACGACGCCAACGGGACACCTCCATGGCCCGGCGTCTGGGCTTCGACCTGCTGCAGCGCGAGCAGCGCCAGTGCGATGAATACTTGTCGACACCTTCGCTTCCAACCGCCTGGCTGGAAAAGCCATTCGAAGGCTACTGCCGCGACCTGGCCGAACTCAGGGGCGTGCACATCAATGGCGAGCCGAACTGGGCAGCACTGGAGGCTGCCGGCTGGCAACGCCTGGCCGAAGTGCGCAACCTGGAACTGGTGCGCAACCTGTTCCGCCGACCGCTGGAATTGTGGCTGGTGCTCGACCGCGCCCTGCTGCTCCAGGACCACGGCTATTCGGTGCGCCTCGGTACCTTCTGCGACTATCCCCTGACGCCCCGCAATCTCTTGCTGCTGGCCGAACGCGACGAGCCCTCCCAGCCCGCTTGAAACCTGTGGATAACTCTGTGAACAAGCTTGTGATGAAAATCACGAAATCTTGGATCCAAAGGCTATTTCAGGCGTTTCCCTTATTCCACCAAACGAACCAAAACCAGTAAAAACAGGCCTTTGCGCAAAGACCGACGGTCCGCACCGGTGGCATGCCTTTCGCTGGCGCGTGGCATTGTGCTTGTGCATAAAGGTTCCAGCATCAGCGTGAACCAAGGCTTTGCAGCCTCTCTCAGCGAAAGCGTGCCCATCACAGGAGCGCGCAAGCCAGCCCCTTGCGGCAAAACGCCGCGATATCAAATTAGCAGCAACAAATTATTGTGCTGCGATAATTTTTCACGAATAATCTGCCCCGTTCATCACTGTACGGAGGCATCCCATGAACAACAGCAGATCCGTGGCCTATGCCCGCTCACGCTTGCGCACCATCGGCGCATTCGCCGCTTTCCTGGCCTGGACCACTGCCGCGGTGGAATTGTTCGGCACGCCGCTGCTCTGGGTATTCGACTATCCCGATACCGTCACCGCCTACCTGCAAACCCACGGCATCAACATGCCCCTGCTGCTGGAAGACGGCTACCAACCCTCGCAATTGGCCATGGGCCTGGTGCTGGCCCTGGCGATGATTCCCGCCGCGCTGTCGGCATTCGCCCTGCTTCTGACCGGCCTGTTCTTCCTGCGCCTGTCCAAGGGCCACACCTGGAGCCCGGCGAACATCAAGATGCTCTGGTGGGTCGGCCTGATCTGCATCGGTACACCGCTGCTGTGGCCGGTGATCGATACCTTGCAGGGCCTGGCCCTGGCCATCGACCTGCCGGCCGGGGAGCGCACATTCGTGGTGTCTATCGGTGTATCATCCGAGGCTGTCTACGAGATCATGAAAGGCATTCTGCTGTGCGCCTTCTCGCTGGTCATGCGTGACGCCAAGATCATCAGCGATGAACACAACTGTTATGTCTAGCCGCCCCCTATGCCGATAATCATCCGCCTCGACGTCGTCATGGCCAGGAACAAGATCCGTTCCAAGGACCTGGCGGAAATCATCGGCATAACGGAAGCGAACCTGTCACTGCTGAAGAACGGCAAGATCAAGGGTTTCAAGATCGAAACCCTGGAGAAGCTGTGCCGCGCGCTGAACTGCCAACCCGGCGACCTGCTGGAGTTCAGCGAAGAATGATCAAGGACCGTTACACCCGTGGACACCCCAGAACAACGCCTCGCCGCCTTGGTGCTGGCGGCCCTGCTGCTCGGCGGCTGCGGCCCCTCCTATACCTATAGGTACTCGCCACCGCCCAGCGCCCATGGCATCAATTGCATCAACAGCTGCCAGACGGAACGCAACCACTGCAAGCAGATGGTTCGCCTGGAGGAAAACAGCCAACGCGCCCTGTACCAGGCCGAGCTGCGCAGCTACCAGTATTGCCAGGACAGCAAAACCAAGAAGGACGCACGTCACAAATGCCACTACCCAAGCTACCCGTACTCGAGCGGCGCGAGCTACAGTTGCGACCGCGACTACGACAGCTGTTACCTGGCCTGCGGCGGCACCATCCAGCGCATCCTGAACACAGACTGACCCACCTACGGACTTTGCCCACGTGACCCAAGCCAAGCCCCTTGCCCTGCTCAGCCTCGCCCTTGCCCTGGCCCTGGCCGGCTGCGCCAACGACACCTATTCGCCCAAGACCTCGTCGCTGGGCTGGGAAACCCCCGGCATGCAACTGGGCGGCGACCGCGGCCTGCCCCTGCGCGTCGACACCCCGTGCCGCAAGCGCGGTTGCGACAACGACAAGCTATTCTTCAACCCCGCCACCCCCGAACCGAGCGTCAACAGCATCCACCGCGGCTGGTAGGAAAATTCTCCTTTCCTGTGGGCAACGTAAGCTATTGGAAGGAATAGGTTTACAGCCGCCAACCGATCGCTATAATGACGCCCCATTGCCGGTATAGCTCAGCTGGTAGAGCAACTGACTTGTAATCAGTAGGTCCCGGGTTCGATTCCTGGTGCCGGCACCATTCAAGGTTCCATAGAAAGCTTTCAAAATCTCTGGAACCCCCGAAAAACCCGCCTTCTGGCGGGTTTTTTCGTTTTAGAGTCGCCCATTCCTACCTGCTACAGCTGGATACGAATTCGATCACTTAACTGCTATGTGAACGGCTACGTGCACGAAACGGATGCGTTAGAATTTGGCTTCTCAGTGGCAGAGATGCCGACCAAACGTCTGTTAAGGAATGCTGGATGGGCGGCAAACCCCGGCCCACTCCCTCCATCGTCAGCGGATTGCCCGTTGCGTTCGTCGAGGGGGGCCGCAAGTACTATTTTGACACCGTGGCACAACGATATTATTCATGGGACTCGCTACACGGCGAATTCGAGGTCTTCGACCGACGTGGCTATCATTTAGGTTCGGTCTGTCCCATTCATGGTATTGCGCTAAAGCCCCCGGTCCGCGGGCGACGGATCAAACCGAACTGAGAGGTTCACATGAGTTTTGTCGAGCAGTGCCTGGAAGGCAGCGTGCTGGAAGAAGAAATCGACCAGTTTGTCGAGGCCTGGCATGAAGGTCGTGAAGGCGCAGACATGGAATTGCACGAGTACCTCGGCATGACCTGGGAGGAATACCAGTTATGGGCTACCACTCCATCAGTGCTGCCATTCGTGCTGACCGCGCGAAAACGTGGCACTACTCTGGAGCAGGAACTGGCACAAGACCGGTTCGCCATGGCTGCGCGAGCCAGTTCGGTGGGGGAAGCAGCCAAGGTCGAAGCCTGGCTGCGTAGCATTGGTAGGATTTGATGCTACCAGTAGAGAAGATGGCTCGCCGTGTACTAGCCCTTCGCAACCTGCTTCCTCCTTTCGATCTGGATGCGTTGGCTGCTCACTATGGCGAGCTGGAGTATCTAAACCTTCCCTACGGGGTCGACGGCATCACCATAGGCATTGGTAGTACCACACGACCTCGCATACTCGTTAACGCCGCAGCGCCCATTTCCCGCCGAAAGTTCACACTGGCCCATGAGCTTGGCCACATCGTGATCCCATGGCACACGGGCACGATTGTTTCCCACCTCAATCCTCAGCAGGCTGATGCTGCCTATCTGCAGATGGAAGGTGAAGCCAATCGCTTCGCCGCAGAACTGCTGATGCCGTCAGACTGGTTAGCCCAACAATTTGATAGCGCCGATACCATCGAGGGATACTTCAGAACGGTCCAAAAGGCCGCTGGTACCTCCCGCGAGGCCACCTTCTACAAACTATTCCGGGCGTTGGACTACCCAATCATATGCATCCAAGTTGACAACGATGCACGCGTGATCAGTGGTCAACGCTCTGCCACAGCCCCGCAGCTACCGGTCAAGGGCTCCGTCACACAGCCTGGGATGTTTGGCGCAGATTGCCAATATGAAACCTTCGAAATCGAGGGATCGCGCTATGTGAGCTGGACCTTCACAGGGCGAGATATCGAAGAGCTCGACCCGAGGCCATGGCGAGCGATTTATAGCGAAATCCTTGATGACACGGGGATGCAAGCCAATTTGCAAAGCATCAATGCAATCCTTGCCAGCGCTTGCCACAAAAATCGTCAGCGAACAGAGCAGGATACATGCGGCGCAGTTTTTCGAGCGTTCACTAATTACGAACGGTATGCGGATGTCGTCAATCATCCGCTATTCGAGCAGTACGTTATCAAACGGGTCAGAGAATTGAAGCAACGTACCTGACACGACGTACTCCGCAGCCCTGTTGTCCCTATCCGCTTGGCCAAAATTTGCGCCAGCCTGCGCCCGTCTGTTTCTCCTTGAAAGAGACGGGTACCTTTCACTGCTGCAGCCCTGATCGTACATAGCTTTGCAGCGATTCCCCTCGTGACAATTGGCGTGATAAACCTCGATGTCTCCAGCAACAGCCATGCAGAGGATAGTGCCCCAGACCAGGGAATGGATTGCACTGACTGACAGTCAGGCATGCCCCGGTCATCGCAGTGCTGCGTTCACCCGGCTCAGGATCTCGCGGCACTGGTCTCGTCAGCCAATGCAGCCTCCACCCGCCCACCAGTAAAGGTGCTCAGGAGGCCAGATCATGAGGTGCGCTTGCTCCCGGACGTAAGGAGCCGCCAGTCCCGCGTTAGAGGCCTTGATCCCTGATAACACTCGTAAGCGTCCGGGTAAGTCACCGTAAGCTCCTGACATCATCCGGTTCTAGCGTCCCGCGTGAGATCCCTACCGGTCCGGCCATCATCTGTCAGGTATGCTTCCACCATTCCCTTCCGTAATTTTTTATTGACACCCCCAAAGCCTCTCAGTATCGTCCTTGCTCCCTCCTTTCCGGCTACCTCTGTCGTGAACCGCCCAGGCGTTAACTCGCGAAGCGGTCATACAAGTTGCCGACACTTATACGGTCGCTATCTACTAGCGCGCCTCATTTCCGATATCAAGTGTAAAGGATGATTCTATGATCATTCGTCAGGCTACTAACGCCGACCATCCGCAACTGCTCAACATTTGGCTGCGCTCCGTTCGCGCCACACATGACTTCCTGCAAGAATCCGATATCGAGGCATTGCTTCCTCAGCTCCGCGATATTTACCTACCCGCTGTTGAATTATGGGTTGCGGTAGATGCCGAGGACTGCCCGCTAGGGTTCATCGGGCTCAATGAAAACCACGTAGAGATGCTCTTCATCGAACCAGATCTGCGAGGGAAAGGGATTGGCCGCGCACTGCTGGATCATGCCCGCAGTTCGCGCAGTCAGATGAGTGTTGATGTGAATGAACAGAATCCTGAAGCGGTAGGGTTCTATTTACATTACGGGTTTGTTCAAACAGGTCGTTCTCCGCTGGATGGCGAGGGCCGCCCCTTCCCCTTGTTGCACCTGAGTCTGCCCGGCTAGGGCTGTAATCGTGAATCGCTCCTAAGCTTCTGCTTCGGGGCGATTCATTATTCATCAGGCCGGCATCCATTGATTGGGTAGCAATTGCCCGATATCACTGGCTCGCTGCGTCGGTAGCCGGGTCAGCACATCTCTGAGATAGGCATACGGATCATGCCCATTCATACGCGCCGATTGGATCAGGCTCATGATTGCAGCCGCCCGTTTACCACTGCGCAGCAGATCAACACCACCCCGCACAACTTCACCTGGCAACGAATGGTGGTCGAATCCATACTGTCGCCGCCGCCAAGGAAGCACTCACTCGTTTGAACGAGGTGAAACACCTCGGTCTGAGAGAAGTCGAACGCGTGCTTGCAGAGCTCGCCAGGATTTCACACAGGAACTAGTCGGCCGATGAACGATTCACAAGCCCGTTATGCAGCGCACGAAGCACTGCTCAACCAACTCTACAAATCCGTGGAAGCAGGGGCGCTCGAGGATGTCCGCCAGGTCGCCGATGCTCATCCCGAACTGCTGTCGCTGACACGCTTCGGCAACCCCGACGCCGAAGGTTTGCTGCACATAGCCGCTCGCTTTGGCCAGGATGCAGTATGCGCCTTGCTAATCGAGCGAGGTCTGGAACTGGACTGTCCAGCCCGTCGACATGGGCGCGCAATCCCTCTGGAGCTCGCTGCCGGCGGTGGTCATGCCAGCACCTGCCAGTATCTGCTCGATGTCGGTGCCCAGGTAGAAGGGCAACCCGACAGCATTTGTGGGCCGCTGCTGGCTGCAACGATTGCAGGTCACCCTGCAATCGTCGAACTGCTGCTGCGCCACGGTGCTGCCGTCAACCGGCTGCATCGCGTAAGCAACTACAGCGCTGTGGATGCCGCCATTGCCTGGAAACATGAGCAAGTCGCCGGGCTGCTGCGGGCCCATGGCGGCAAGAGCATCCATGACATCCGCAACGACGAAGTGCCCGAAGGTGGTAACTCAATCCTCAACTTCGTGCACGACACTGTCGGTCGCGTCCTGCCACAGGTTTTCAGCCCAACCGCCGAAGACCCTCGCGCCAGCCTGCACATCAGCCTTGTAGACGGCAAGAACGATTTCAAGTTGCTGTTCACGGTCGGCCTGTTCCAGGCTACGCCAATGACGGAATTGTTCATCTGCCTTCCCGGCGACTGGGCACTACCTCACGTCGATGGAGAGCCGAACGATCCGTGGCGCTTCCCGGTACGGGTACTGTCACGTTTATCCCACCGGACCTTCGGGCAAGGGCCGTTGCTCGAGGGGGCATTGATCCTGCGTGAAGACGACGCGTTCTCCGATCTGCCATGGCCGGCACAGGTAGATGCATTGCTGGTGGTAGACAAATCCTGGAGTCCAAGCGACAGCGATGACGCTATTCCAGAGAGCGAGAAGGTCCACTTGTTGACCCTGGCACCGGTGAAGTTCACTCGCAAAGGCGCTCCAACGGGTGAGGCGCTGGTAACGCTCGTCGAACGCAAGCGCAAAGCCAGCTGGAAAGCCCTGACTCTGAGCGCTCCGGATTGAAACAGCGTACTGAATCAATTGCGGCCGGCGAAGGCTGACGTGTGCGTTGATGGAGGAGACCAGTGCGCCTCCCACGCCCCTCCTGCTTTACCGCCGAGCCTTCCCCTCACGCGACGCTTTTCGCAGCTGGCGATACTCAGCCAATCGCTCACGCATCTCCCGATAGCGTCGGCTGTTGAGCAACAAAAGAGTCAACAGCGCCGCCAACAGGCTGCTGCTGTAGATAAACATGTTCGGTCGATACCCATAGGCAGGAAGCGTGATCGCCAGGCAGCCAATGCACAAGCCGGCCACCAGCCACGCTCCCCAAGCACGCCCACGTACCACGGCACCATGGCCCAGCATGAAGACCGCCAGGGTGGCGAACAGGCTCCAGGGGAACACGCCATCCTTCGAGCAGTGTCGGCAATACGTGCTCCATACCAGCGCAAAGGTCCAGGCAACGGCGATGATGGAGGAGAAGTACGCCCCGATGAACACCCCGAAGTAGCGAGCGAGAAAGCGCTTCAACTCTGGATTCATCATCATTCCGAAAACTCCTCATACAGCCCGACCGCGAGGCCTTGCACTTTTCCACTGCTGCTGAGGCCAATGAACCCGCCGACAGAGTCTTGGATCAAGGTCCTTGTCGCATGGCTGATCTCTGTGGGTGTGTAGCGCTTGACCAGCTCCCCGGACCTCTGGCGCAGCTTCAATTGTTTGGCGGTCAGGGCTGGGTGCTTGATCGACAACAGTTCCTTCGTCAGCGCCTTGCGTTGTTGTCGGCTCAGCGAGCGTGTCAGCTCAAGCCAACTGCTGCCCGTTGCTGCCTTGCGCACTTGCAGAAACCGCACGGTGGTCAAACCAGATGCGCCCACCCCCATCAACGCTACGGTGTCGAGCAAAGGCATTGCAGCCTGATACCAGCCCTGCTGGTCCATTTCATCATTGAGTGACGGGTCGGTAGCTTCGAAGGCCGTTCGCACCAGCCCGATGCCACATTGAGCGGTGCTGGCGGTGGCGGCAGCATAGCCTACCGCCGTCAATGCCAGGCTGGCACCTCCGGAGAAAGGCACCGCTACGGTACCACTGAACATCACGATCCAGCCCAATACGGCGCCCGCGCAGGACAATGTGGTATTCACGGCCTCTTTGACCACCCGGGCTTCCCGAGGGTTGGTCTGCAACTGCTTCATGAATTGCTCAGGCGAGGTATAACGCGGTGCCTCGCGCAGGATCACGCGCTTAGGCGCGACACTGCAAATCGGCTGGAACTCGCGCAGCACGATAACGTTGTAATCGGCATCGATGTACACGACGCCGGCACCGACGATGCCGGGGTCGGCGTCGATGGCCTTGAAGAGCTTTTGCTGGTTGACCATGCCCTGGACACGCTGCCGGGCCACGAATTGCGAGGCGCTGCCCAAGGGTTTGGGCAAGAGGTCTGTCATGGGGTAGTGTCCTTACTCATATACGGATGACGCTGTGTCGCGATAGGGGCGCTAGGCGCCCCCCGCTTCAACCTCACACGTTCGGGCAAGGTACCGGCGCCCAGTCACCCATGTCTGGGTTGCGGCACATATTGTTGACCTGGTCTACACCGGCCTTGGCCACTTGTTGGGCCTCGGTCTTCTTGGTGGTGGCATTCTGCAGAGTCTTCTCGGTGCTCACGGCTTCCTTCGGTACCGCCGGCAGCTTCCGCGACTTGGTCTTGGAGCCGGAGGTCTTCGCGGTCTCGGCCTGCGCCACTACGGTCACGTCCGAACGTGGTACGCCGACCTGCTTGAGATCCTGCTCGTAGGCCTGGGTGTAGTTGTCCAGGTTCTCTCCCAGACGACCGTTGACCGCAGTGATCAGGTTGTTCGATTCCTGCAGGCCCGAGACGATCTCGGCCAGGCGCTTGCGCCCTTCGGTGTCGTTGATGCGACCCGCCTTGCGACCGTCCAACAGGTTGGCGAACTCACGCTGGTAGCAGCTTTGCGAGGCTTTGGCGTAGGCCGTGGTGCGGTCCATGTCCGCCGCGCTCTTGTCGATATCGGTGGCGTAGGAGGCGATGCGCTGCTTGTCGTCGCTGATCTGCTTCTGGCGCTCGGTGTAGTAGCCCGCAGCACCACCCACCAGGGCACCGCCAGCGGCGCCGATGGCAGCGTTGCGACCGCGGTTGTCACCATCGACCAACGCACCGGTCAGGGCGCCGCCGACTGCGCCGAGCAGTGCGCCGGTGGCCACCGAGCGGGTCATGTTGGAGTCGGTGGCACGCAGGTGCTGCACGGGCTCGTAGCAGCTAGGGTAGTACTCAACCTTGGTGCTGGCGCCGATCCTGGAGACTGGCGAGCTGGCGCATCCGGTCAGCAGAACGCTGCTGAAGCCTGCGGCCAGCAACAGAGCGGTGCGGGTGTGGGAGGTGGAGATCAGCTTGCGTGTGAAAAGCATGGTCAGGTTCTCTCTTGGTTTGAACACGCCCGGGCAGCGTCATGCCAGCCCGGGATTCCTTTCTTGGTTCAGGTACTTCAGGGTCTCGGCGCTGCCGATGCGAGCAGCTCCTTGAGGATCGTCGCCGGGTCGGCTCGCCGGTTCTGGCGATACTCCCCGACGTGGCGGACGAACAAGGTGGCGCGGGTCACCAGGCTCTTGCCCAGGACCGGTTTGCGATTGAGCTCTTCCTTCACGCGCTGGAACTGCGCCTGGATCACCGCATCGGTGTAGCGCGTCCCGCTGGCCAGGTTGTCGATGTAGATCGCCACGGCGCCGTCCAGGGCGCTGCGGCCGTTGGCGATGGCAGCCGCAAACAGGCGCGCGCTGGCCTGGTCGCCCGAGGTCTGGGCCTGGCGCTGGGTTTTCTGCAGATTGGTCAGGCGAATGTTGTAGTTATTGATGGTCTCGGCCACCAGGGCTGCGGACTGGATCAGGTTCCCGGCCGCTTCCTCACGTTGCCGGGCAATCAGCGAGACATTGCGCTTGAGCTCTTCGTTGACCAAGCCCAGCTCGGCTTGCAGGCGCGGGTCGGCTGAAGTCGCGATAATGCCGTCCAGGCGCTTGGTGGGATCCTGGGCGTCGTCGATGGCGTCGGTCAGGCTGGCCAGGCGGCCCTCCTTCTGCCACTGCTCGAACAATTCCTGATAACGCGAGCGTGGCGCCGACAGGGCACCGATGGCCACCCGGAACCCCGTGGTCTCGTTGCGCTGCTCGGTGCCATCGGCGCCAAACAGGGGGTACTCTCGGCGCATGCCGGTGAACAGCGTGCCTTCGCCTTCGAGGTAGTTACCACCCTTGACCACGAAACCGCCGTAAGCGCCTTGGCGCCGGCCGGCATGAACCAGCTGGAACGACTCCTGGACCATTTCCGCGGCGTTGCCGATCACATCGAACAGCCCCAGCGGGTTCGGTTGGCGGGTACCGATCGGCATCAGCCGCGCAGCCTGCCCGGTGCCCCCGGCGACCTGATTGAACACCGCCCAATCGGCCAGGGGCCCTTCGCTGTCGCTGCCCTGGACCTTACGCGGGAACAACCGTCCTTCCAGTTCCTGGCGACTGACGAGCGAACCGCCACGGGCAGCGAACTCCCACTCCACTTCGGTAGGCAGACGCACGAAACCGACCCCTCCCTCCTCGGGCTTGCTGCCGCGGCCACTTACCGGTAGCAGGTCGCGGTGATGCTTCATCAGCCAGGCGCTGTAGACCGCGGCGAAACGCTCCGCTTCGAAACGCGACAGCTTGACCTTGGGCAGGCGGCCCGACGCTTCGGTCACTGGCTCACAGGCAGTGGCCGCCTGACCGCTGGCCAACGATTGGGCTTGGGCCATGACCTGTTTGTACTGGCGCTCGGTAACCTCGTACTTGCCGATGAAATACATCATCGGCTTGAGCGGGCTGCCCGCCTCGATCACGGGCAGGCTTGGCCCAACCAGCTTCTGCCAGGATGGCGCCAGGTCCGCCTGGCTGAACTGGCCATTGATGAAGTCACGCCGGTAACCGGAGATGAACGACTGCTTGTAGCCGGCCTCGCCCTCACTGAACGGATAGCCCAAACTGACCTCGCGATCATCCAGGCTGCCTTGGGCCAGCACATAGACATGGCGGAACACCATCTCACCGCCACAGGGCAGCGGCAGGCTGACGTCATCGCTCAAAGGCTTGGGGTTGTCCAACTTGCTGGTGGAAACGGGCGCAGCCTTGTTGCCGGCCTCGGCTGGGGCCTTGGTCTTGGCTTTGTCATCGTCCTCGGCCTGTGCGCAAGCGACCAGCGTCAGGGCGGCAACGACCAGGGCGGCGGCCCGTAGACGACATTCAGACATCACGGATTCCTTCACAGGTTTCGATCCGCGCCGCTCGCCAGCCACCCAGGATGGCAGCGACGGAGCTCGCCAAGAGGACGGCCAACAGCGCGATCAGATAGTGCATGGGCAGCAGGTGACTGGCGTATTCGCCTGGCCCCTGCGTGAAAAGACGGTTCAAGCCGTGTTCGGCCAGTAGGTACAGCAACGCCGCCAGGCCGGCTGCCAAAACACCGCTGTACAAAGCCTGGAGCACCACGAACGCCAGCAGCGCGGCGGTGCCGAAGCCCAGCAGGCGCAACACTGCCAGCTCGCGCCGCTTGCGCTCCACCGCAGCCAGCGCGCCAGCGGCAGTGGCAGCGACCGCACCGGCGATGGCCAGGGCAGCGATGATCCAGAACACCAGGTCCAGGTTGCGGCTCAAGGATTGCACTTGGGCGATCTGCGCGGCCTGGGTCGACACCAGCAACTTACGTTCGGCGAACAGCCGGCGCAGCGGCTCGACATCCGTGAGCGTCCGGGCATACAGGCGAAACGCCGGGTACACCCGCAGGGCCGGGTCACCCGCGGCCTCCCCGTGCCAGCCCAGGGCCGGCACGGCGCGGCCATCGCGATAGTCTTCGGCGGCCATCAACAAAGCCAGCGGGGCGAACAGACCATCCCGCTCGAACGCCGCCAATGGCAATACGGCTACCACCCGCACGGAGGCCTGGCGCCTCTGCAGCTCGCCTGCCTGCTGACGACCGAAGCTGGCCACCAGGGTATCGCCCGTCTTCACGCCCAGTTTTTCCGCGGCGGTGAAGCTGAGCACCACCTCCTGCAAGCCGGTCGGCTGCACTACGCCTTGCAGCAATGGATCGCCATCGGCAGTGGGCAGCATTTCAACCGTCACTAAACGCCCCTTGGCTGGTGACAACAATTCGGCGGTAGCGGCGATCTGGCGAGGGCGTGGGATCGCGAACGCCACATCCGCTCGGTTGGCCAGGGCGGTGACAAAAGCCGTATCGAAGCGCCCACCGCCCATGGGAATGATCTCGCGCACACCGGGGTCGCGCTGCAAACGCTCGGTGAGGCTGCCGACCAGGCCGAACTTGAGGCCGAACAGCACCAGCAATGGCGCGATCACCGCCACCAGCGCCAGCACACCGCAGGCCGACAGCCGCGCATCGTTGCGGTAGTCCTGCCAGGCCAACCCGGCGATCAGCAAGGGGCGTATCATGCCGACCGCTCCAGGGTCGCGGTGACGCCGCCGTCTGCATCGCGGCGACAAGCCATGCGCAAAACGACCAGGCCCGCGTTGCGCACCAAGGCCTCGTCATGGCTGGCAACGACGCAGGTGACGCGGTGCGCCTGGGCCTGGCGCAACAGCAGGTGCATGACGCGCTCGGCATTGACCGGGTCCAATGCCGCCGTGGGCTCGTCGGCCAACAACAGAGCCGGCCCGTGGGCCAGCGCACGGGCACAACTGACCCGCTGACGCTGGCCGAGCGACAACGCCGCCGGACGCTTGCCCAGTTGTTCATGGATATCCAGCGCCGTGGCCAGGCGCTCGACGCTACCGTCGTCGTCCAGGCCCAGCAAACGACGCGGCAGGCTGATGTTGCCACGCACGCTCAAGAAACCGAGCAGGCCGCCAGCCTGCAACACATAGCCCAGGTGTCGACTGCGCAGGGTTGCCAGGCGGTCGAGGCGACGCTGGCGCCAGAGCCCGGCAATGTCCTGGTCGCTTCCTTCGACGCCCAGGCTGAAGCATTCGGCTTTATCCGGCGCCAACACCAGGCCCAGCAGGTCGAGCAACGTGCTCTTGCCACAACCACTGGGGCCGACCAGGGCCAAGCACTCGCCCATCGCCACCTGCAGCCGCTCGATCTCCAGGCTGTAACGCTGGGCCCCCTGCCCGCGCGTCTTGTGCACTCCCTGCAGATGGATCATCACGGCAGGGTCGACAGCGGGACACGGTACAGAGCATCGCCCGGCTCGGCATTACCGAAGCGCACCCAGTTGGCCATGTCGTTGTGGAAGGTTTCGTACAAGCGGATCTTCGACTCCAACTCGTCGATGAAGTCCTCCTGCTCGGCGACGGAGAGCGACAGCCACAGGTCCTGGGTCATGCCCAGGGATTTGCTGCGGTACGGCAGACCGTCCAGGTACTCGCCCAGCACACCGCTCTGAGCCAGGTTGGCGCCCTTGCGCAGGGCAGCCGGATCACGGCTCATGTAGGCACTGGCGCTGGCGATCTCATTGAAGAAATCGCCTGGCGAACTGCGGGACTTGCGTGCGGCATCGACGATCAACTTGAGCGATTGCTGCAGGTCGTTGAGCTGCAGCTTGGTCAGCATCACGCATACCTGCAGCGTCGGCAACGCCGGGTTGGTCAGGTCGCGATCGGCTGTCCAGGCGCTTACCACCCGAGGTGCCTGGCTGGCGCTGCGACGTCCGAGGAAGTCCATATGCATGGCGTATCCGATGGCCTGCGACTTGGCCGCCAAGGTCGAAGCCGAGGTCAGTAACGGCGCAGGCTGCGGCTGCTTGTTGCGGACCTGATGGACCAACTCGGCGAACGTCGAGCCGATCTCCTTCACGCGCTCGCCGAACAGCGTCACGTCACCGCCCGGCACCGAGACGTAAAGGTCGCCGATACGTGGGTTGCTGTCGGCGGTGAGCACCCGGTACTGCTGCTCGGCCGAGCCATGGTTCTTCACCCCGGCTGGCGTGCGCAAGTGCAGGGCATAGATCTTGATCTGCTTGCTCAGGGCCGCCTGGCGGACCTCCGCTTCGTTCATCTGGGTGCTGCTGTACGGGTCGCTCTTGCGCAGCGCCCCTGCGTCGCTGACCAACAAGATCAGACGGCCACCATAGCCCGACCAATCCATGCCCTCGACAGCCTGCATGACGCCGGCAAAGGCGTCTTCGTTGAAGGAGTGGCTGGACACCGTAGTGGCCTTGACCTGCGACGCCGCCTTGAGAAAGCGTACCGGGTCACGGCCTTCCTCCAGCGTCACCAGGGTACGGCTCAGGTAATCCAGCCCTGGGGTGCGCCTGGTATTGTTGCGGAACCCCACCAAGCCAAAGCTGACGTTATCCAGCTCGCCCCGCGCGGCTAACTGCTGCTGCAGTTCGCTGACCACCTGGCGTACGCGGTCGATATAGGGCTGCATGGATACCGAAGTATCCACCACCAGGACCACGGCAGTGCGAAACCCCTTGTCATCAGCTGTCGCCACACCTGCCGCGTCGGGCGCTGCGGCGCTGCCACCCGGGTCGATCGAGGCGATGTTGAGCAATTGCACCGGTTGCCCTTCGGCGTCGAAGCTTTCACGGTAATCGAAGATCGGCATCAGGTAGAACTGCGTCTGAGGCACGGCACTGTCGGTCGGTTCCAGAGCCATCACCTGAGGCACCTGGTCCGGTGCGGTCTGCGCTTTGAGCAGTTCAGCGCGGGCCAGGCGGCTGTCGTCGAGCAACTGCTGCACATCCTCGGGCTGGCGCATGAACATCACGGGCGAACGTCCAGAGCGCTCGGTGAACTTGAGCACCAGGCTCTGCTTCCAGTCACTGGCCTGGCTGGCCTGTAACCAGCCGTCGCGCTGACCGTCACTGGCGGCCCCGACCTGCAACCAGGTCTGCCCCTGCGCATCCTTGCGCTGGTAGACGTACAGCACGCTGAAGGCCGGCAGGCTGTCGTGCGCCTTACCGCCGGGCGCATCGAACAGACGTGCACCTGGTTTGCTGAGTACACGCTGGAACAAGGTCTTCTTGCCGGGCATCAGCAAGGGGCGTTGATCATCGACGGCTACAGCCGCAGGGGTGCCAGCCTGGGTGGCGTCCGACACAGGCTGCTGCGCCACCGGGGCATCAGGCACGGGGGCGTCACCACCGTGTAGCCACCAGTAACCCGCGCCGCCCAGGCCAACGGCTGCCGCGATAGCCACCGCGAGCAAGGCCACGGCGGGTTTCTTTTTCGATGGGGCGACAACCGGCGCAGGGGATGGCGTCGGCTGTCGATGCGAAGGTGGCGTTTGCGGGATCTCGATGGAAACCGGGGTCAGCCCTCCGAGGTCACGTCCACCCTTGTCGGCCATGGGGCCAGGCGAAAGCGGGCGAACCAACGTACTGTCGGCATCCTGTGCCGGCAGACGATCGAGGGCGGCGAGCAGCGCCGCAGCATCGGCAAAACGCTCGCCAGGGTCCTTGGCCAGCAGCCCGCGCAGGATATCCTGATAGCGGCCATGTTCGATGGGCAGCTCCGGCAATGGCTCGGTGAGGTGGGCCAAGGCCGTGGACAGCGCATCGTTACCACTGTAGGGCAGCTTGCCGACAAGAATCTCGTAGAGCACCACACCAAGCGCGTAAAGGTCGGCACGGCCATCGATCTCCAGGCCACGGGCTTGCTCCGGGCTCATGTAGCTGGGCGTACCCACGGCAAAACCAGCCTGCGTGAACTGGGTGCGGTCATCCAATGACTTGGCGATGCCGAAGTCCGAAAGCACTGCGGTGCCATCGGCGCGGAACAGGATGTTGGCAGGCTTGACGTCGCGGTGCACCAAGCCTTGGGCATGGGCATAGCCCAGCGCCTGGGCGATCTGGCGGACGTACAGCAGCCCTTGCTCCGGTGCCAGGCCGGCGGCGATGCGCTCCTTGAGCGTGCCGCTGGGCAAGTACTCCATGGCCATGTAGTACAACTCGCCGACATTGCCGATGTCGTGGATGGTAGCGATGTGCGGGTGCGACAGACGAGCCAGGGTGCGCCCTTCACGCAGGAACCGCTCGCAAAAGGTAGGGTCGGCAGCCAGGCTCGCAGCCATCACCTTGAGTGCTACCTTGCGCTCCAGGGAACGCTGGGTCGCCAGGTACACACTGGCCATGGCGCCCTGGCCAAGCTCGCTATCGATATCGAATCCTGGGATGTGCATGTCCATGATGTCTTCAGCTCACCTTCACGACCACGGCGGTGATGTTGTCTGGAGCGCCCCGGGTCAGGCCGAGATGCACCAGGCTGCGTACCACCTGGTAGGGATCGGCGTGGCCGAGCACATCGGCGATCTCGTGATCCTCGGCGGTCTTGTTCAGCCCATCGCTGCACAACAGGTAGGTATCGCCGCGCTGCACGTGCAACGTGACAGCCTGCAACTCGAGTTGGTCTTGAACACCGATGGCGCGGGTGACGATGTTGCCTCGCGGATGCACGCGGGCCTCGGCCTCGCTGAGCAGGCCGCTGTCCTGCAGTTCCTGGACATAGCTATGGTCGTGGGACAGGCGCTCGATACGCCCTTCGCGCAAGCGGTACAGGCGGCTGTCGCCGGCCCATAGCCCAATGGCCTGCTGGTCCCGTGCGGCCAGCACCACTACGGTGCTGCCCATCATCGCCACACCGCGCCGCGTGGTCTCGTCACGGACTGCCCGGTTGACCCGATCAAGGGTATCGCGCACCACCTGAACGCATTGCTCCAGCGCCTCGACCTGTCGTATCTGTCTCAGGCTGTCGACCGCCAGGCTGCTGACATAGTCGCCGGCCGCATGCCCACCCATACCGTCAGCCACTGCCCACAAGCCATCGGCCGTCAGTTCCAGGCAGGCGTCTTCGTTGATCTTGCGCACCATGCCGACATGGCTGTAACTGGCCGCGGTGTAATGCATGGCGGTCATCAAGAGTATGCCTCGCTACCCAGGAGAAACCCGGCGAAATCCTCACTGCGGGGAAGCCCCACACAGCGCATCAGTCCGGGAGCGATACGTTCCGAACCCCTGCCCCACCACAAACTCATGCCTTCGCAGGCACATTCGGCCAGGGCCAAGGCACGCCCTTGCGGCGTAGTCGCATCCAACCGCTGCAGGCCGCCGACCGTCAGCCGGGCCGGCGCAGCCTGCGGGAGTGGCCAGGCGTCGCGAAACGGCTGCAAAGCCGCTTCGAAGTCCTCAAGCACTGCACCTGGCTCAAGCGTCGCCAATAATGCTGCCTCCACCTGCTCGAACCACTCCTCGCCTCCGGCCACTGCCGTCGCCAACGGCTGGCCAGGCTCCAGCACCTGCGCCACCGTCAATGGAAAATACCGCCCGACCCGGTCGATGCTCGGCATCAGCACCCCGACTGCCGCTTGCGGTCCACATAGCCCTGGCGCCAACGCAAAGCGCCACAACGGGCTGACCAGGTAGGCATCGAGCCAACTGTCGCCCAAATGCTGCTGGCTGGACTGGAGCCCCGCCGCCAGCCATTGGTCCCAGGGCTGGATGAAACTCTGCGGCAAGGCGCGACTGACGAAGTCACCGCGGCTTGCCAGCTTTCCGTAGAACCCCACGTCGTTCACAGATGCTCCGGCAGGCTGAAACCGCTGACCACTCGGCTGCGGAACGGGTTGAAGGCGCTGCTGGCACGCAGCTCGTAGGAGACACTCACACCGTCCACACGCAGGCGCAGGCTGAAGCGCTCGGGTGTGCTCCCGGCCACCAGGTCGGACTGGTCGAGCAAGCGGAACCAGGCCCATGGCCCTTCGAGCGTCAGCCCGGAACGACCGGTAGGCGATGGCGGTGAAATCGACAGGCGTACCACACCGATGCTGTTCGGGTTCGGCCACTGCAAGGCCACCGGGCGGCTCGGACCATGGTCGTAGCTGACCTGTTGGCCATCCAGGTCGAGCAGGAACTGGGTAATGGATGCATCCATCGCCACCGGCTTGAGCTCGAAGCGTACGCCGGGTTGCAAGCCGCTGGTGTTGCGGAAGAATGCATCACGGATGGTCGCCGCACGCTGGAAGGTGTACAGCACGTTGGCATTGATCCCCAGCTTCTGCGCCGCACCCGGCTGCCAGCTCCAAGGCGTGCTGGACATGTTGACGTATGGCTGCAGGTACTTGCGGAAGTAGTTGTCCATCACCCCGCCAACGCCGAAGAACTGACCGAAATCTTCCAGGGTGGCGTCCCGCGTACTACCAGCGACCATCGGGTAGCGACCACTGAGCGACTGGCGGTAGACCTTGACGACCTCACTGGTCCAGGCTGCATTGAGCTGGTTGCGTACGCCACCCATGACGATATTGTTGGTCGAGCCGACCACCGAACCCACCAGCCCCTGCACCACTTTGGGCTGGCGTGCGGCAGCGAGCGATACACGCTGAGCGGCGGCCTGGACCTGGTTCTTTGCCTCTCCCAGCAACGAATCGCCGCTGGCGCCCACCATGGCGCTCACCTGCACGTAGAGGGCGTTGAGGTCGGTAAGCAAGCCATCGATGGCGGCCGGCTGGTCCTCGCCGGTCTCCACCAGCGCGGCGAGTTCGGCGAAGTGCGCCGTTACCGGGTCGACCTCGCGAGCCGCCAGGCTGTCGCTGCTCGGTGGCGCATCGCCAAGCAGACCGTCGAGGCGCTGGCGCAACTGGTCGACGCCAGCCTGCTCAACCTTGCCCTGGACTTTGTCGAGGGTAGTGGGCTGCTGCAGGTTGGTTTCCTTCGCCACCGCCTGGAGCAGTTTCTTCATCGGAGAAGTCGCCCCAGACAGTACGCGCAACACATCGGCGGCCTGGCCGACGCTGGTGATCGGCACGAAATCAAGGTCGGCCAGCAGCGCATCCCAATTACGGATGTAGTCCTGGTAATACAGTTGCAGGACGTCATCGGCCAAGCGCTTGGCATCCCCCGACTCACCCGGTTCGCGACCGAGCACCCAGCGCTCTTCGGCCAAGGTCGCGCTGTGAGCGACGCTGGCGGCGAGGAAGGCCTTACGGTAACCCTCGACAGTGAAGATACCCGGCAGCGGGTCGTTCAACGGTTTGCCGCTCTTGAGCCGGAACACCAATGCCGCATCACGGCCAGCCCCATCGCTGATACGGAAATCGTCGACCCCGGCCGGCAACTTCTGGCGCTTGACCCGATCGTAGACACGCTGGGCCACCGGCAGCTGCTGCAACTGGCGGCGGGTGTCGTCTATCAGGCGCTGGTCGAGGCGCGCGTTGGGCGGGCGCTTTTCGAACAGTGCCGCCAGGTGTTGCTCCAGTGACTGGCGCAGGTCCGGGGCCATGTCGCGCGGCAGGTGACGCTCCCAGTCGAGGGAGATCCAGGCGGTAATGAAGTCCGGGTCGTAGTGTTCGCCATCGGCCAACATCAGGTACGCCTTCAGCCCTTCGTAGAGGTAATCGGAAGGACCGCCCGCATACAGTTGCTCTTCGATGCGGGTAACCAGCCGCGGAGCGAAAATGGCGATCAGCAGCTTGCGATACACACTGCTCGCCTCACCTTCGAGCATATCGCCCTGGTACAACCCCAGGCCCTCGGCCCAACCAGGCGGGTCGTCGGTCAGGCGGCGTACGGCATTGAGCAGCGGCAGTACATCGACCACGTTGCGCTGGGCCGGGCTCAGCTCCTGCACACTCCTGCCCAAAGGCTTGAGGCGGCTGTCGACTTCGGCGATGTACTGCTGGTTGGCCCGGTAGCTCAGCGTCCATAGCGTGCCGACCACCAGCACCAGGGCTACGCTCAGGGCCAGAGCGCCACGGGTGATCCATTTGCGCCGCTTTTCGACTTTCGGATTGTTGCCCACCAGCCCCCGCTCGACGAAGGCCACGGCGCTGAACAGTTTCTCGATGAAGTAGCTACGACCGGTGCCGTTCTGCCGTGCCAGGTGCGCACGGTCCAGGCCCATGCTCTGGGCCATGCTGCCGATCAATCGGTCGATCGGGCTGCCTTCCTGGGTACCGCTGGTGAAGTACACACCTCGCAGCAGCGCGCGCTCTTCGAAGGCATTGGGTCTGAAAACGCCATCGAGGAAGGTCTCGAGGTTACCGCGCAACGCGGCGAACTGCTGGACGAAGCCGTAGACCAGATCTCGTCGCGCCGGGTCGCGCTCTTGCTGCAGACGCTCGACCAGACGCTGGTTGAGGCGTTGTTCGAGCAGGCCGAACTCGTTGATGAACTGTGCCAGCGGGCCGTCGCCCTGCTGCCCATCATCCAACGGGAAGGTCATGCCCCACACCTGCGCGCGCTCTTCCTTGCTCAGGTTGTCGAAGAACTCCATGAAACCCGGCACCAGGTCGAGCTTGGTCAGCATCAGATAGATCGGAAAACGTACGCCCAGGTGGGTGTACAGCTCTTGTATCCGTGTGCGGATCGCCACCGCATGGGCAGCACGCTCGGCATCGCTGCCCAGCAGCAGGTCCGAAAGGCTGATGGCGATGAACGCGCCGTCGATCGGGCGGCGCGGGCGTTGGGTCTTGAGCAGGTCGAGAAAGCCCAGCCAGGCCGACTTGTCGACCTGTGCGTGGCTGTCTTGGGTGGTGTAGCGTCCGGCCGTATCGAGCAACACGGCCTGGTCGGTGAACCACCAATCGCAGTTACGCGTACCACCAACCCCGCGTACGGCGCCCTCGCCCATCTGCGCGGCAAGCGGGAAATGCAGGCCTGAGTTGACCAGCGCGGTGGTCTTTCCCGAGCCGGGCGGGCCGATGATCACATACCAAGGCAACTCGTACAGGTTGCGCCGCTCATCTCCGCCCAGACGTGCCTTCTTCAGCAACACCAGGGCTTCGTCCATGCGCTTGCGCAGGGTTTCCAACTCTTCGGCGGTGGCCACGCTGGCAGGGTCCGGCGCGGTTTCGACAGCCAGGCCTTCCATCACTTTGGCCGCCTGCCGGCGAGCCTGGACGATGCGCCATACCCTATAGGCAGCCCATGCCACGAACAACAGGATGATCAGCGCCCAACGCGTTGCGGCGGGTGCCAGAACGTCAAGCAACGGGCCAACGAACCAGATGATCAGGCCCAGGGCGATCAGGCCCAGCAGCGGGATCACCCAGCGAATGACAAAATTGAAAAACGCCTTCACTCGACGCCCTCCGCCAGAACGGTGATCTCAACCCGACGATTCTTCGCCCGGCCCTGCGCGCTGTCGTTCGACGCCAGCGGCTCTGTGTCGCTCAGCCCCTGCGCAGTGAAGCGCTCGGGTTGACCGGTGCGAGCGGCGAGGATGCCCTTGACCTCTTCGGCGCGAGCCTGTGACAGCGCCCAGTTGGAAGGGAAGCGAAGGGTGGCTATGCGCTGATTGTCGCTGTGGCCCGTGACCTTCACGTTGCCCTTCACCTTTGCCACGGCCTCGGCGATGCGCAACATCAGCGGCTGGAAGTCGCTCTTGATGCTGGCGCTGGCAGAGGCGAACAGTTCATCGCCGCGGATGGTCACCACCGAGCGGTCCACTGCATCCTCGACGGCGACCCGACCAGCCCTGATGTCCTCGGCCAGAAAGCGCGCCAGGCGCGGTCGCTCAACCGGCTTTGGTTGCACGACTGGCCGGTCCATGGCCTGCACCGGAATCTCCCCCAAGGCATGGATGCCGCGAAAGACCGGCTCGGCATCGGCAGCCAGCTTCAGGCGCAAGCCGAACAACACCAGCAGCAGGAGCGCCAGCGCCACCGCCAGGCCGACCCAAGGCGGTACAAACTGCGCCAGCCGGTCACGGGCCACGGTGACTCCGCGCCAATGCGGCGACAGCTCACGCTCGATATCGCCCCGCGCACTGCGAATGGTCGCGGCTGTGCGTTCGCGCAGCGCATCGAGCTGGGCGCGACCACCGTTCATGACCCGGTAGCGGCCTTCGAAACCGAGGCTGATGCACAGGTACAGCAGCTCCAGCAGGTTCAGCCGTTCACGCGGGCTCTGCAGGCAATGTTCCATGAGCTGGAACACCTTCTCGCCGCCCCACGCTTCGTTGTGCACAGTGATCAACAGGCTCTGCTTGCCCCAGTCGCTGCTGCTACCCCAGGGGGTGCTGAGCACCGCTTCGTCGAGCGCGGTGCACAATGCGTAGCGGGCCAGCAACACTTCGTTGCGTGGCACGCCACCGGCTTCGGCACGCTCCTCGAACTGGCGCAGGTAGGCCAAAAGTTGCGCACGCAGGCTGGCCGGAGCCGGATGGGCGATGGTATTGCGCAGGCGAGTGAGCAGCGCGAGCAGCGGGCCGGCCGCCTGTTCCAGCGGATTGAGGCCTTCGCCCTGGCCCGGGGCCAGGGGTTCGGCGGGCACATTCAGCGGCGCGAATGAAGGCTGGAGCGGCTCTTGAGCCGGTGTGCCCTGTTGTGGCCCGCGGCCACCGGGGCGCGGCATGAACTGAGTGCGGTCGTTGGCCAGCGGGTCGTCCGGTTGCATCGCGGCTTATCCTCGAATGGCCCAGAAGGCCAGGTTAAGGCCGGGAAACTCGCCGGCGATGTAGAAGGCGAAGCCACCGGAATGCTGCAGCTGTTTCCAATGTTCGCTACCTCGGTCGAGTTCGAAATAGGTGGAACCGGCATGGAACGGGATCTGCCGAGGGGCGACCGGCAACGGCAGCAGACCGATGCCCGGCAATTGCAGGTTGACCAAATCGCGGATGTGCTCCACCGAGCCAATCTTGCTCTGCTGTCCGAAGCGGCTGCGCAGTGTCTCGCTGGGTACGTCGGCGCGCACCACCAGCACGAAGCTGGCGCTGTCCAGCAGGCTGCGATCGGCCAGCATGCCGACGTGGATGCCGTAGGCCTTTTCGACGATAGGAATGGCCACCGCCTTGCTGTCGATCAGCATCGACAAGGCTTCGCGCAGCGCAGCCATCACCGGCGTGAACGTCGCGGCCAGGTCATCGTGCTGGTACACCGGAAAGCTCTCCGGACGCCGGCCATCCCGGGTGAAGGTGGCAAACTCACCCGCCAAGGCCACCAGTTCGCTGTACAGACGCTCTGGATGCAGTGGCGAGAGCTGGTTCAGGTGCTCGATCAGCGGCTGGGCGCGGTTGACCAGCTGCAGCAGCATGAAATCGGCGATTTCCGAGGCGCCACCGTTGGCCGACGCCACCACACGCCCCGCCAAGGCCTCTGCGCGTTGGTGCAACAGCCCCAGGAGCTCGCCACGAAACCCGGACAACGCGCCGTTGCCGCTGACGTCGAGCAGTGGCGGAATGTAGCTGTCGTCCAATACCAACGCACGGTCGGCACGCTTCTCGCGGATACGCACCACACCCAATGCGGCGTAGTCGCCCAGGCCATCCTCGGCGCGCAGCAGGCGCAGGGCACGACTACCCAGAGCCAGCGGCGCACGGTTCTCGAACGGGGCGTTGTCGTCACGCACTTCGCTGATACGGCTGATATAGCGCGCACCGTCGAGCCTCTCACCCTCATCGACGGTGTCCCGTGCGCCGGCACGCTTGAGCGGCAAGCAGAGATAGACCACTGCGTCGCGAACGTCGTCGGGAACCTCCAGTGGCGCTGGTGGCAGGTCGTCGCGAGGAATATCGAACGGCGTGCCATCAGGCAACAGGCCACGGGCACTGATGATCGCCAGCTTGCCCTGGGCCAGCAGCCCCTGGTCGATCAACAGCTCCGAGAACCCCCAGGCAGCGGCGCTGAGCGGACGGCTGCGGGCATCGACGAAATTCTCAAGGTAGCGGTCGTGCTGCTGGAAGTGCTGGGTCGTGATGAACATCCCTTCCGACCAGACCACGCGATTGTTCCAAGACATGGGTTCTCCGATTGCCTAGCGGGCAGTCTCAGGTTGAGGGATGGCCACGGCGCTGCGCACGGCATGCACATCGAGGCTGATCTGATAGTCGTTGGGCGGCACCGGCAGCACACTGCGCCATTGGGCCTGGTCGATCTCGCGATAGCCGACCACCAGGCCGACCTGTCGCGTGGCGGGGCTCAACGGGCGGGTGATACGCAGCTGTTCGCCGGGCTGGAGCAGAACCTCGTCCAGGTCGACCAGGTCCGCAGCCAGCGTTGCCTGGGCCCGCTCAGCCAGGGCGAAGTAATCGGCGCGAACGAACGCAGCGCTGTTCTTCAGCTCGTAGATGCGCACTCGCACGGGGGCGGGCGTGCCAGTAGCGCCCGGGTTGAGCCCGGCCGCAGCACTGAAATAAAGGGTAATGCCCGGCGCTACTGCGGCGCCGGTCGCCGCAGGTTCGACCGGCACGCCCTTGCTGCAGGCACTGAGCAGCACGATGGCCAGGGCTGCGATCAGTCTTGTTGCACTCATCCTCGTCCTCATGACGTATTGGTATTCTTCCTGTGCTCCGGGCCGTACCTCAGGAGCGTCGCAGGCGGCTGCTGTGAGCCTCGTAGGCGCGGCTGAACTCTCGGCCGAACAAGTCCTGGAAGTCGTCCTCGGCCTCCCTGGACATCTGCCCGTAGAGCTCGGTGAACTGCTGCCAGCAATGGGCCTGACGCGAGCCGCCGAACAGCTTCGCCAGGCCGGCGGCGGGTGCCAGACGCTCTTCCAGCCGCCCGGGCTCAAAACGCGACAACAGGTGCTTGATGGCGGCTTCGACGCCCGCCATCACCGCCAGCTGGTGCGCACGCAAGTCATCGAAACTGTCGCGAACCGCCTGGTCCGGAGCCATGAACGCCTGGCTGTTATGGCGTAGCAGCAACAGCAACGCTTCGTCAGCGTTGGGAGCGAATTTCAGCGGGTTGTTCTGCACCGGGGCGATGGTGGTTTGCTGCATGCGGAACTCGCCCTTCAAGCTACTGCGCGCGCGCAGCACGTCGACCAGGCCTTCGACCATCAGACGGTAGCTGCGGCCGATGGCTTCCATCTGGGCCACGACATCCGCGCCATCGATACGCAGGTGTTCGATACTGGCGCCTCGCAAGAACGCCTGCAGCAACGCATCGTTGCCTGCGGCCTGAGAGGGCCCGGGTTTCAGTGTCGCTGGCGGCACTGCGGGTTTCACGGTCGCGGGCGGCACAACGGCGGGCTCGGCGGCCAGCACCGCCTCTGGCACGGCCTGGGACACAGGCGCCGGGGTACTGTCCAACAGGTGCCAGTCGGCCGGAATCGCTCCCGGCGCAACCGGCGCCTGAGCCGGTTCAGGCGGCACTATCGGGGCAGGCGGGCGAAAATCATGCTGTTGAGCGGGGACATGGTCCGGCTGGCTGACAGGCGGGACACTGGAAGGCCCCAGGAAATCGAACAGGTCAGGCAGGGTGTCATGGCTCGAGGCACCCTGCAGGAAAGCCGCTGGCGCGCCGCAGATAGGTGCTGCAGGCACCGCAGCCTGATTGGCCATCAACGCCTCGAAACTCTGCGCTTCGGCCTGGCCAGCAATGGGCACCGACAGTCCCGAATCAATCCTCGCCTGGATTTCATAATCGCCAATTCGAATAACTTCGCCATCCATCAGCGGTTCACTGTTTCCACGACGCAAACGCACACCGGCATGCACTAACTCAACGCCATTGGTGCTATTGTCGGTCAAGTAATAGCGACCATCCTTGAACTGAATGACACAATGCCTCGAGGAAACCAGGCGCTCCGGATCGGGAAGCACCCAATCATTATCTGCCGCGCGGCCTACAGTGATGGCACCGGTTTCCAGCAACTTCTCCGGGCACTGCCCAGGGGTAATCTTGTGGTAACTGGTGATGGTCAGGCAAAGTGCCATCATGCCTCCTTGCGTATAACTGAAACTCTTATCCATTCATTTGAGTGAATGAACAAGCCCGACCCGATGGCCCGGCAAAGCCCCGTAAATACTGGGCAAAACACCGCCAACCCTAATCCGGAAGGTCGTATTAAACCTTACCGGCAATACACTTTCATATTGATCGACCAATGGTAACCATAGCTTGCCAAGTCGATCACAAGTGCCCATTCACGGCGCGTAGCTTACCTTGACATCATTTTGGAAATAAACCATAAATGCGCATCTTGAAAATTCCAAAGTGATATCACATCGATATCAGGCATATATTCAACGCTACGTTTGTGCGCTAGTTCACAAAAACAACTTTGCGCCAATGAAGCCCCGCCAAGGGCCGATATGGAGATCGAATCCTGGTGAACTCGCCGCTGCTGCTCGCTGCTGTTTCCGCAGACTTCCCCTGCGGCGACGACCTCGAATACGACCCCGATTTCCTGCAATTGGAGCGTGATGCCCAAGGTCGTCCCGAGCGCGTCATGGGCGATGCCGTACAGGCAGCCGAGCCCCCCCAGTGGCGCGACATCGAACAGGCTTGCACCACCCTGCTGCAACGCAGCAAGGACCTGCGCATCACCCATTTCCTCGTCCAGGCGAACCTGGCCTTGCACGGCTTGCCAGGCCTGGCCGCGAGCCTCGAGCTGATCCGCGACCTGCTGGGCGAATACTGGCTGCACCTGCACCCTCAACTGGATGCCGCCGACGACAACGACCCGACCGTACGCGTAAACGCCCTGGCTGGCCTTACCTGCGACACCAACATCGCCCTGCTGCGCGACACCGTGCTGGTACGCTCGCGCGCCTTCGGCCCGGTCACCCTCCGGGCGGCATTGCATGCCGCAGGTATCCAGCACTTCGCCAGCGAGCAATTGAGTGTCGAGGAGTTGGCTGCGGCCCTGCGAGATGTCGAGCCGGAACAGCTGGCGCAATGCCGTCAGGCCTTGCAGCTGGCACGCGAGGCTCTGGACACCATCGAGCACCGGGTCAACGACCAGGTCGGTTCGGCCAGTGGCGTCGACCTGTCGGCTCTCCGGCAGCCCCTGCGCCAGGCCCTGCAAGTGTTGATCGACTATGGCCCGGAGGGTACCGAACCGGCCGTTGCCGTCGACGACACCCACCCCGAAGTCAGCGCCAACGACGACCAACGGCCCGCGCCGGCTGCCCAACCGCGTGCCACCACTCGTTCCGACGAAGTGAACAGCCGCGACGACGTGCTGCAAAGCCTCGATCGCCTGCTCCAGTACTACGCTCGCCACGAACCGTCCAGCCCCCTGCCGGTGCTACTGCGCAGGGCGAAGCACCTGGTCAACGCCGATTTCGCGACCATCGTCCGTGACCTGATCCCCGATGGCTTGTCGCAATTCGAGAACCTGCGCGGCCCCGAAGGCGACTGACGCCGTTCGGGGCGCATAACACCGACGCCCGCAACAAACAGAGCCGCCGCATCGGCGACCAGGAGGAACAACGTGGCGAAAGACAGCTCCCAGAAATTTATCGCGCGCAACCGTGCGCCGCGGGTACAGATCGAATATGACGTCGAACTGTACGGCGCCGAGAAGAAGGTCCAGCTGCCCTTCGTCATGGGCGTGCTCTCCGACCTCGCCGGCAAACCCGCCGAGCCGCTGCCAGCGGTGGCCGACCGCAAATTCCTGGAGATCGATGTCGACAATTTCGACTCGCGCCTGAAGGCCATGAAGCCACGTGTGGCCTTCAATGTGCCCAACGAGCTGACCGGCGAAGGCAACCTGAGCCTGGACATCACCTTCGAGAGCATGGACGACTTCAGCCCCGCTGCCGTGGCACGCAAGGTCGATGCCCTCAACCAACTGCTCGAGGCCCGCACCCAGCTGGCCAACTTGCTGACCTACATGGACGGCAAGACCGGCGCCGAAGACATCATCCTGAAAGCCATCAAGGACCCAGCCCTGCTCCAGGCCCTGGCCAGTGCGCCTAAACCTGCCAACACCGAGCCGAGCGCCTGAGGAGACGGCCATGAACGATCCATTACGCGATACCCAGTCCCCATCGGTCGCCACGCAGGATGCGAGCGAATTCGCCAATCTGCTGCTGCAGGAATTCAAGCCCAAGACCGAGCGAGCCAAGGAAGCCGTCGAGAGCGCCGTGCGTACCCTCGCCGAACAGGCCCTGGCGCAGACCAACCTGGTTTCCAACGATGCCATCGGCTCTATCGAACAGATCATTGCCGCCATCGATGCCAAGCTCACCGCCCAGGTCAACCAGATCATCCACCACGACGATTTCCAACAGCTGGAAAGCGCCTGGCGTGGCCTGCACTATCTGGTCAACAACACCGAGAGCGACGAGCAGCTGAAGATCCGCGTGCTCAACATTTCCAAGAATGACCTGCACAAGACCCTGAAGAAGTTCAAGGGCACCGCCTGGGACCAGAGCCCAGTATTCAAGAAACTCTATGAAGAGGAATACGGCCAGTTCGGCGGCGAGCCTTATGGTTGCCTGGTGGGTGATTACTACTTCGACCAATCGCCGCCCGATGTGGAGCTGCTGGGCGAGATGTCCAAGGTCTGCGCTTCCATGCACGCGCCATTCATCTCGGCCGCCTCGCCTACCGTGATGGGCATGGGTTCCTGGCAGGAGCTGTCCAACCCACGCGACCTGACCAAGATCTTCACCACCCCGGAATATGCCGGCTGGCGCTCGCTGCGCGAATCGGAAGACTCGCGCTACATCGGCCTGACCATGCCGCGGTTCCTGGCACGCCTGCCCTACGGGGCCAAGACCGACCCGGTAGAAGCCTTCGCTTTCGAAGAAGACACCGACGGCGCCGACAGCAGCAAATACACCTGGGCCAACGCCGCCTACGCCATGGCAGTGAACATCAACCGTTCGTTCAAGCACTACGGCTGGTGCTCGCGCATCCGCGGCGTGGAGTCTGGCGGTGAAGTGCAGGGCCTGCCGGCGCACACCTTCCCCACCGACGACGGTGGCGTGGACATGAAGTGCCCGACCGAAATCGCCATTTCCGACCGTCGCGAGGCGGAACTTGCGAAAAACGGTTTCATGCCGCTGCTGCACAAGAAGAACACCGACTTCGCCGCGTTCATCGGCGCCCAGTCGCTGCAGAAGCCGGCCGAGTACGATGACCCGGACGCCACCGCCAACGCCAACCTGGCCGCACGCCTGCCGTACCTGTTCGCCACCTGTCGCTTCGCCCACTACCTCAAGTGCATCGTTCGCGACAAGATCGGCTCGTTCAAGGAAAAGGACGAGATGCAGCGTTGGCTGCAAGACTGGATCCTCAACTACGTCGACGGCGACCCAGCGCACTCCACCGAGACCACCAAGGCCCAGCATCCACTGGCAGCTGCCGAAGTGGTGGTCGAGGAGGTCGAAGGCAACCCGGGTTACTACAACTCGCGCTTCTACCTGCGCCCGCACTACCAGCTCGAAGGGCTGACCGTGTCGCTGCGCCTGGTGTCGAAGCTGCCTTCGGCCAAAGGGGCCTGATCATCGCGGAGCAGCCCGCTCCCAGGGTGGGGCTGCCCCTGCGATTAGCACCGAACCGCTAACCGACGCGAAATCCCGAGGACATCATGGCTGTAGATATTTTCATCAAGATCGGCGACATCAAGGGCGAGTCCCAGGACAAAGCCCACAAGGACGAAATCGACGTGCTCAACTGGAGCTGGGGCATGTCCCAGTCCGGCAACATGCACATGGGCAGCGGCGGCGGCTCTGGCAAGGTCAACATCCAGGACCTGTCCATCACCAAGTACATCGACAAGTCCAGCCCCAACCTGATGGCCCACTGCTCCAGCGGCAAGCACATCGACAAGGTCAAGCTGACGGTGCGCAAGGCCGGTGGCGAGAGCCAGGTCGAATACCTGATCATCAACCTCGAGGAGGTGATCATCAGTTCGCTGAGCACCGGTGGCTCGGGCAGCGATGACCGCCTGACCGAAAACGTGACACTGAACTTCGCCAAGGTCACCGTCGACTATCAGCCGCAGAAAGCCGACGGCACCAAGGAAGGCGGCCCGATCAAGTACGGCTGGAACATCCGCTCCAACGTCAAGATCTGACCGACCGCGCCCGCGCTGCTTTGGCTGGCGCGGGCGCCCTTCCCTCACCTCACCCGCTTACGGTGAACCCATGGCCAAGCCCTCTTTCATCAACCTGTGGAATGCCTACCCGACCGACTCCTCGCCTTGCGATGGCGGCTGGGATAACCAGTGCGCCATTCGCATGAGCATCGCGCTCAATGGCGAACATACCATCAAGGTGAACGCCGGCACCTACAGCGAACCGCGCTGTGCCCATGGCCATGCCCGGGGGGCGGAGTCGCTGGCCAACTGGCTGTGGAAGCACCATCTCGGCGCGCCGCTGCAACTGAGCGGCAGCGCGAGCGATCGCCTCAAGCTCAGCGAGAAGCGCGGCATCATTTTCTTCAAGGACTGCTTCGCCCGTGCCGGGCAAGCATTCGACAACCGCACCGGCGATCATATCGACCTGTGGGATAGAGGCCGGGTCACCGGCTATTTCGCCGATCAGGCACATCGTTCCAAGGCCGTCTGGTTCTGGGAGCTGAAATGAAACCTGCATGCAGAACCCTGCCGATGCTCCTGCTCGCATTCGCCTTGAATGCGTGTGCCCAGACGCCCGCTACCTCGCCGGGTGCAGCGCCTGAGGTCACCCTCGCCGGGCATACCCTTGCGCTGGTGGATCACGAAGGCCGCTGCGCGCTGCGCAAGGCCGATGCTTCGTTGCTGCAACTGGAGATGCCCTGGCCCTGCCAGCTCAGCCCGGAGCGAGACGGCGGCAAGCCACGCGTTGAGCACTTCAATGGTGCGCAGATCATCATTGTCAGCCATGTGCAGCCAGACCCGTCGCAACCTGGCCGTTGCCATAGCCAGTATCAGGCTGTTCGCCAGATCGGCACGCGCCTGGAACCCTCCATCCTGGCCCGTGGCGCCAGCTGCTCGAACGGCCCAGTGGATCAGAAAAACTTCGTGGGGCTGTTCGAGTGGTAGCCGAGATCGCCGCCCGCGACCGCCTGCAGCCTTCGCTGCTGGATCGCCTGACCGACGATGACCCGGGCAACCCGCAGGAAGCCCCGGACAAACGCGTGCTCAGCCTGCATCAGCTCAAGGCTTCGGTATTGCGCGACCTGGCCTGGCTGCTCAATACCACCTCGCTGCTCGACACCGGTAGCACGCTGAATACCGCTGCCGGCGCGTCGGTCGTCAATTACGGCCTGCCCGCCCTGGCCGGCAACAGCGCCTCGAACATCGACCTCATGGCGTTGGAGCGCATCATTCACCAGGCCATCGCCACCTACGAGCCGCGCATCCTTGCCCACACGCTGAAGGTTCGCGCCCAGGCTGCGCCCGGCGAAATGAACGCCAACGCCCTGAGCTTCGAGATCGAAGGTGACCTGTGGGCCCAGCCGGCCGCCTTGCCCCTGCTGCTGCAGACCGAAGTGGACCTGGAGTCCGGCCATGTGCGCGTGGCTCCCGCCGAGCGTCGGAGGCGCGTATGAACCCGCGCCTGCTCGAACTGTACAACCAGGAGCTGCAGCACATCCGCGAAAGCGCGGCGGAGTTCGCCAAGGAATATCCAAAGATCGCCGGGCGCCTGACACTCTCGGGAATCGACTGTGCCGATCCTTACGTCGAGCGTCTGCTGGAAGGTTTTGCGTATCTCACCGCGCGAGTCCAGCTCAAGCTCGACGCCGAATATCCGACCTTCACCAACAACCTGCTGGAAATCGCCTACCCGCACTATCTGGCACCGACCCCGTCGATGACCGTAGTCCAGTTGCAGACCGACCCCGACGAGGGCTCGCTCGCTACCGGTTTCCAACTGCCCAGGGACAGCGTGCTACGCGCCAACCTGGGCCGCAACTCGCAGACACCGTGCGAATTCCGCACCACCCAAGACGTGACCCTGTGGCCCCTGCAGGTCACACGCGCGGAATACTTCGGCAACCCTGGCGCGGTGCTCGGACGCCTGGCCGCCAGCGAGCCAAAAGCGCGCGCCGGCCTGCGCCTGACGCTACGCAGCGGCGCCGAAGTGCCCTTTTCCAGCTTGCCGCTGACGCACCTGCCGCTGTATCTCAATGGCGCCGATGAAACCCCGTTCCGCCTCTACGAACAGTTGCTGGGCAGTGCCTGCGCCGTGTTCGTGCGCCAGCCGGGAGCCGACTGGGTGGAGCGTATCGCGGTCGAGCAGGCGCTGCTCCCGTGCGGGTTCGACGACTGCGAAGCAGCGCTGCCAGTGGTGCCACAGGCGTTCCAAGGCTATCGCCTGCTACAGGAATACTTCGCTCTGCCGCAGCGCTTCCTGTTCGTCGACTTCGCTGGCCTGGAGCGGGCGGTAAAGCGATGCAACGGCCAGGAGCTGGAGCTGCTGGTGCTGTTCGAGCGCTTCAACCCGTCACTGGAAAGCAGCGTCAGTGCGGCACAGTTCGTGCCCTTCTGCACGCCGGCGATCAATTTGTTTCCACGTCGGGTCGACCGTATCCACCTCACCGATCGTGTCAACGAACACCACGTGATCGCCGATCGCACTCGTCCCACCGACTTCGAGATCCATTCGCTGCAGCAGGTCACCGGTCACGGTACCGGGCCCGACCAGGCATTCCTGCCGTTCTATGCGGTACGCGATCCATCGCGCTATGGTCGCGACCAGGCCTACTACATCGTGCGTCGCGAACCGCGCGTGCTGTCGAGCGAGCAACGGCGCAACGGCACACGCTCGAGCTACATGGGCAGCGAGACGTTCGTCAGTCTGGTCGACGGCCAGCAGGCCCCCTACAGCCATGATCTGCGCCAGCTCGGTATCAGCGCTTTGTGCAGCAACCGCGACCTGCCGCTGTTCATGAACGTCGGTGACGGGCGCAGCGACTTCAGCCTGGCCGACAGCGCCCCGGTAGGTGCCGTACGCTGTCTGGTCAGCCCCAGCCGCCCCAAGCCCAGCCATGCCCACGACAACCGCGCCTGGCGCCTGATCAGCCAATTGTCGCTGAACTACCTGTCGCTGGCCGAGCAAGGCCAAGGCGCCGCTGCCTTGCGCGAGCTGCTGCGCCTGTATGGTGACAACCAGGACAGTGCCCTGCATCTGCAGATCGATGGCCTGCGCGAGGTCAGCAGCAAACCCTGCACCCGCCGCCTTCCGATGCCGGGGCCGATCGTCTTCGGCCGCGGCCTGGAGATCACCTTGGAATTCGACGAGAATGCGTTCCGTGGTACCGGAGTGTTCCTGCTGGGGGCGGTGTTCGAGCGTTTCCTGACGCGCTACGTATCGATCAACAGCTTCACCGAAACCGTGCTACGCACCAGCGACCGTGGTGAGATCATGCGCTGGAAGGCCAAGCCCGGGCGCAGGCCAACCCTGTGAAAACGCTAGAGGCCATGCAGGCCGAGCCCTGGGCGTTCGACTTCTTCCAGGCGCTGCGTCGTCTCGAAACGGAAAACCCCGAGCTGCCGCGCTTCGGACACTCGCTGCGCCTGGCCGACGAACCGGTGCGCCTGGGCCAGCGCCTGGATTGCGGCTTCGCCCCCGCCACACTCGCCTCGGTGACACCAGCAGCAGAAGGCCCGGCGCGCCTGGAGCAGTTCTTCTTCGGCCTGGGTGGCCCCAACGGCCCACTGCCGCTGCACCTGACCGAATACATGCGCGAACGCCTGCGCAACCATGCCGACCCGACCAGCAAGCGCTTCCTCGATATCTTCCACCACCGCCTGCTGAGCTTGTTCTACCGCGCGTGGGCCGAAGCTCGCCCGACCGTCAGCCATGACCGCCCTGGCGATGACTACTGGGCCGCGCGCCTGGCCGCGCTCAGTGGCCGAGGTCAACCGGCGCTGCAGGGGCAGGGGCCATTGCCCGATACCGCCAAGTTGCACTGGTCCGGCCACTTGGCGGCGCAGACCCGCTATCCGGACGGGCTGTGCAGCATCCTGGCGAGCTACTTCGGCGTGCCGGTGAAGCTGGAGGAGTATGTCGGCCAATGGCTGGAACTGCCCGAACGCAGCCAACTTGGCGTACGCGCCCATCGCCTGGGCGTAGACCTGTGCCTGGGCCGCTACGTCTGGGACCGCCAGCACAAGTTCCGCTTGTGCCTCGGCCCGCTCACCCTCGACCAGTACCACGCGCTGCTCCCCGGTGGGCACGCGTTCGTCGAGCTGGCCGCATGGATCTGCGAATACCTGGGCCAGGAGCTGGACTGGGAGCTCAACCTCATCCTGGCGCAGGGCCAAGTGCCCGCGCTGCAACTCAATGCTGGCCAACGCCTGGGGTTCGATACCTGGCTCGGCCGCCCATCGCACGATGCAAGCGACCTGAAGCTTGCTCGGTACTACGCCGAGCAGCCGGTCACATCACCAGTCACAAGGAGTCAGGAACATGAGTGAAATCAGCCGCGCCGCGCTATTTGGCAAACTCAACAGCGTCGCCTACAAGGCCATCGAGGCCGCCACTGTCTTCTGCAAGCTGCGTGGCAACCCATACGTGGAGCTGGCGCATTGGCTGCACCAATTGCTGCAACTGCAGGACTGCGACCTGCACCGCATCATCCGTCAGTTCAATGTGGAGCCCGCACGCCTGGCCCGCGACCTGACCGATGCGCTGGACCGCCTACCGCGCGGCTCGACCTCGATCACCGACCTGTCCTCGCAGGTCGAAGAAGCCGTGGAACGCGGCTGGGTGTATGGCAGCCTGATGTTCGGCGAAAGCCAGGTGCGTACCGGTTACCTGCTGGTGGGTATCCTCAAGACGCCAAGCCTGCGCAACGCCCTGCTGGGCCTGTCGGGCGAGTTCGGCAAGCTCAAGATCGAGGCACTGAGCGAACGCTTCGACGAATACGTCGGCGATTCACCGGAGAACAGCCTGGCCGCCAGCGACGGTTTCAGCGCTGGTGCTCCGGGTGAAGCCAGCGCTGCCGTGACCCCGGCAGCGATGGGCAAGCAGGAGGCGCTCAAGCGCTTCACCGTCGACCTTACCGAGCAGGCCCGCAGCGGCAAGCTCGATCCTATCGTCGGCCGTGACGAAGAGATTCGCCAGTTGGTCGATATCCTCATGCGTCGTCGGCAGAACAACCCGATCCTCACTGGCGAAGCTGGGGTGGGCAAGACCGCCGTGGTCGAAGGCTTCGCCCTGCGCATCGTCGCCGGCGACGTACCACCGGCACTGAAAGACGTCGAGCTACGCAGCCTGGACATCGGCCTGCTGCAGGCGGGCGCGAGCATGAAGGGCGAGTTCGAACAGCGCCTGCGCCAGGTGATCGAAGACGTGCAGGCCTCGACCAAACCGATCATCCTGTTCATCGACGAAGCCCACACCCTGGTTGGGGCGGGTGGCGCCGCCGGCACCGGCGATGCCGCCAACCTGCTCAAGCCGGCATTGGCACGCGGCAGCCTGCGGACCGTGGCGGCAACCACCTGGGCCGAGTACAAGAAGCACATCGAGAAAGATCCCGCCCTGACCCGCCGCTTCCAGGTGGTGCAGGTGGACGAACCGAGTGAAGCCAAGGCCTTGCTGATGATGCGCGGCGTGGCCTCGACCATGGAGAAGCACCATCAGGTGCAGATCCTCGATGAGGCGCTCGAAGCCGCGGTCAAGCTCTCCCACCGCTATATTCCGGCGCGCCAGTTACCAGACAAGTCGGTGAGCCTGCTGGACACCGCCTGTGCACGCGTAGCCATCAGCCTGCACGCCGTGCCAGCCGAGGTGGATGACAGCCGCCGACGCATCGAGGCGCTGGAAGTCGAATTGCAGATCATCGCCCGTGAGGCGGCCATCGGTGTAGTCACCGAACAGCGTCGAGCCCAGGCCGACGCCCTGCTGACCGAGGAGCGCGAACGGTTGGTCCAGCTGGAAGGCCGTTGGGCCGAAGAGAAAGCCCTGGTGGACGAGCTGCTGGCCACCCGCGCGCAACTGCGCGAGCAAGTGGGCGTGGTCGACCAGGACGTGGACGTGCAAGGCAGCCACGAACTGCGTGAGCACCTCATCGACCTGCAACAGCGCCTCACCGCCCTGCAAGGCGAAAGTCCGCTCATCCTGCCAACGGTGGACTATCAGGCCGTGGCCTCGGTGGTTGCGGACTGGACCGGCATCCCGGTCGGGCGCATGGCACGCAACGAGATCGAGACCGTGCTCAACCTCGACTCGCACCTGGCTAAACGCATCATCGGCCAGGACCATGCACTGAAGATGATCGCCAAGCGCATCCAGACCTCCCGTGCAGGCCTGGACAACCCGAACAAACCCATCGGCGTGTTCATGCTCGCCGGCACCTCCGGGGTGGGCAAGACCGAGACTGCACTGGCTCTCGCCGAAGCCATGTACGGCGGCGAGCAGAACCTGATCACCATCAACATGAGTGAATTCCAGGAAGCCCACACCGTCTCCACGCTCAAGGGTGCGCCACCTGGCTATGTCGGTTATGGCGAGGGCGGCGTGCTGACCGAGGCGGTGCGTCGCCGCCCCTACAGCGTGGTGCTGCTGGACGAGGTGGAAAAAGCCCACCCCGACGTTCACGAGATTTTCTTCCAGGTGTTCGACAAAGGCGTGATGGAGGACGGCGAAGGGCGTCAGATCGACTTCCGCAACACCCTGATCCTGCTCACCACCAACGCCGGTACCGAGCTGATCGCGGGCCTCTGTAAAGACGCCAATGCCCTGCCCGATCCCGAGTCGGTGGCGACCTCGCTGCGCAAGCCGTTGCTGGAGATCTTCCCACCGGCGTTGCTCGGGCGCTTGGTGACCATCCCCTACTACCCGCTCAGCGATGTCATGCTCAAGGCCATCACCCGTCTGCAACTGGAGCGCATCCGCAAACGCGTGGAAGGCACGCACAAGGTGGGCTTCGCCTACGACGACGGGGTGGTCGACCTTATCGTCTCACGCTGCACCGAAACCGAAAGCGGTGGCCGCATGATCGATGCCATCCTGACCAACGGCCTGCTGCCGGACATGAGCCGTGAGTTCCTCACCCGCATGCTCGAAGGCAAGCCGCTGGCCAGCGTCAGTATCAGCCGCCGCGACAATGACCTGCATTATGACTTCGGCGCTGCCAGCTGACGGCGGCCCCTACAGGATCACCCATGCTGTTCACGCAACTCACGCGCCTGGCGCAGATCAACAGCCCTCTGGGGCCGGACGTGCTGATCCTCAGCGAGATGGGCGGCAGCGAGGAGCTTGGCCGCCTGTTCGACTATGAACTGCAACTGATCAGCGACGACCCAGCCATCGACCTCAACCAGTTGCTTGGCAAGCCGATGAGCCTGTCATTGCAGGTGAACGTCGCCAGCTATCGGTATTTCCATGGCATCGTTGCGCGTTGCAGCCAATCGGTCGACCGGGGCCAGTTCGCCAGCTACCGGGTGACACTGCGTCCGTGGCTATGGCTACTGACGCGCACGAGCGATTGCCGGATCTTCCAGCACCTGAGTGCCCCCCAGATCATCAAGCAGGTATTTCGCGACCTGGGCTTCTCCGACTTCGAGGATGCCTTGAGCCGTACCTACCGGGAGCGTGAGTACTGCGTGCAGTACCGCGAGACCAGCTTCGACTTCGTCAGCCGACTGATGGAAGAAGAAGGCATCTACTATTTCTTCCGTCACGAACAGGACCGCCACGTGCTGGTGTTGGCCGATGCCTACGGCGCGCACCAGAAGTCGCCTGGCTATGAGTCGGTGCCGTTCTATCCGCCGGACGGCCAGCACCGCGAACGCGACCACATCAACGACTGGTACCTGGCGCAGGAAGTCCAACCCGGCTCCCTGGAGCTCAACGACTACGATTTCCAACGCCCCAGCGCCCGCATCGACGTGCGTTCGGCCATGCCGCGCCCCCACCAGGCCGGTGACTATCCGCTGTATGACTACCCGGGCGCCTATGAACAGGCGCAGGACGGCGAACACTATGCCCGCACGCGCCTGGAGTCACTGCAAAGCCTGCACGAGCGAATCGAACTGAAGGGCAACGCCAGAGGCCTGGGCAGCGGACACCTGTTCGACCTCACCGGCTTCACCCGCCAGGACCAGAACCGCGAATACCTGATCGTTGCCGCCCGCTACTACGTGGTCCAGGAGCGTCTGGAGAGTGGCGCAGGCAATGGCTCGGCGCAGTTCGAGAGCAACCTGAGCTGCATCGACGCACAGCAGGCCTACCGCCCGGTGGCCAGCTCCCTGAGGCCGATCGTCAAGGGCCCGCAGACCGCCGTGGTGGTGGGCCCAGCCGGCGAGGAGATATGGACCGACCAATACGGCCGGGTCAAGGTACATTTCCATTGGGACCGCCATGACCAGTCCAACGAGAACAGCTCTTGCTGGATTCGCGTTTCCCAGGCGACGGCGGGCAAGAACTGGGGCTCGATCCAGGTGCCACGCATCGGCCAGGAAGTGATCGTCAGCTTCCTCGAGGGCGACCCCGACCGCCCGATCATTACCGGACGGGTATACAACGCCGAGCAGGCCGTACCCTACGACCTGCCCGCCGGTGCCACCCAAAGTGGCATGAAGAGCCGCTCCAGCAAAGGCGGCAGCCCGGCCAACTTCAACGAGATCCGCATGGAGGACAAGAAAGGTGCCGAACAGTTGTACCTGCATGCGGAGCGCAACATGGATACCGTGGTCGAGCAGAACGAGACCTTGTCGGTTGGAGCCAATCGTACCCAGACCGTCGGCATGCTCGAGACCATCACCATCGGCCAGGACCGCATCCGCGCCGTGCGCCGCGACGACATGCTGCTGGTAGGTGCGAGCAAGACCGACAGCGTCAGCACCAGCTACCTGATCGAGGCCGGCGAAAACCTGCGCCTGGTCTGCGGCAAGAGCGTGATCGAGCTCAACGCCAGCGGTCAGATCAACCTCAGTTGCGTGCAGTTCAGTTTCCATGCCAGCAAGGATGCAGAAATCAACACCGACGGCACCCTGGACTTGAATGTCGGCAGCGGCGCGCAGACCGCGCCCAACGATCAGGGCGTGAAATCGGCCATCGATGGCTCGGTGAAGGCGATCTTCTCCGACGGCAAGTAACGAGATACCTATCCCATGAACTACCGCGTCAACGAGTTTCGTTTTGCCCTGCCCGATGCGACGGTGCAAGACACGAGCATCAACATCCTGCGCTTCGAGGCGCTGGGCACCTCGCTGATCGTCAGCCGCAGTGTGCTCGCCGAAGACGAGACGTTGCAGAGCAATTTCGATGGCCAACTGCAGCGTCTGCAACAACAGGTCAAGGACCTACGTTTCCAACCGGCACGGGCCGTGCGCGTCGGTGCAGCCCAGGACATCGATGCCATCGAGCTGAGCAGCCAGTTCAGCAAGGGCCAGGACAAGGTCTACCAGTATCAGTTGGCCCTGGTACTGCCCGGCACGCGCAAGATGTTCGCGCTGAGCTACGTCAAACCGCAACCGCTGGGTGATGCCGAGGCTGCGCACTGGACGCTGCTCAAGCAATCGCTCGACTTCGACAATCTCGGCTGACAACACCCTATTTATGTCCGATGCACTCTGGGCCGCCCGCGAAGGCGACGCACTCATGCACACCTCGATGCTCGCCGATATCGTCGGCGGCGTGCTCGAGGTAGCCGCCAACGTCGCCATCGGCGCTCTAGCCACTGCAGCGGTGGCCGCGGCCCTGGGCATCACCGTGGTTACCGGGGGCCTGGGCTGCTTCGTGCTGGGCGCGGTGGTCGGCCTGGTGGTCGGCGTGGTCATGGCCAAGACCGGAGCGGATACGGGGCTCAGTCGATTATGCGAGGGCATCGGCAATGCGCTGTTCCCACCGACGGTGCAGGCGAACATCGCCACCGGCTCCAAGGATACCCGCACCAACGGTAAACCTTCTGCTCGCGCCGCCGGGGTAGTGCTCGCCCCTCCAGCGCCGTTGGAGGGCGGCGCCGAAGGCACGCCGGCCGAAGAGCCAGAAGAAACCTTCCTGGACATGGCCAAGGGTTTCTTCTCGCAAATGTGGCGCCCCACCGTCGCCACCCCGGCACCGAATACCGCTCCGGCGGACGATGACAAGGTCATCTGCAGCAAACACCCACCGATGCCACCTCAATTCCTCGCCGAAGGCTCCAGCAAGGTGATGATCAACGGCCACCCCGCGTGCCGAAGTGGCGACCGCAGTACGTGCGACGCTGTGATTGTCGATGCTGGATTGATTTCGGACAACGTGCGCATCGGGGGCGAGCCGATCGTCGTACGCGAGATCCGCAGCGGCAAGACGCCAGGGATCGGGTTGGCTATCACGGCGCTGATGATGCTACGGGGACGGGGGAGCAAGTTCTATAGCCAGTTCGGCTGCATGTTGATTGGTGGTATTGGCACGTACCTGACTGAACAGGTCAGCGGCGCGTTAACCTCGGCAATCGCCGGCTCCCCTAACCCTGTGCATAGTACGACGGGCGCCAAGATACTCGAGGGTGAGGAAGAGCTTGATTTCATCTTGCCCGCCCTGCTGCCCATCAGCTGGCAACGCTTCTACAACAGTCGTGACAGCCGTACAGACGGCCTGTTCGGAGCAGGCTGGAGCGTAGACTTCGAAGCAAGTGTCACGATCCGCAAGCACCATGAGGCAGGTGAGCACCTCCTGTTCACCGATGAGCAGGGACGTGTCATCGATATCGGGGCAATACCACCCGGCGATGCTGTATTCAGCGCCGGTGAAGGCCTGTGCGTACGTCGATCAATGAATGGCGAAGTGCTTATCGAGCGTGTCGACGGTTTGTATCGCTTATTCGAGCCATGTCTTCATGATGCCTATCAGCTGCGACTCAGCCAGGTGGGTGACCGAAACGAGAACCGTATTTTCCTGGAGTATGACGAACGAGAACGCTTGGTCGGCCTACGCGATACGCTCGAGCAAATAAACGTTTGTCTGCATTATTGTCCGCAGTGGCCCAAGCGTGTGGGCGAGATCCATCGAACCTATCCAGACGGTAGTTCGGAAGTACTCGTCAGCTATGTCTACGATACAAACGGTGACCTGTCTGGAGTTGTCGGCACAGATGGCGAACTGCGACGCCGCTTCGCCTATGACGAAGGTCGCCGGCTGATTGAACATCAATTGCCTGGAGGCCTTCGCTGTTTCTATGACTGGGTGCAAAGCGAAGATGGCTGGCGCGTATCTCGTCATTGGACCGACGATGGCGATGAGTACCGTTTCGACTACAACGTCCCCGCCGGGATCACGCAGATTACCGACGGACTGCAACGCACCACCCACGTTCACTGGAATCACCAGTATCAGATAACCCGGTACGACAACGCACTGGGACACACGTGGACGTTCGAATGGGACGATGAACGACAACTGTTGGCCGCCAACGACCCAATGGGAGGTCAATGGCGATACTTTTATGATGAGTCTGGCAATCTGCTGCAAACCGTTGACCCATTGGGTAGAAGCGAGTCGACGGTCTGGCTGGAACACTGGTCACTTCCAAGGGAGGAGATCGACCGCGCCGGCAATCGCTGGCGCTACCGCTACGATCAGAGAGGCAACTGCAGCAGCGAAACCGACCCTTTGGGCAATGTCACTCATTATCGCTATGACGCGCATGGGCAAGTCACACACGTCATCGATCCGGCAGGCAATAGTCGTCACTTGCGTTGGAATGGGCTTGGTATGCTCATTGAGGAGACAGACTGCTCCGGCTATTCGACGCGCTATCAGTACGACAAGCGCGGCCACCTGCAAGCGATAACCAATGCCCTGGGCCAGCGTACCGAGCTCCAGCACGATTCACGAGGGCGTCTGAGCGCCATCATGCATCCGGATGGACGCCGTGAAATATTGACCTATGACACCGCAGGCAAGCTCGCCAGCCATGGCAACTGCGCCGGACAGCACATTGAGTACCGGTACAACTCTCGCGGCATGATTACCCAGCAACTGGCCGCGAATACGCGACGACAGTTTACCTACGACCGCTACGGTCGCCTGCTTTCACTCACCAACGAGAACGGCGAGAGCTATCGATTCGAGTGGGACGACGGGGACCGCCTGACGTTGCAGCGCAACCTGGATGGTAGCAGCAGACGCTACGCCTACGACCCATTGGGCAATATTGTCGAACTGGCTTTCCTCCCATCGTTAGAGGGCCCAGCTGCGATCATTCATCGTTTTGAATACGACCCCGGCGAACGTCTGATAGCCAAGCATACCGACGATGGTCGGCACGAGTTCGAATATGACGCGCTCGATCAATTAAATTCCGTTCGCTTTCGCGACGGACAGGGAAAGGTGCAGGGACTGAGGTTCGTTTTCGATGCGTTGGGCCGGCTCTGTGAGGAACATGCCGACGACACGGTGCTCAAGCATCAATACGACAGCCTGGGCAACCCCACACGAACCTGTCTTCCCGATGGACGTTGGCTCAACCAGCTTTACTACGGCAGCGGCCACTTGCATCAGATCAACCTGGACGGTCGGACGGTATGCGACTTCGAGCGGGACCGCCTGCATCGGGAAACCATGCGCACTCAAGGGCATATGGTGATGCATCAGGACTATGACATGACCGGCCGTTTGCGCTCTCGACAGTGCCGTCCACACACCTTGCCCATACGGCTCCCGGCTCCGGTTCGCCAGGACTTCAGCTATGACAGCGCCAACAATCTCACAGGCTGGCTCTTTCAAACACCCGAATGGCAACAACAATCAATGCTGCACTACGACGGCAGAGGGCAGGTCGTCAGTTGCCAATATGGGCATCAAGGATTCGACGAACAATACGCCTATGATGCGGCAGGCAATCTCCTGAATGCTGGCACCCAGGTCCGTCATGACCAGCTGTTAAACTATCGAAACACCCAGTATCGCTATGACGCCTTTGGACGACTGGTCGAAAAGCGCAACCCTGAGCGGGGCGTACAGCTTTTCATATACGATGCCGAGCATCGATTACGTGAGGTGGATATACAATCGGCCGGTCGAACGCGCCGTGTACGGATGACATACGACCCCTTGGGCCGGCGTATCGAAAAGTCTGTGTTCGATGGCCACGATCAATTGCTCGATCAGGTGCACTTCACGTGGGATGGATTGCGGCTCCTGCAAGAGCGGCAACACGCACGGACCTCTCTTTACCTGTATGAAGATGACAGCCACGAACCTCTAGCCCGGGTAGACGGCACGGGCCAGTTCCAACGGATCCGCTACTACCACAATCATATTAACGGTCTCCCCGAACTGCTCTGCGAGGAAGATGGCCGTTCAGCCTGGCACGCCCATTTCCAATTATGGGGTAACAGTGTCGAGGAATGGCGCGCTCCGGACTTTATTGAAGATCAGAACCTACGTTTTCAAGGCCAGTACCTTGATAGGGAAACGGGCCTGCATTACAACACCTTCCGCTTTTATGATCCGGATGGTGCACGTTTCATTACACCGGATCCCATCGGTTTGCTCGGTGGGTTCAATCTCTACCAGTACGGCCCTAACCCCTTTGGTTGGATAGACCCCCTAGGCTGGAAAAAGAAATGTAGCTTCAGAAAACCCCGGCGGGTCAGAAGCAAATCCACTGGCCGCACCAAGGCGAAAAACCGAAATGAAGCCTTCGCCATGGACCATGTGAAAAAACACCCTGAAAACGGCATTGAAATTATCGCGGCCAAGGATATTGGCGACCCCCACTTCAAAGGGAAAGGCTGGTCTAAAATGGAGCGCAAGGTTAACGGGGTCAATATTCATTACATGGCCAAAATCGACCGCACCGGTAAAATGACTCACGTCACCGATTTCAAGTACAAGGACCAATGATGAACTTCACCTTTCGCACCAGTACCACGCAGAAGGCGCATTGGGAGGCGTGCGAGAAGCGCCATGTTCCCTATATCGAGATCAGTGACGTCAATGAGCGCTACCAGAACATCTTCTACGACGTGACCAATCTTCCAGGCGATCTGGAACAGATTTCCGAAGACGTGAAGAAGCTCTACAGCGCCTACATCGAGTTCTGCCTGATTCCCCGCAGCGATATTGAATACCTGTTCGACCAGTATTATTTCTTCAACCTGGTCGTGAAATCCGAGCATGCTCAGGGCCTGGCCCAACAGTTGTTCGTCTATTTGTGCGAAAAAATCGGTATCCCGTCGAACCCGCCATCCTAGGCAAATGGATGTACGCCAAACCACCCAATCCGGGTGATCGCGGTGTTCTATGCAGCAGGCCGAGGATACGCTCTACCCACGGCCCTACGAAGACAAACCTTGAAATGCTTTCCATCGATGCGCTATAGCTAAAAAGGCATCCATAAAGAAAAGAGGCATTACAAGCCCCCATGCACGAGATCACACGTATCTATCGGTCCCATGGCCCGCTTGCCGGTTTGCTCGGCAAGGCCACCGGGCCCTTCCCTGCCGTTGTCCGCTCCACCCTCGGCTGTTCTCCACTCTCGACACTGTTCCACACCTTGTCGATCCCACCTCGGGACATGCTGCTGGCGCACAAGCGCAAGCGTCCCGTGCCTCCGCCTACCTGCTGACACCTGAAGCCTTCGCCCATCCACAGCCCTAGGCCCATTGCCGTTCGGGGTTGGGGAGGTCTTGCCTTTGATTTGTGTTAACAGGACATCTTCATGACTATTCGTGTCGCCATCATCGGCGCCGGCCCGTCTGGCCTGGCGCAACTGCGTGCTTTCCAATCCGCCCATGCCAAGGGCGAGCCCATGCCCGACATCGTCTGTTTCGAGAAACAGGCCGACTGGGGCGGCATGTGGAACTACACCTGGCGTACCGGGCTGGACGAGCATGGCGAGCCGGTTCACGGCAGCATGTATCGCTACCTCTGGTCGAACGGGCCGAAGGAGTGCCTGGAGTTCGCCGACTACAGCTTCGACGAGCATTTCGGCCGGCCCATTTCGTCCTACCCGCCTCGCGAGGTGCTCTGGGACTACATCCAGGGCCGGGTGAAGAAAGCCGATGTGCGCCAGTACATCCGCTTCAACACCGTGGTCAAGGCGGTGCGCTTCGATGCTGAGCGCCGCACCTTCACCGTCACCGCCCACGACTATGCCGCCGGCCAGGGCATCGAGCAGGAATTCGATTATGTGGTCGTGGCCAGCGGGCATTTCTCGACGCCGAACGTGCCGTCGTTCCCGGGCTTCGAGCGTTTTTCCGGGCGCATCCTGCATGCCCATGACTTCCGCGATGCGCTGGAATTCGCCGGCAAGGACGTGCTGATCGTCGGCAGCAGCTACTCGGCCGAGGACATCGGCTCGCAGTGCTACAAGTACGGCGCACGCTCGATCACCAGCGCCTACCGCACCCAGCCCATGGGCTACCAATGGCCAAAAGGCTGGGAAGAGCGCCCGCAACTGCAACGCGTCGAGGGTGATGTGGCGCACTTCGCCGACGGTTCCAGCAAGCGAGTGGACGCGATCATCCTGTGCACCGGCTACCAGCACCACTTCCCGTTCCTGCCCGACGAGCTGACCTTGCGGACCCGTAATCGCCTGTGGCCGCTGGGCCTCTACCAGGGCGTAGTGTGGGAGGCCAACCCGCAGCTGATGTACCTGGGCATGCAGGACCTCTGGTACAGCTTCAACCTGTTCGACGCCCAGGCCTGGTTCGCCCGCGACGTGATGCTCGGCCGCATTCGCCTGCCCGACCAGGCCGGCATGCAAGCCGACAGCGCGCGCTGGCGCGCCGAAGAGGAGGCCTTGGAAACCACTGCATCGATGTATGAATTCCAGGGCCGGCATATCCAGCACCTGATCAGCCAGACCGACTACCCGAGCTTCGACATCGATGCCGTCAACCGTATCTTCCTCAAATGGAAGAACGACAAGAAGCACGACATCATGGGCTACCGCGACCGCTCCTACCGTTCGGTGATGACCGGCACCGCCGCCGTGCCCCATCACACGCGCTGGCTGCAGGCGCTGGACGACTCACTGGAGGAATACCTGCGCGAGACCGCCGAGCCGGGTGACGTGCGCGCTCTCAGGCAGGACAAGGGCTGAACCCAACCCGACTGTTGCAGGGCAACGAGGTACCGCGCTTCATTGCCCCTGCAACACCTTGAGCGCGGCCTCGGCCAGGAGCCCCTAACGGTTTTGTGTTCGGGGTGGTTCTTCATAAAGCGGTCTGCTTCACAGCCAGGTAACAGTCTTTTACCGAAACCCCTGGTTTTCCCCGCGTGGCCTTTGCCTATCCTAGATCGGGTCATCCCGTCAGCGATGGATCCATGAAACACGCATTCTCCACCCGTTACGCCTGCCTGGCCGCCTGCCTGCTGTTCACGTTCGCCAGCCTCCCATTTCTTGCCCGGCACGTCTGGGTCTGGCCATTCACGCTGGTGACCGCCCTGCTCAGCCTGGTCGGTCTCAACGACATGCGCCAGAGCCACCACGCAGTGCGGCGCAATTACCCGATCCTGGGCCATATTCGCTACCTGATCGAGACCATCCGCCCAGAGATCCGCCAGTACCTGATCGAGGGCGATGACGACAAGCTGCCCTTCTCCCGCTCCCAGCGCTCGCTGGTGTATGCCCGGGCCAAGAATGAAAGCGCCGAAAAGGCCTTCGGTACACTCAACGATGCCTACAAGCCTGGCTTCGAATTCATCAGCCACTCGATGCTGCCGGTGGCAACGCCGGACCCGGCCTCGTTTCGCATCGCCATCGGCGGGCCGCAGTGCCAGCTGCCGTATTCGGCATCGATCTTCAACATCTCGGCGATGAGCTTCGGCGCCCTCAGCGCCAACGCCATCGAGGCCTTGAACAAGGGCGCACGCCTGGGCCGGTTCGCCCATGACACCGGCGAGGGCAGCATCAGCCCTTACCACCGCGAGCATGGCGCAGATCTGATCTGGGAGATCGGCAGCGGCTACTTCGGCTGCCGTACCGAAGAGGGGCGCTTCGACCCGGCGCGCTTCGCCGAGCAGGCGCGCGATCCGCAGGTGAAGATGATCGAGATCAAGCTCAGTCAGGGCGCCAAACCGGGCCATGGCGGCATCTTGCCGGGGCACAAGGTCAGCCCGGAAATCGCCGCCACCCGAGGCGTTCGAGTTGGAGAGGATTGCATTTCGCCTGCCGCCCACAGCGCCTTCCGCACCCCGGTGGAGCTGTTGCAGTTCGTGGGTCGCCTGCGCGAACTGTCCGGCGGCAAGCCGGTGGGCTTCAAATTCTGTCTGGGCCATCCCTGGGAATTCATGGGTATCGCCAAGGCCATGCTGGCCACCGGCATCACCCCGGATTTCATCGTGGTCGATGGCAAGGAGGGCGGCACGGGCGCAGCGCCCAGAGAGTTCAGCGACAACATGGGCGTGCCGATGCGCGAAGGGCTGATGTTCGTGCACAACACCCTGGTGGGCCTGAACCTGCGTGACCGCATTCGCATCGGTGCGGCGGGCAAGATCGTCAGTGCCTTCGACATCGCCAGCGTGCTGGCCATCGGCGCGGACTGGGTCAATTCGGCCCGCGGCTTCATGTTCGCCATCGGCTGCATCCAGTCGCAGAGCTGCCACACCAACAAGTGCCCGACCGGGGTTGCCACTCAGGACCCACTGCGCCAGCGCGCACTGGTGGTGCCGGAGAAGGCCGAGCGGGTCGCGAGCTTTCATCGCAACACCTTGCATGCGCTGGCCGAGATGCTTGCGGCGGCGGGCCTCGAGCATCCATCGGAGCTCAAGCCCAAGCACCTGGCGCGACGTATCAGCCCCAGCCAGATCAGCCTGTTTTCGGAGCTGCATCAGTTTCTCAAGCCCGGCGAGTTGCTCGGCGGCTCGATCGAGAGCGAGTTCTATGGGCGGATGTGGCGGATGGCGCGCAGTGACAGTTTTGCGCCGCAAACGGTAGAGGCGGTGCCGATGGCGGCGGTGACACGCCGTAAGGAAACGACTCCAGCATAAGGAGCGCTGCGCGCCCCAATCGCGGGACAAGCCCGCTCTCACAAGTACTGCGCAGCTCTCAGGTTCGGCGCTGCTGTCCCGCGATTGGGAACTTGAAAAGAAAAGCCCCGGACGAACCGGGGCTTTCGAGAGACGCGATCAGGATCAGAAGATGCTGATCGGGTACTCGACGAATACGCGGACTTCGTTGCCGTCGTCGTTGTAGCCGTTCTGGCGAACTGCGGTATTGGTGCGTACGAAGGAGCTACGCAGCTTGACCGACAGGTCCTTGGCCGGGCCTTCTTGGACGACGTAACGGATCTGGTTGAAGATCTCGCGCTCCTTGCCCTCACCGAAGCCCTGCGGGTTGGCCGCGTTGCGGGTGTTGATGTTGTCACCCACGACATAGGCGACCTTGTAGGTCAGGCCTGGGATACCGAAGGCACCGAAGTCCAGACCGTAGCCCAACTGCCAGGAGCGTTCGTCCTCGGCGTTGAAGTCGGACCAGTAGGAGTTGGCCAGGTAGATGGTCGAACCACCGTCGCCCACGCCACCACGGTTCTGGTACCAGCCGTAGTTGTAGCCGGTGTCACCGGTGCTGCGCTGGTGCGCCAAGGTGATCGAGTGCGGGCCGAAGGCGTAGGTGGCTGCCAGGCTCCAGATGGTGTTGGAGTCGCCGTTCAGGCCGGCGGCACGCACGTACTTGTTGTCGATGTCCGACTTGTAGCCGTTGAAGTCCAGGGTCAGGGACTGGTCGGCCGCGATCGGGAAGACGTAGTTCAGGCCCAGGTAGTGCTTCTTCATGACATCTTCGTTGTCGGCGGTGTACAGCGCCGCGGTGAAGTTGTCGGTGAACTTGTAGCTACCGCCGAACACGTTGATCGACTTCAGGCCACCGCTGTCACGGCCCTCGGCGCTCTTGCGCGCTTCCTGGGTGAAGCGACCGGCGTTCAGCTCCAGGCCTTTGATCTCCTTGGAGGTAATCAGGGTGCCGGTGAAGCTCTCTGGCAGCAGGCGGGCGTCGTCGTATTGCAGCACGGGCAGGGCCGGCATCTGGTCACCGTACTTGAGCACGGTGTTGGAAACACGGAACTTCACTGCCGCGCCGCCACGGGCGAGGTTGTGCGGGGAGTTGGCCGGTGCAGTGTCGCTCGGCTTGAAGAAGTCGACACCAGCACCACCGTTGTGGCCCTTGCCGCCGTCCAGGCGAATGGCGTACAGGCCGAAGGCATCGACGCCCACGCCCACGGTGCCCTGGGTGAAGCCGGAATTGAAGGTGCCGATGAAGGCCTGGCCCCACTCGATCTGGTCGTCGGTGCCATGCTTCTTGTCGCGGTTGATGTAAGCGTTGCGCAGAAGGACGTTAGCGTGGCTGTCCTTGATAAAGCCCTTGCTTTCGGCCTGCTCGTTGGCCTGGGCCTGGGTCGCGGCGATCATCGCCAGTGCGACCAGGCTGATCCTGGTTTTCAACATCTTGTTTTCCTTATTTCTTAATCAAAAACGCTCTGCACTATGACGCCAGGAACCAACGCCCCTTCGTAGGTTCGACGCTATGCGGATCCAGACTGAAAGGCCCGCCATGGTCGGGAGCGGGCCTTGTTCAGAAGCATGGCCAAGTCATGGCCAGCAGGCGTTGGACGAATCCTAGCCGCCCCTGCTTCGGAATGTCAAAAAATCGTGAAATGCAGGTCGTTATAACCAAATTCTCTGGTTCATCCAGGGTATTTTCAGACATATCCCGGCCAGCTTGAGAAATTTCCTCTAGTAGATCGGCTTTCCGGTGAAACAGGATCCCTTCTGTGGTCTGCATGCCCACTTGGCGCTTATTCATCCGAGACATGGCGGCCCAGAGCGACGGCAACGGTGTTTTTTACAAACTGAAACATATGTAAAGACAAGCGCTGACAAATATCTGTGCAATCGCTAATAACTCCCATTAACATCCGCACCCTTTTTTCACATACCTTAGTTTGCGGATGCACCCATGCCTGTTCCTTGTCGTCTCTCACGCTTGACCCTGGGCCTGTCGCTGATTTGCAGCGCGGGCCTGGCCAGCGCTGCCACCACTTTCTTGCCGGAACTGTCGGTCACCGCCGACAGCGAACGGGAAGAAGACAATCCACGGGTACGCGAGGTCAGTACCGCCACGCGCACCTCGACCCCGGTACGCTACGTGCCCCAGGCGATCGACACAGTGAAGGCCCGCAACAGCCTGGACTACGGCCACTACAGCCTGGGCAAGGCGCTCGAAGGCATCCCCAACGTCAGCAGCGGCGCCGACACCCGCTTCGACAGCCTACGCATCCGCGGCTTCGACGCCAGCAACGACTTCTACCTGGACGGTGTGCGCGACGACAGCCAGTACACCCGCGACCTGCATAACATCGAACGGGTCGAGGTGCTCAAGGGCCCCGCTGCGGTGCTCTATGGCCGTGGCAGCCAGGGCGGTATCGTCAACCGGGTGAGCAAGGCGCCGGAGCATGGCCGCCGCTCCAGCGTCGAAGCCCAGGCCGGCAGCGAAGACCTGCGTAGCCTGTACGCCGACCTTAACGCCGACCCGACCGACACCATCAGCCTGCGCCTGAACCTGGGCAACCAGGACAACAACAGTTTCCGCGACGGCATCGACGGCAGCCGCCAGCTGTTCGCACCGTCCATGAGCTGGCAACTGACCCCTGAGCTGAACTGGTTGGTGCAATACGAGTACAGCCGCTATAACCGCACACCCGACCGGGGCATTCCAGGTAACCCGCTGACCGGCCGGCCCGCCGATGTCAGCCGCCATACCACCTACGGCGATACCCAGCGCGACTACATCGACGACCGCGCGCAGACCCTACGCTCGCGGCTGAACTACGAGCTCAACGATCAATGGCAGCTGCGCCACACGCTGAGCCTGTTCACCCTGGAAAGCGACTTCGACAACACCTACCAGACCGCCTATAACCCCGCCACCGGCCTGGTCAGCCGCCAGCGCTGGCAGCAGGACCTGAGCACCCGCAACCTGTTCAACACCGTGGAGCTGGAAGGCCGCGTGCAAACCTACGGGCTCGAGCACACGTTGCTGGTCGGCCTGGAGATAGGTGAGCAGCGACGCAATTCGCTGTTGCACTCGGGTGGCAGCAGCGTGCCCTCGGTGCCGCTGTCCGGTGCGACACCCGCGCATCAGCACAACGGCGCGATGAAGGTTTCCAGCGACAACCACACCGAGGTGCAGAGCGCCGGCCTGTACCTGCAGGACCAGATCCGCCTGAACGATCAATGGCAACTGCTCGCCGGCGTGCGCTTCGACCGCTTCGAAGTCCAGACCACCAGCAAGCTGAAGAACCTCACCGAAAAGCAGGAGAGCACCAGCACCAGCCCTCGCCTGGGCGTGGTCTATTCACCCTGGCGCGACCATTCCTTCTATGCCTCCTGGAGCAAGACCTTCTCGCCGGTGGGCGGCGGGCTGATCGGCATAACACCTGGTGCGCCCGGCAACGGCAACGATGCAGGCCCGGAGCTGACCCGGCAGAAGGAGATCGGGGTCAAGAGCGACTGGCTGGACGAGCGCCTGAGCACCACCCTGGCCATCTATGAACTGGAACTGTACAACCGGCGTACCCGCGACCCGAACAACCCGGACCTGATCCAGCTCAGCGGCCTGCAGCGTTCGCGCGGTATCGAGCTGACCGCCATGGGCAACCTCGTCGGCAACTGGTATGTACGCGGTGGCATCGGCTTGCAGGATGCGATCATCGCCAAGGACAACAACGGCCAGCAAGGCAACCGCATCAACGATGTGGCCAAGCGCAACGCCAGCCTGTTCGTTACCTGGAAGCCCGAGCTTGGCTGGTACGCCGAGACCGGCCTGACCCTGGTGGGCGAACGCTATGCCGACAACCAGAACACCGTCCTGCTGCCAGGGTATGGCCGCTGGGATGCCCTGGCCGGCTACCGCACCCGTGACTGGGACGTGCGGGCGGCCCTGAGCAACATCACCGACAAGACCTACTACAGTTCGGCGACCAGTGCCGGGCAGATCCAGTTCGGTGATCCACGCAGCCTGGTGGTGACCGGGACCTACGCGTTCTGATGATGACCTTTGGGGGCGCTGCGCGCCCCATCGCGGGGCAAGCCCGCTCCCACGGAGGTGCGTTGTTCTCTGCGCGACAGCGCAGCCCGAAGGGCTGGGTGATCTCCTACAAGATCATGTAGGCCCCAAGATTGGTGGAGGCCTGTGGGAGCGGGCTTGTCCCGCGATGGGGCCTCGCTTTCTCAATGCCAAACCGCGATCAAGGCCTCGAGCTCGGCCTCGCTGAGCAGCCCTTGTGGATATCGCCCACCCAACAGCCGCCTCGGATCGTCCACCTCAGCCCGAGTGTTTCCATGCTGCCTCAACCATTGCGCCAGGCGCCGGAACGACTCGTGATCCATCGTCGGACGAGAAACAGCTGCATTGTTCATGTCCACATGCTCTCCTGGGGCCGGTGAGCGCCTAAGGTACTGTGCTTTTGTTACAGAAAGGCATCGCCCTATCTCTCTGAAATCTATGAAAAAACGAAATAAAAAAAGGCCACCCCCTGCCAAGGAAAGTGGCCCTGAAACGCTTGCCTGCGGTCGGTCGCGGCTTAGATATTCGGCACCTTCTGCCAGACCTTCGGGCGGAAGAACAACGTCTCCCCGCGCGCCAGCCCGCTCAGGCTGTCGTGGTCCTTCACCACCTCCGCCTCGATCAACTCGCTCTGGCCCGGCACCTTCAAGGTAACGCGCGTGGTCGCGCCAAGCGGCCGGATGTCGCGCACTTCAGCGGCCTGGTGACCCTCGGTCTCGTGCCGCGACAGCGACACCTCGTGGGGGCGGAACAGCACATGCTGGCCTTCGCTCAGGCTCAGGCGGTTGGAATCGCCCAGGAAGTGGTAGACGAAATCGTTGGCCGGGTTTTCATACACCTCGCCCGGCGAGCCGATCTGCTCGATCACACCCTTGTTCATCACCACGATGCGGTCGGCCACTTCCATGGCCTCTTCCTGGTCATGGGTCACGAACACCGAGGTCAGGTTGATGTCCTCATGCAGGCGCGCCAGCCAACGGCGCAGTTCCTTGCGCACCTTGGCATCCAGGGCACCGAACGGCTCGTCGAGCAGCAGCACCTTCGGCTCCACTGCCAGGGCGCGGGCCAAGGCGATACGCTGGCGCTGGCCACCGGAAAGCTGTTCGGGGTAGCGGTCGGCAAGCCAGTCGAGCTGAACCATGTTCAACAGCTCATGGACCTTCTCGGCGATGCGGCTCTCGCTCGGGCGCTCGCCCTTGGGCTTCATGCGCAGGCCGAAGGCGACGTTGTCGAACACGCTCATGTGGCGGAACAAGGCATAGTGCTGGAACACGAACCCAACGTTGCGATCACGCACATCGTGGCCGGACACATCCTCGCCGTGGAACACGATGCTGCCCTGGTCCGGCGTCTCGAGGCCGGCGATGATCCGCAGCAGGGTGGTCTTGCCGCAGCCGGAAGGCCCGAGCAGAGCCACCAACTCGCCGCTGTTGATATCCAGGTTGATGTTGTCCAGGGCCTGGAAGGCGTTGAAGCGCTTGCTGACGTTACGAACTTCGATCGACATGAATTATTCCTCCGCTGCGCCGTGGCGCAGGCGGTTAATACGGTTCTCGCTCCACTGCTTGAGCAGCAGGATGAAGAGCGCCAGGATCAGCAGCAGGCTGGCCACGCTGAAGGCCGCGACATGGTTGTACTCGTTGTAGAGGATCTCCACGTGCAACGGCAGGGTGTTGGTAACGCCGCGAATATGCCCGGACACCACCGACACCGCGCCGAACTCGCCCATCGCCCGCGCGGTGCACAGCACCACGCCGTAGATCAGGCCCCACTTGATGTTCGGCAGGGTCACATGCCAGAACATCTGCCAGCCATTGGCGCCCAGCAGTCGTGCGGCTTCCTCTTCCTGGGAGCCCTGCTCCTGCATCAGCGGGATCAACTCGCGAGCGACGAAGGGCACGGTGACGAAGATGGTCGCCAGGACGATGCCCGGCAGGGCGAAGACGATCTGGATATCGTGGTCCTGCAGCCACGGGCCGAACAGGCCCTGGGCGCCGAACATCAGCACATAGACCAAGCCGGCGATCACCGGCGAGACCGAGAACGGCAGGTCGATCAGGGTGACCAGGATGCTCTTGCCACGGAAGTTGTACTTGCTCACGCACCAGGCCGCGCTGACGCCGAACACCAGGTTCAGCGGCACCGAGATGGCCACGGCGAGCAAGGTGAGCTTCAGGGCCGAAAGGGCGTCAGGCTCGAAGATCGCCTCGAAGAAGGTGCCGAAGCCGTTCTTCAACGCCTGGGACACCACGATGAACAGCGGCAACAGCAGGAACAGCACGAACACCAGCCAGGCCAGGCCGATCAATACGCGACGCGAGGTGGCGCTGCCCCTGCGGGCAGCGTTGGCCGCAGCGGCGGCGCCAAGGGATGAACTGGACATCTACCGGGCCTCCTTCAAGGGGTTTCGATACGGCGCTGCAGCAGGTTGATCAGCAGCAGCAGGATGAAGGAAACCACCAGCATCAGCACGCCGATGGCAGTGGCGCCGGTGTAGTCGTACTGGTCCAGCTTGACCATGATCAAGAGCGGCAGGATCTCGGTCTTCATCGGCATGTTGCCGGCGATGAAGATCACCGAACCGTACTCGCCCACGCCACGGGCAAACGCCAGGGCGAAGCCGGTCAGCCAAGCCGGCAGCAGCGCCGGCGCCAGCACGTGGCGGAACACCTGCAACGGCTTGGCGCCCAGGCAGGCCGCGGCCTCTTCGACTTCCCGCGGGATATCGGCCAGTACCGGCTGCACCGTGCGCACCACGAACGGCAGCGTGACGAAGGTCAGCGCCAGGGTGATGCCCAGCGGGGTGTAGGCGATCTTGAAGCCCAGGTCGGTGGCGAACTGCCCCACCCAGCCGGCCGGTGCGTACAGCGCCGTCAGGGCAATACCCGCCACAGCCGTGGGCAGGGCGAACGGCAGGTCGATCATCGCATCGATGACCTTGCGTCCCGGGAAGTCGTAGCGCACCAGCACCCAGGCCAGCAGGGTGCCGATCACACCATTGATGAGCGCGGCGAACAGCGCGGTGCCGAAGCTCAGTTTCAACGCCGCGAGTACTCGCGGTGCGCTGACCACGGCCCAGAACTGGTCCCAGGTCAGCTGCGCGGCGTGTACGAACATGGCAGCCAGCGGTATGAGCACAATCAGGCTGAGGTACACCAAGGTGTAGCCCAGTGTCAGCCCGAAGCCGGGTATGACGGGGGAAATACGACGTGACATAAAGGTCCCTGGTTGAACGCACGAAGCCCGAGAGCGCTCTCGGGCTGGTGCAGGCTTCTGAATCCTGGGGCTGCTTTGCAGCCCATCGCTGGCAAGCCAGCTCCCACAGGCCTGAGAGCCGCGCGATTCCTGTGGGAGCCGGCTTGCCGGCGATGGGCCGCAAAGCGGCCCCGCTTTTCCTTGGCGATCACTGTGCCTGATAGATCTGGTCGAAGACACCGCCGTCGTTGAAGAACTTGGGTTGTGCAGTCTTCCAGCCACCGAAGTCCTTGTCGATGGTCACCAGTTCCAGTTTCGGGAATTGCTTGCCGAACTCGGCCGCAACTTTCTCGTCACGCGGACGGTAGAAGTTCTCGGCGGCGATCTGCTGGCCCGCCGGGCTGTACAGGTGCTTCAAGTACTCGGTGGCGATGTCGATGTTGCCCTTCTTCTCGGCGTTCTTGTCCACCACCGCCACCGGCGGCTCGGCGAGGATCGACAGGGAGGGCACGACGATCTCGAACTTGTCGCTGCCGCCGTCTTCCTTCAATGCCAGGAAGGCCTCGTTCTCCCAGGCCAACAGTACATCGCCCTGGCCATTGTTGACGAAGGTGATGGTCGAGCCCCGGGCACCGGTATCGAGCACCGGCACATGCTTGAACAGCGCCTGCACGTATTCCTTGGCCTTGTCCTCGCTGCCACCGGTCTTCAGGCCATAGGCCCAGGCCGCCAGGAAGTTCCAGCGTGCACCGCCGGAGGTCTTGGGGTTTGGAGTGATGACGGAGACATCCGGCTTGATCAAGTCGCCCCAGTCCTTGATGCCCTTGGGGTTGCCCTTGCGCACCAGGAACACGATGGTCGAGGTGTAGGGGGTACTGGCATCCGGCAGGCGGCTTTGCCAGTCGGCGGGCAGGCTCTTGCCGAGCTTGGCCACCTCGTCGATGTCACCCGCCAGGGCCAGGGTCACCACATCGGCGCGCAGGCCATCGATCACCGCCCGCGCCTGCTTGCCCGAGCCCCCGTGGGACTGCTGGATCTTCACCTTGTCGTCTGGGTGCGTGGCCTGCCAGTGCTTGATGAACTCGGCGTTGTACTGCTGGTAAAGCTCGCGGGTCGGGTCGTAGGACACGTTCAACAGTTCGTAGTCCTTGGCGATCGCGGAACCGGCAAAAACGGCACTGGCCAGGGCGGCAAGCGCATAACGGCGGATGGACATGGTGAAGCTCCCGATTGGCATTTTTTCTAGTTTGTAGGTGATGCGCGATCAGCCGGACTTGTTGCCGGGCTGCTGCAGGCGGAACTTCTCCTTGCGCTCGATCTGCACGACCTGGGCGTTGTGCACGGTGATCTCTACCGCGCCGAAGCGCAGGTCACGCAGGGCGCTCTGGATCTCACGCAGAATGGTGGCTTCGTCCTGGCCGTCGATGCTACGCACGGATGCACTCATGCTCGTTCTCCTTGTCAATGAAGTGCCGGGCAGAGGAAGGGGATTGCGCCTGGCTTGAGGGCAATCTTAGAGAGCGGCATTTATTCTGAAAAATACTGTTTAAGAATTTTTATATAACTATTTTAAAAATTCTACGCCGCCCCTTTCTGTAGGAGCGGCCTTGTGCCGCGATGGGGCGCGAAGCGGCCCTGAATCCAGCTTGCGCGAGATGCCTGGTGAACCGCATTGGTTAATTCAAGGGCCGCTTCGCGCCCCATCGCGGCACAAGGCCGCTCCTACAGGGGCGCGTGTTTTGGTCAGGCTTTTTCCGGCTCGCGGATCTTGTACCAGGCCACGTACAGCGCCGGCAGGAACAGCAGCGTCAGCAGCGTTGCACTGATGATGCCGCCGATCATGGCGTAGGCCATCGGCCCCCAGAACACTTCCCGGGCGATCGGGATCATGCCCAGGCTGGCGGCGGCGGCGGTGAGCAGGATCGGCCGGCGTCGGTGGTTGGTGGCCTCCACCACCGCATCCCAGGGCGAAAGGCCCTGTTCGCGGAACTCGTCGATCTGGGTGACCAGGATCACCGAGTTGCGGATGATGATGCCGGCCAGGGCGAGGATGCCGAGGATCGCCACAAAGCCCATGGGCGTACCGGTCGGCACCAGGGCCAGGACCACACCGATCAGTCCCAGCGGCGCCACGCTGACCACCAGGAACAGCTTCTGCACGCTGTGCAGCTGGATCATCAGGAACGTCGCCATCAGGAACAGCATCAAGGGGATCACCTTGGCGATCGGCCCTTGGGCCTTGCTGCTTTCCTCCACCGTGCCGCCGGTGGCCACTTCATAGCCGACCGGCAGTTGGCTGGCGAACTCGTCGATCTTTGGCTTGAGCTGGGCGACCAGGTCGGTGGGCTGGATGTCGCCGTTGACCGAGGCCTTGATGGTGATGGTCGGCTTGCGATCGCGACGCCACACCAATGGCTGCTCCAGTTCATAGCGCACCGTGGCGAACGCCAGCAACGGGATCGATGTGCCGTTGGGGGTGAGGATCTGCAGGTTCTGCAAGGTGTCGGGCGAGCCACGCTCGCTGTCTTCGGCACGCGCAACCACATTGACCAGATAGATGTTGTCGTTGACCTGGGTGACCGGCACACCGGTGACGATGCTGTTCATCACGTTGGCCACATCCTCGGACGACAGCCCCAGCTGGCGCGCCTTGTCCTGGGCGATCTCGACCCGCAGCACTTTGCCGGGCTCGTTCCAGTCGTAGATCATCTCGCCGATATGCTCGTTGGCATCGAGCAGGGTCGCAAGCTCGATGGCATGCCGGCGCACCTGGTCGATGTCCTTGCCGCTGACCCGGTACTGGATCGGCCGGCCTACCGGCGGGCCCATTTCCAGCGACTGGACGTTGGTGCCGATGCCGACGAAGTCCTTGCGCAAGCGCTCCTGCAGGCGCGCCATGAGCTCACCACGTTCCTCGAAGCCCTTGCTGACGATCACGAACTGGGCGTAGTAGGGATTCTGCAACTGTTGGTCCAGAGGCAGGTAGAAGCGGATCGCGCCCTGGCCGATGTAGGTGCTCCAGCGCTCGATGGTCGGGTCACCCTTGAGCGTCGCCTCGAAGCGGTCGACCACCTTGCGGGTTTCCTCGATCGAGGCATTCTGCGGCAGGTTGAGGTCAACGAGGATCTCCGGGCGGTCCGAGGATGGGAAGAACTGGTTCTGCACGAAGCGCATGCAGACCACCGACAGCACGAATAACACGATGGTACCGATCACGGTCAGCCAGCGGTTGCGCATGCACCACAACAGGCCGTGCTCGAACGCCCGGCCCACGCGCCCGGGCTCGGCTTCATGGGCCTTGAGTTTGTTGCTGTTGAGGATATGCACGCCCAGCACCGGGGCGAAGAACACCGCCACCACCCAGGACACCAACAACGCCACCGCGATCACTGCGAACAAGGTATAGGTGTATTCGCCAGCGGAACTGGCGTTGAGCCCGATCGGCACGAAGCCGGCCACGGTCACCAGGGTACCGGTCAGCATAGGGAAGGCGGTCGAGGTATAGGCGAAGGTCGCTGCCTGCTCCTTGCTTTCGCCCATCTCCAGGCGCGTGACCATCACTTCCACGGTGATCATCGCGTCATCCACCAGCAGGCCCAGGGCGATGATCAACGCACCGAGGGAGATCCGCTGCATGGTGATACCGCTGTACTCCATGAACACGAAGACCATGGCCAGCACCAGCGGAATGGAGCAGGCCACCACCAGGCCCGCGCGCACGCCAAGGCTGACGAAACTCACCGCCAGCACGATCACCACCGCCTCGAACAGGGCACTGGTGAAGCCGCCGACCGCCTGCTTGACCACCACCGCCTGGTCCGACACGGTATGCACGCCGATCCCCACCGGCAAATCGTTGATCACGCGGCCCATGCGCGCCTTGAGCCGCTGGCCGAACACCTGGATATTACCGCCGGCCTTCATACCGATGGCCAGGCCGATCGCGTCCTGCCCGTTGTAGCGGAACATCGGCGACGGCGGGTCGACATAACCGCGCTCGATGTCGGCGATATCGGCCAAACGGAAGAAACGATCGTTGATCCGCAGGTTGACGGTCTCAAGGTCCTTTTCCGAGGCGAACTGCCCGGTGGTACGCACGGAGATGCGCTCGGGGCCGGCTTCGATGACCCCGGCCGGCGTCACCGCGTTCTGCGATTGCAGGGCCTGCATGACCTGGCGCTGATCGATCCCCAGCGCCGCCAGCTTGCGGGTCGAGAAGTTCAGGTAGAGCACTTCGTCCTGGGTGCCGACCATCTCGATCTTGCCAATGTTGGGCACATCACGGACTTCGGCCCGAGCCTGCTCCACGTAGTCGCGCAACTGGCGCATGGTCAGGCCGTCGGCGGTAAAGGCATAGATCGAGCCGAACACGTCGCCGAACTCGTCGTTGAAGCCCGGCCCCTGGATACCCGATGGAAACTGGCCGCGGATGTCCTGGATCTTCTTGCGCACCTGGTACCAGATCTGTGGGATGTCCTTGCCCTTGGTGGTATCCCGCAAGTTGACATAGACCGTGGATTCGCCCGGGCGGGTATAGCTCTTGGTGTAGTCGAGGGAGTCGAGCTCCTCGAGCTTCTTCTCGATGCGGTCGGTGACCTGGTACAGCATCTCGTCCTGGGTGGCGCCGGGCCAGCGGGTCTGGATGACCATGGTCTTGATGGTGAAGGACGGGTCTTCTTCTCGCCCGAGGTTGAAGTACGAGAAGATCCCCATCAGCAGCCCGACGAACATCAGGTACCAGACGAAGGATTGATGCCTGAGTGCCCATTCGGACAGGTTGAAGCTTCCTTTCATTGCGCGTCCTCGTCGAATGCGACCTTCTGCCCTGGCTTGAGGCTGTTGACGCCAGCGGTGACCACACGCTCGCCCGGTTGCACGCCAGAAGCCAGGACGATGCTGCTGGCGGTGCGCTCGATCAGGGTGACGTCACGGGTCGCCACGGTCTTGCGTTGCGGGTCGATCACCCATACCTGAGGCTTGCCGGCGCCTTCGAACAGGGCACTGAGCGGCAGCTCGCTGCGCGGCGACACGGCGGAGGTCAACGTGACGCTGATCGCCGTGCCCAGATGGAAGGCATCCGGGGTGCTGGCCAGCGTCAGCCGCGCACGCCGGGTGCGGGTAGTGGCATCGGCCTGGGGCTCGAGCTCGCGCAGGGTGGCGGTGGTGTTGATGGCAGGGTCCAGTTGCGAGGCGACGGTGAAGGTCAATGCCTTGCTGAGCTGCTCGGCGAGGGTGATCGGCAGGTCGATCACCGCTTCCTTTACGTCCGGCCGCGCCAGAGTGACCACGGCCTGGCCGGCGCTGACCGTCTGCCCGGCCTCGGCCTGCCAGGCGGTGACCACGGCGGCGTGGTCGGTGCGCAAGGTGCTGTAGTCGAGCTGGTCGCGGGCCTGGCTGACCGCCGAGCGGGCCTGTTCCAGAGCAGCACCGGTGGTCTTCAGGTCGGTCTGGGCGATGTCCAGCTGAGCCTGGGCACCCACGCCCCGATCGTAGAGTTGCTGTTGCCGACGCGCGTTGGCCTGGGCGTTGATCCACTGCGCCTCGACCTTGGCCAGATCGCCTTCGGCAGCACGCAGTTGGTTCTGCTGGTCGGTCGGGTCGAGGGTGGCCAAGGTGTCGCCGGGCTGCACCTGGGCACCTACATCGACCCAGCGACGCGCGATGCGCCCCGATACCCGAAAGCCAAGGGTGCTCTCGAATCGTGCCTGGATGCTGCCGGCGAACCGGCCCAGCTGTGAGTGCACCTGCGGCTCGACCACCACGGACAGTACCGGGCGCACCGGCACGGGGGCTTCTTCATCACTGCTGCACGCAGCCAGCGTAACACCGGCGCACAGCACCAGCAGCAAGCGTTTCATGGGGCGGCTCCTCCATCCTTGGCATCGACTTTCTCCACCTGCATACCCGGATGCAGCAACTGGCCGCCACTGACGACGACGGTTTCGCCACTCTTGAGGCCCTCGGCGACGACGATCTTGCCCGTGAGATAACGCGAAACCTGGACCTTGCGCAGGTCGACCTTGTCGCCCTCGCCCACCACCCATACCGCCGGCTCGTGCAACGCCTTGGTCAAGGCCGACCAGGGCAGTTCGATGCTCGGCCGGCCCTGGGCGTTGGCCGTTGCCGTCACCGGCGAGCCCAACTGCATGCCCGGCGGCACGTTGCGCAAGGCCACCTTGACCTGCACCGTGCCGCTCTGGGCGGACACCGTCGGGGTGATTTCACGCACACGGCCTTCGGCCTTGACCTGGGGGTTGTCCAGCAGGCTCACCGTCACGCCTTCGTCGCTGGGAGGTGCCACCAACAGAGACTCGTAGACATTGAACACCGCATCACGGTCGCCATCACGGGCCAGGCTGAAGATCGGCATGGTCGCCTGCACCACCTGGCCGACTTCGGCCTGGCGCGCGGTGATCACCCCATCGGCTTCGGACACCAGGGCCGTATAGCTCAGTTGCTCGCGGGCATTGGCCAGCTGCGCCTGGGCGGCCTTGAGCGCGCTCTGGCTGCTGCGCAGGGCCGCTTCGGCGGAGTCGTACTCGCTCTGGCTGGTATAGCCCTTGGGCAGCAGCTTCTGCTGGCGGACGAAGGCGGCACTGGCCTGGGTCACCCGGGCCTGCTCGGCGAACACCTCGGCCTTGGCCGAGTCGACAGTGTTCTGCAGGTCCTTGGGGTCCAGGCGCGCCAACACCTGGTTGGCCTTGACGTGGTCACCCACATCGACGCTGCGGGAGATGATCTTGCCGCCCACGCGGAACGACAGGTCGGTCTGGACCCGCGCCTGCACATCACCGGTGAGGGTCACCCGGGCGGCGAAATCGGTGGGTTGTACCTGCAGCACGCCGACCCTGGGCAACTCGGCGGTGGATTCTTCCTTGCCACAGCCTGACAGCATGGACAGCAGCCCCAGGCAAACGACCATCAGCGGACGCGTTACCGTCATGCAGTCTCCTTGCTCGTGCCAAATGGATTGAGGGACGCCAGTGAAGCGTAGATCAGGCTTTCACAACTGGCACTGATGTGGATCCATCAAAACATTCATCGACGGGATCGGGGATACTGGCCACTCCCCGGAAGCAGGAAACTCGCATGCTCACTACCCTGGCCATTGCCAACTACCGCTCGATCAACCAGTTGATCATGCCCCTGGGGCGGTTGAACGTGATCACCGGTGCCAATGGCAGCGGCAAGTCCAACCTCTACAAGGCGTTACGCCTGCTGGCGGAGACCGCGCGCGGCGGCGTGGTCAATGCGCTGGCAGCCGAGGGCGGGCTGGACTCGACCTTCTGGGCAGGCCCTGAAAAGATCAGCCGACGCATGCTCAAGGGCGAGGTCCCCGTGGAAGGTGGGCCACGCCAGCATGTGCGCCGTCTGAAAATGGGCTTCTCCGACCAGGATTTCGGCTATGCCATCGGCTTCGGGCTGCCAGAACCAAGTCGCTCGAAGTTCGCCCTCGATCCCCAGATCAAGCACGAAGCGATCTGGGCAGGAGCCCTATGCCGCCCAGCCAGCCTGCTGGTGGAGCGCAGCGGCGCGATGTGCCGCGCTCGCGAAGGACGCCAATGGCAGGTCATGAGCCAGCACATGACCGAATTCGACAGCCTGTTCGATCAGGTGGGCAGCCTGCAGGGCTCGCCTGAAGTCCTGCTCTTGCGCGAGCGGATCCGCAGCTGGCGATTCTACGACCATTTTCGTACCGACGCGGATGCCCCTGCCCGTCACTCACGCCTGGGCACCCGCACCCCGGTGTTGCATCACGACGGGAGAGACCTGGCCGCAGCGTTGCAAACCATCAAGGAAATTGGCGATTTCGACGCACTGCAAACGGCGATCAACGATGCCTTCCCCGGTTCGAAAATCGACATCGATGCCACCCCCGGCGGTCTGTTCAGCCTGCGCTTTCACCAGGCCGGGTTGCTGCGCCCGCTGAGCGCCGCGGAACTGTCCGACGGCACCCTGCGCTACCTATTGCTGGTGGCCGCCCTGCTCACACCGCGCCCGCCCAGCATGATGGTGCTGAACGAGCCGGAAACCAGTCTGCACCCGGACCTGTTGCCCGCTCTGGCGCGCCTGATCCGGCAAGCGGCACAGCATTGCCAGGTATGGGTGGTGTCGCATGCCCCGCGGTTGGTGGCGGCGCTTGAGGAAGACGAGGCGTGCAATTCGATTCGCCTGGAGAAAGAACTGGGGCAGACAGCGATGGTCGGGCAAGGAATGCTCGATGAGCCGGCCTGGTACTGGCCGGATTGAATCATCGCGAGGCAAGCAGACGCTGTAGCTGTGAAGCGGGCTTGCCCCGCGAAAGGGCCGCAACGCGGCCCCAGGGTGAATCAGGCGGACGCCGCGACCTGGGCCGGGCGCTGGACCTGGGATGACTGGACATTCGCCATGGCACCTTCCTCGATCGCCTGCTGGATCGCGCGGCGGCGGCGCTCTTCGGCGCGGCGGCTGAAGTACCAGATCAGGAAGGTCATCAGCGACACCGACAGCAGGATCAGGCTGGCCACGGCGTTGATCTCCGGCTTCACGCCCAAACGCACCGCGGAGAATACCTCCATCGGCAAGGTGGTCGAACCCGGGCCGGACACGAAGCTGGCCAGCACCAAATCGTCCAGCGACAGGGCGAAGGACATCATGCCGCCCGCCGCCAGCGACGGCGCGATCATCGGGATGGTGATCAGGAAGAACACCTTCCACGGCTTGGCGCCCAGGTCCATGGCAGCCTCTTCGATGGACAGGTCCAGCTCACGCAGGCGCGCCGACACTACCACCGCCACATAGGCGGCACAGAAGGTGGTATGGGCGATCCAGATGGTGACGATGCCGCGCTCCTGCGGCCAGCCGATCATCTGCGCCATGGCCACGAACAGCAGCAGCAGCGACAGACCGGTGATCACCTCAGGCATCACCAGCGGCGCGGTGACCAGGCCACCGAACAGCGTGCGGCCCTTGAAGCGGGTCACCCGGGTCAGCACGAAGGCCGCCAGGGTGCCCAGCGCCACGGCAGCGACCGCGGTATAGCAGGCGATCTCCAGCGAGCGCATCACCGAACCCATCAGCTGGGCGTTGTCGAGCAGACCAACGTACCACTTCACCGACCAGCCGCCCCATACCGTCACCAGCTTCGAGGCGTTGAACGAATAGATCACCAGGATCAGCATCGGCAGGTAGATGAACAGCAAGCCGAGCACCAGCATCAGCTTGGAGAAACTGAAGCGCTTCATGCCCTGCCCTCCATTTCTTTCGCCTGGCTGCGGTTGAACAGCAGGATGGGTACGATCAGGATCGCCAGCATCACCACTGCCAGGGCGGATGCCACCGGCCAGTCACGGTTGTTGAAGAATTCCTGCCACAGCACCTTGCCGATCATCAGGGTTTCCGGGCCGCCGAGCAGTTCCGGGATCACGAATTCACCCACCACCGGGATGAACACCAGCATGCAGCCGGCGATGATGCCGTTCTTCGACAGTGGCACGGTGATCTTCCAGAAGCTGTTGAACGTACTCGAGCCAAGGTCGCTGGCCGCCTCGAGCAGGCTCGGGTCGTGCTTGACCAGGTTTGCGTACAGCGGAAGGATCATGAACGGCAGGTACGAATAGACCACGCCGATGTAGACCGCCAGGTTGGTATTGAGGATCTGCAGGGGCTGGTCGATCAGGCCGGTCCACAACAGGAAGCCATTGAGCAGGCCGTTATTGCTGAGGATCCCCATCCATGCGTAGACGCGGATCAGGATCGCGGTCCAGGTCGGCATCATGATCAGCAGCAGCAGGACGGTTTGCGTCTCCTTGCGTGCATTGGCGATGGCATAGGCCATCGGGTAGCCGATCAGCAGGCACAGCAGGGTGCTGAAGAAAGCCATCTTCAGCGAGCCGAGGTAGGCCGAGATGTACAGCTCGTCCTCGGTCAACAGGCCGTAGTTGGCCATGTTGAGTACCAGCTGGAGCTTGTCCTCGACGTAGCTGTAGATTTCCGTGTAGGGCGGGATCGCCACGTCGGCTTCGGCGAAGCTGATCTTCAGCACGATGAAGAACGGCAGCATGAAGAACAGGAACAGCCAGATGAACGGGACGCCGATCACCAGATGGCGGCCCTCCGGCTTCACCTTGTTGAATGCTCGCTTGAGCTTGCGGATGTTCATGAGCGCAGTACCACGCCGCTGTCGTCTTCCCACCACACGTACACGTCGTCGCCCCAGGTCGGGCGAGTGCCCTGGCGCTCGGCGTTGGCGACGAACGACTGCACGACCTTGCCGCTGGGCAACTCGACGTAGAACACCGAATGGCCGCCCAGGTACGCGATGTCGTGGACCTTGCCGCGCGACCAGTTGTGCTCGAAGTCTGGCTGCTGGGTCGTGACCAGCATTTTTTCCGGGCGCAGTGCGTAGGTGATGTGCTTGTCCTCGACCGAGGTCGAAACACCATGGCCGACGTAGATCTTGCGCTCGAGCTCGGGCGAGGCGATCAGCGCATGGCCTTCGGCGTCATCGATCACCTCTGCCTCGAACAGGTTGACGTTGCCGATGAACTCGCACACCAAGCGGCTGGTCGGGGTCTCGTAGATGTCTACCGGCGAGCCGATCTGGGCGATCCAGCCCAGGTGCATGATGGCGATGCGCTGGGCCATGGTCATGGCTTCTTCCTGGTCGTGGGTCACCATCACGCAGGTCACGCCCACGCGCTCGATGATCTCCACCAGTTCCAGTTGCATCTGCGAACGCAGCTTCTTGTCCAGGGCACCCATCGGCTCATCGAGCAGCAGCAGCTTGGGGCGCTTGGCCAGGGAGCGGGCCAGGGCCACGCGCTGACGCTGGCCGCCAGAGAGCTGGTGCGGCTTGCGCTTGGCGTACTGGGTCATATGCACCAGCTTGAGCATCTCGGCCACGCGGGCCTCGATCTCGGCCTTCGGCATCTTGTCCTGCTGCAGGCCGAAGGCGATATTCTGCGCCACGGTCATGTGCGGGAACAGCGCATAGGACTGGAACATCATGTTGATCGGCCGCTCGTAGGGGGGCATGTCGGTGATGTCGACGCCATCGAGGAAGATCCGCCCTTCGGTCGGGCGCTCGAAGCCAGCCAGCATGCGCAGCAAGGTCGATTTGCCGGAACCGGAGCCACCGAGCAAGGCGAAGATCTCACCTTTGCGGATTTCCAGGGACACATCGTCCACGGCTACCGTTTCGTCGAATTTTTTCGTGACCCGGTCGATCTTGACCAGCACCTGCTTGGGTTGCTGGCCACCCTCGAGGGCTTTTTTATAGGCACCGGAGGCAACTGCCATGAGTGAAACTCCCAACAAGATTTTTATGCCCGCACGCGTGGCTTTCGCAGCCGGCGTGGCGGGTCTGGATAGTTACTTGCCCGACTTGACCTTGGTCCAGCTGCGGGTCATCAGACGTTGCACCTTGGGTGGCAACTCGGCATTGACGAACATCTTGTCCAGCACTTCCTGCGGTGGGTAAACCGCGGCGTCGGTCCTCACGGCCTGGTCCATCAGGTCGCCAGCCTTGGGGTTCGGGTTGGCGTAACCGACATAATCGCTGACCTGGGCGATGACCTCAGGTTTCAGCAGATAGTTGATGAAGGCGTGGGCCTCCTTGACGTTGTTGGCGTCCTTGGGGATCGCCAGCACGTCGAACCAGAGGTTGCCGCCTTCCTTGGGAATGGCGTAGGCCAGCTTCACGCCCTTGCCGGCTTCTTCGGCACGGGCCTTGGCCTGGAACACATCGCCCGAGAAACCTGCCGCGACGCAGATGTCGCCGTTGGCCAGGTCGGTGATGTACTTGGACGAGTGGAAGTAGGTCACGTACGGGCGTACCGCCAGCAGCTTCTGCTCGGCCTTGGCATAATCCTTGGGGTTGCTGCTGTTGGGGTCCAGGCCCATGTAGTTGAGCACCGCCGGCAGCATTTCGTCGGCCGAGTCGAGGAAGGCCACACCACACTTGGAGAGCTTCTTCATGTTCTCAGGCTCGAACAGCACGGCCCAGGAGTCGATGGTGTCGGTGCCCAACGCGGCCTTGACCTTCTCGACGTTGTAGCCGATGCCATTGGTACCCCACAGATAGGGCACGGCGTACTGGTTGCCCGGATCGTTCTTCTCGAGGCGCTTCATCAGCGCAGGATCCAGGTTGGAATAATTGGGCAGCAGGCTGCGGTCGAGCTTCTGGAAAGCGCCCGCCTTGATCTGCTTGCCGAGGAAATGGTTGGACGGCACCACCACGTCATAGCCGGTGCGTCCGGCCAGCAGCTTGCCTTCCAGGGTTTCGTTGGAATCGAAGACGTCGTACTTGGCCTCGATACCGGTTTCCTTGTGGAAATCGGCAAGGGTCGTCGGCCCGATGTAGTCCGACCAGTTATAGATATGCACCGTCGGCGCTGCTTGGACGCCGAATGCCAGCGTCAGACCCGCTCCAGCCATCATGGCCTTGCGAAATAAGGAAATAGACAAGTGGGTGGTCCTCACGATCAGTGCCTCCAGGTGCCGGCGTGACGCCGCCGTACACGCAAAACCGGCGCGCAACTTACCTTCGCTGCATCGATGCCGCAAACTAATTTGCCTTGCAGGCCTTCTGGGCCGGGAAACCCCGGCCCAGAAGGCTTCGAGACGGGCTTACTTGCCCGACTTGATCTTGGTCCAGCTGCGGGTGATCAGGCGCTGCGCGCTGGCTTCAGGTGCAGCGATCGCATACAGCTGCTTCTTCACTTCAGCAGGCGGATAGATGCTCGGGTCGCTGGTGATTTCCTTGTCCACGTACTGGGTGGCGGCCTTGTTGCCGTTCGGGAAGCGCACGGCGTTGGTGATCTCGGCCATGATTTCCGGCTGCATCAGGAAGTCCATGAACTTGTACGCGGCATCCTTGTGCTCGGCATCTTTAGGGATGGCGACCATGTCGTAGAACGTACCGGCACCTTCTTTCGGAATGATGTAGTCCACTTTGACCTTGTCGCCGGCTTCGTGAGCGCGGGCCTTGGACTGCTCCAGGTCGCCCGAGTAACCGACGGCCACGCAGATGTTGCCGTTGGCCATGTCGCCGATGTACTTGGACGAGTGGAAGTAGGTGATCGAAGGACGAATGCTCAGGAACAGCTCCTCGGCCTTCTTCAGGTCGTCTTTCTTGGTGCTGTTGCTCGGCAAGCCCAGGTAGTGCAGCGCAGCCGGAATCATCTCGGTCGGCGCGTCGAGGAAGCTCACGCCACAGCTTTTGAGCTTGGCGATGTTCTCGGGCTTGAACACCACATCCCAGGAATCGATCTTGTCCACGCCCAGCGCAGCCTTGACCTTCTCCGGGTTGTAGCCGATGCCGATGGAGCCCCACATGTACGGGAAGGCATGCTTGTTGCCCGGGTCGCTGGCATCGCCCACGGCCTTGAGCAGGTCTTCGTCCAGGTTCTTCCAGTTCGGCAACTTGGAACGGTCCAGTTCCTCGTAGACGCCTGCCTTGATCTGCTTGGCCAGGAAGTTGTTGGACGGCACGACCACGTCATAACCCGACTTGCCCGCCAGCAACTTGGCTTCCAGGGTTTCGTTGCTGTCGAACACGTCGTACTTGACCTTGATGCCGCTTTGTTTCTCGAACTTGGCGATGGTGTCCGGCGCGATATAGTCCGACCAGTTATAGACGTTCAATACCTTGTCTTCAGCCTGAACAGCGGTTGCCATGGCACCCAACAGGGCCGTGGCCAGCAACGTCTTGCCCATTTTCTTCATGCGAAATGCTCCAGAATTTATTATCAAGCCATCTGTTCAGCAGCCAAGATCCCACGGTACAGCGCTGGGCGACTGAAACAGTCGCTAGTCTGGCAAGTTACAAGGCGCTGTTTCAAGAAAAGCAGGACCTTGTAACCGCTTAATGTCACGCTGCCAGCCTAGCAGACCGTTACTTGATCGCCTCATAAGTCAAATCCAGGCACTTGCGTGCCTTTTCCACCAGCTCGTCAATCTCTTCACGGCTGATTACCAAGGGCGGTGCGATGATCATGGTGTCGCCCACCGCACGCATCACCAGGCCGTTTTCGAAGCAATGTTGGCGGCAGATCATGCCAACGCCCTTGCCCTCGAAGCGGCTGCGGGTGGCCTTGTCCTTGACCAGCTCGATCGCGCCGAGCAGGCCCAGGCCGCGGACCTCGCCCACCAGCGGGTGGTCCAGAAGCTCGCGCAAACGCTTTTGCAAATAAGGTGCCGTGTCTGCCTTGGCACGCTCGATGATCTTCTCATCACGCAGGATGCGCAGGTTTTCCAGGCCCACGGCAGCCGCGACCGGGTGGCCGGAGTAGGTGAAGCCGTGGTTGAAGTCCCCGCCCTCGGCGAGCACCTTGGCCACTTCGTCACGAACGATCACACCGCCCATGGGGATGTAACCGGAGGTCAGGCCCTTGGCGATGGTCATCAGGTCGGGTTCGAGGCCGTAGTAGTCGGAGCCGAACCATTCGCCGGTGCGGCCGAAACCACAGATCACTTCATCGGCGACGAACAGGATGTCGTACTTGGCGAGGATCTCCTTGACCTTGGGCCAGTAGGTTTCAGGCGGGATGATCACCCCACCGGCCCCCTGGATCGGCTCGGCGATGAAAGCGGCGACGTTGTCCTCGCCGACTTCCAGGATCTTCTTCTCCAACTGCTCGGCGGCCCAGACGCCGAATTCGTCCGGGGTCATGTCGCCCCCCTCGCCGAACCAGTACGGCTGCGGGATATGCACGATGCCAGGGATCGGCAGGCCGCCCTGCTCGTGCATGCCGCTCATGCCGCCCAGGCTTGCGCCGGCGACGGTGGAGCCGTGGTAGCCGTTGATACGGCCGATGAGGGTCTGCTTGCCGGGCTTGCCCTTGAGCGCCCAGTAATGGCGGACCATGCGCAGCACGGTGTCGTTGCCTTCGGAGCCGGAGCCGGTGAAGAACACATGGGTCATGCCCTTGGGCGCCACGTCGGTGATCGCCTTGGCCAGCTCCAGCGCTGGCGGGTGGGCGGTCTGGAAGAACAGGTTGTAGTACGGCAGCTCGCGCATCTGTTTTTCCGCCGCCTGCACCAGCTCCTCACGACCATAGCCGACCGCTACGCACCACAGGCCCGCCATGCCGTCGAGGATCTTGTGCCCCTCGCTGTCCCACAAATGCACGCCCTGGGCCTTGGTGATGATGCGCGGCCCTTTTTCCTTCAGCTGCTTGTAATCGCTGAAAGGTGCAAGGTGGTGCTCACCGCTCAAGGTTTGCCATTCACGGGTTTGCGGGTTGTTGACGCTCATGGGCTTCTCCGTTATCCGACAGCCGCGCTCCAGCGGCCCCAGGGTTGATCAGACGGCAAACAGCAGGAACTCACGTTCCCAGGAGCTGATTACCCGTTTGAAGTTCTCGTGTTCGGCACGCTTGGTGGCGACGTAACCGGTGATGAATTTCTTGCCCAGGTACTGGTCCAGGGCACGGCAGTTCTCCATGCGTTCCAGGGCATCCTCGATGGTCAGCGGCAGACGCAGGTTGCGGCGCTCATAGCCGCGGCCCTGGACCGGCGCGCTGGCACCGATCCCCTCGACCATGCCGATGTAGCCGCACAAGAGGCTCGCAGCGATGGCCAGGTAGGGGTTGGCATCAGCGCCTGGCAGGCGGTTCTCCACACGGCGGTTCTGTGGGCCGGCATCCGGCACGCGCAGGCCTACGGTGCGGTTCTCCTCGCCCCACTCGACGTTCACCGGTGCCGAGGTGTCCGGCAGGAAACGGCGGAACGAGTTGACGTTGGGGGCGAACAGCGGCAACGCCTCGGGGATGAACTTCTGCAACCCACCGATGTGGTGCAGGAACAGCTCGCTCATGCTGCCGTCATCGTTGGAAAAGATGTTCTTGCCGGTGGCCACGTCGATCACGCTCTGGTGCAGGTGCATGGCGCTGCCCGGCTCGCCGGTCATGGGCTTGGCCATGAAGGTGGCGGCCACGTTGTGCTTGAGCGCCGCCTCGCGCATGGTGCGCTTGAACACCAGGATCTGGTCGGCCAGGTGCAAGGCGCTGCCGTGACGGAAGTTGATCTCCATCTGCGCCGTGCCGTCCTCGTGGATCAATGTGTCCAGGTCCAGCTGCTGCAGTTCGCACCAGTCGTACACGTCTTCGAACAGCGGGTCGAATTCGTTGGCGGCCTCGATGGAGAATGACTGGCGACCGGTTTCCGGGCGGCCGGAGCGGCCTACCGGCGGCTGCAACGGAAAGTCCGGGTCTTCGCTGCGCTTGGTCAGGTAGAACTCCATTTCCGGCGCGACGATCGGCTGCCAGCCTTTGTCGGCATACAGCTTGAGGACCTTCTTGAGCACGTTGCGCGGCGACAGCTCGACCGGGTTGCCCTTCTTGTCATAGGTGTCGTGGATCACCTGGGCGGTCGGCTCGATGGCCCAAGGCACGAGAAACACCGCGTTCTCGTCGGGGCGGCAGATCATGTCGATATCGGCCGGGTCGAGCAATTCGTAATAGATGTCGTCGTCGACATAGTCGCCGGTCACGGTCTGCAGCAGCACGCTCTCGGGCAGACGCATGCCTTTTTCGGCGATGAACTTGTTGGTCGGCGAAATCTTGCCGCGGGTGATGCCGGTCAGGTCGCTGATCAGGCATTCCACTTCGGTGATCTTGTGCTCTTTCAACCAATCGGTGAGCTGGTCGAGGTTGTTACTCATAAATACCTCAGGAGGTAATGTGGCCCGGCTGATGAAGGTCGGGCGCCGCTGACGCCTGGCGTCGATCAAGGTGGGCGCTGCCTGGCTGCAAGTGCCTGGACAGACCCGCGCCTTGATTCTGGATGCAGTGCTTGGCTAAAGCAAAAGCGCATGCACGGGACGGCAGCGGATACACTCGAAACAAGCGTGTCCGTGAAGCGAATGAAGGGCAGAAAAGCGAAAAGTCGTGCAGGAAACTGCTACGAAAGGAGGATGATCCGAGCCAGCCGTCAATTATTGCGAGCAGCGCACGCGCACCGGCTCCGAGGCGGGCCATGCCCTCGCGACGAATGCTGGGGGGACCTGACAGCGCGGCGCAGGCAGCACTTTCAGGTCGCGGCAAGCGGACCATATGACCCTCGTATTATTGTGTTCTGGGTTGTGGCCGAGCTTAGCCTTGTTCATTTTTTTACACAACACCTCCGTAAAAAATAAAACACGCTCAGCGCGAGATAGCCCTTTGCGCCCAAAATAGCGGATAATGATTCGCCCCCAGATGCAGCATTTCTGCCGTCGCTGTGCCATTTAGGGGCATCATGGGGTTGGCTTGACTTCGCCAGGTCTTTCGGATTGACTGGGCTTGCAAGCCCCCCTTGATTGATATTTTTAACAACAAAGGTGTTGCATCATGTCGGTACCCCCGCGTGCCGTTCAGCTTAACGAAGCGAACGCGTTCCTTAAGGAACATCCTGAGGTTCTCTACGTTGACCTTCTGATTGCAGATATGAATGGTGTGGTGCGCGGCAAGCGCATCGAGCGCACCAGCCTCCACAAGGTTTACGAGAAAGGCATCAACTTGCCCGCCTCCCTCTTCGCCCTGGATATCAACGGTTCCACCGTCGAAAGCACCGGGCTCGGCCTGGACATCGGCGATGCCGACCGCATCTGCTACCCGATTCCTGGCACCCTCTCCAACGAACCCTGGCAGAAGCGCCCTACCGCACAGTTGCTGATGACCATGCACGAGCTGGAAGGCGAGCCGTTCTTCGCCGACCCACGCGAGGTCCTGCGCCAGGTGGTAAGCAAGTTCACCGAGATGGGCCTGACCATCTGCGCGGCGTTCGAGCTGGAGTTCTACCTGATCGACCAGGAAAACGTGAACGGCCGTCCGCAGCCGCCCCGTTCGCCGATTTCCGGCAAGCGCCCACAGTCGACCCAGGTGTACCTGATCGACGACCTGGACGAATACGCCGACTGCCTGCAGGACATCCTCGAAGGCGCCAAGGAGCAAGGCATCCCTGCCGACGCCATCGTCAAGGAAAGTGCCCCGGCGCAGTTCGAGGTCAACCTGCACCATGTCGCCGACCCGCTCAAGGCCTGTGACTATGCGGTGCTGCTCAAGCGCCTGATCAAGAACATCGCCTACGACCATGAAATGGACACCACTTTCATGGCCAAGCCCTACCCGGGCCAGGCTGGCAACGGCCTGCATGTGCATATCTCCGTGCTGGACAAAGATGGCAACAACATCTTCACCAGCGAGGATCCCGAGCAGAACGCCGCGCTACGTCACGCTGTCGGCGGTGTGCTCGAGACCCTGCCCGCGTCCATGGCTTTCCTCTGCCCGAACGTCAACTCGTACCGCCGCTTCGGTGCGCAGTTCTATGTGCCGAACGCACCGAGCTGGGGCCTGGACAACCGCACCGTGGCCCTGCGCGTGCCTACCGGCTCGCCGGATGCCGTGCGCATCGAGCACCGCGTGGCCGGTGCCGACGCCAACCCGTACCTGATGATGGCTGCCGTGCTGGCCGGCGTGCACCATGGTCTGACCAACAAGATCGAGCCGGGCGAGCCGATCGAAGGCAACTCGTACGAACAACTGGAGCAGAGCCTGCCGAACAACCTGCGCGATGCACTGCGCGAGCTGGACGACAGCGAGATCCTGAACAAGTACATCGATCCGAAGTACATCGACATCTTCGTCGCGTGCAAGGAGAGCGAGCTGGAGGAGTTCGAGCATTCGATCTCCGACCTCGAGTACAACTGGTACCTGCACACCGTGTAATGAAAACGCCGCCCTCAGGGGCGGCGTTTTTCATTGAATCACGGGTTGCCTGTACCGGCCCTATCGCCGGCAAGCCGGCTCCCCCTTAGCCCGCGCCGCACCTGCGGGAGCCGGCTTGCCGGCGATAGGGCCGTTGCAGGTAACGACTATTACAACGGTTTCTCGAAAATCTTCGAATTACGCTGGTAGTTGTACAGCGAAGCCCTTGCCGCCGGTAGACGCTCAACGCCGCTGGGGGCAAAGCCGCGTTCGCGGAACCAGTGCGCGGTACGGGTCGTCAGCACGAACAGGGTGTTGAGCCCCTGCTGCCGCGCCCGGCTCTCGATACGTTCGAGCAACTCGTCGCCGCGGCCACCATGGCGATACTCCGGGTTCACCGCCAGGCAAGCCAGCTCCCCCGCCTCCGAATCGGCGATCGGGTACAGCGCTGCGCAGGCGATGATCATGCCTTCGCGCTCGACCACGCTGAACTGTTCGATCTCACGCTCCAGCACCTCGCGCGAACGCCGCACCAGGATGCCCTGCTCTTCCAGCGGGCTGATCAGCTCCAGCAAGCCGCCGACATCGTCGATGGTCGCCTCGCGCACGACCTCGAACTGCTCCTGGGACACCAGCGTGCCGCCACCCTCGCGGGTGAACAGCTCGGTCAGCAACGCGCCGTCCTCGGCATAGCTGACGATATGGCTACGCGCCACGCCGCCCTTGCAGGCCTCGGCGGCGGCATCGAGCAGCTCGGCCTGGTAGTCGCTGCCCAAGCGCAGCAGGTGCGGTGCAACCTGCTGCGGGCGCAGTTCGCGCACCAGCTTGCCGTTTTCATCCAAAAGGCCCGGTGCGGCGCCGAACAGCAGCAGCTTGTCGGCCCCCAGCTCGATGGCAGCGCGGGTAGCCACGTCTTCGCAGGCCAGGTTGAAGATTTCGCCAGTGGGCGAGTAGCCCAAGGGCGAAAGCAACACGATGGAGCGCTCGTCCAACAGGCGGTTGATCCCCTTGCGGTCGATACGCCGCACCTCGCCGGTGTGGTGGTAGTCAACGCCTTCGAGCACGCCGATCGGGCGAGCGGTCACCAAGTTGCCGGACGCCACCCGCAGCCGCGAGCCTTGCATCGGCGAAGCGGCGATGTCCATGGACAACCGCGCCTCGATGGCCAGGCGCAAGGCACCGACGGCATCGATCACGCAATCGAGGGTCGCCGCATCGGTGATGCGCATGCCGCGATGATAGTGCGGCGTCAATCCGCGGGCGGCCAGGCGGCTTTCGATCTGCGGGCGCGAGCCATGCACCAGCACCAGCCGCACACCCAGGCTGTGCAACAGCACCAGGTCATGGACGATGTTGCCGAAATTGGGGTGGTCCACGCCATCGCCGGGGAGCATGACCACGAAGGTGCAATCGCGATGGGCATTGATATAGGGGGACGCATGGCGTAGCCAGTTGACGTATTCGGGCATGACAGGGCCTGTGGATAAGTGAACGGAGAACGGCGAAACAAACGGCGGCGTTCAAAATCATCGTCGGAACAGGCTTGCGGTCACGCGCGGTCTCCTCTAGGCAAGGACGAATCAGGTCGAAGAACGTTTAGCTCAGGCAATAGTGCCGGATCAGGTCACGCAATAGACGCACGGTAGGCTCGATTCGTGACATTTCAAGGTATTCGCCCGGTTGGTGCGCACAGGCAATGTCGCCTGGGCCGAGCACGATGGTCTGGCAACCCAGTTGCTGAAGATAAGGCGCTTCGGTGCCAAAGGCCACCGCTTCGGCACGATGCCCGGTAAGCCGCTCGGCCAGTTGCACCAGCTCGGTATCGGCCGGCTGCTCGAAGGGCGGTACCTCCGGGAACAGCGGCGCGTAGTCGATGCGCACTTCCAGGCGCTCGGCCAGCGGTACCAGCTTCTCGCGGATGGCCGCACGCAACTGCTCGACGTCCATGCCCGGCAAGGGGCGCAGGTCGAACTCCAGGGCGCACTGGCCGCAGATACGGTTGGGGTTGTCGCCACCATGGATGCAACCGAAGTTCAAGGTCGGGGTCGGCACGCTGAACTGCGGGTTGCGGTAGGCCTGTTGCCATTGCTGGCGCAAACCCATCAGTTCGCCCATCACCGCGTGCATGGCCTCCAGGGCACTGTGCCCAAGGCTGGGGTCCGACGAATGGCCGCTGCGTCCGAGGATGTCGATGCGGTCCATGAGGATGCCTTTATGCATGCGGATCGGTCGCAACCCGGTGGGCTCGCCGATCACCGCCGCGCGGCCGAGGGGCTGGCCAGCCTCGGCCAAGGCGCGGGCACCGGACATGGAGCTTTCTTCGTCGCAGGTAGCGAGGATCAGCAGCGGCTGCTTGAAGTCGTGGGCCAGAAGCGGCAAGACCGCCTCGATGACCAGCGCGAAAAAGCCTTTCATGTCGCAACTGCCAAGGCCCACCCAACGGCCGTCGATCTCGGTCAGCTTGAGTGGGTCGCTGGACCACAATTGCTCATCATAGGGCACGGTGTCGCTATGGCCGGCCAGGACCAGCCCGCCAGGGCCGCTGCCACGGCTGGCCAGCAGGTTGAACTTGCCAGGAGTCACCTGGCGAATTTCGCAGGCAAAGCCCAAGTCGCCCAACCAGCCGGCCAGCAGTTCGATGACCTGGCGGTTGGACTGGTCCAGCGCAGGTTGGGTGCAACTGACCGAGGGCGCAGCGATCAGGGCGGCGAATTGGTCTTTCAGCGACGGCAACGGCATGCGCGTACTCCTCGGAGGCGTTGCCCATCATAGCAATGCCGTCCCCGCTTGCGGCAAGCAATGCTGGGGCCTTCTCGCTGCACAGGGCCGCTCCGACAAGGGCCGACACTGGGCGCAGGCGCGGCCTCGTGTCGCGAAAGGGGTGCGCAGCGCCCCCAAATGCAACAGTCCACAAGCGACTCCTGTAGACTGCACCCAAAGATGCCCTCCTTCGAGCCTGCGATGCACAAAGAAACCGAACTCAAGCTCCGCGCCAGCCGCGAGACCCTGGCCGCCCTGCGCGAGCACCCCCTGCTGAAAAAGCGCAACAAGTCCGGTTGGCAGACCCGCGAACTGCTCAACCAGTACTTCGACACCCCGGAGCGTGAACTCTCCGCCGCCCACGTCGCCCTGCGCCTGCGCCGCGATGGCGAGCAGGTCATCCAGACCCTCAAGTGCCGCGGCCAGAGCGTGGCCGGCCTGTCCGAGCGCAACGAGTACGAATGGCACCTGGACAAGGTCAAGCTCGACCTGAAGAAGCTCGACGACACCTGCTGGCCGGCCCAGCTGGCCGGGCTGGACAAAAAGACCATCAAGCCACTGTTCACCACCGACTTCACCCGCGAATATGCCGAAATCGCCTGGGGCCGTGGCAAGGCCAAGGTGGTGATCGAAGCCGCCCTGGACCAAGGCTTCGTGATTGCCGGCAAGCGCAAGGAAGCAATCTGCGAACTGGAACTGGAGCTGCGCGAAGGCGCGCCCGAGGCGCTGCTTGAACTCGCCGCCGAGCTGGCCGCCAGCCTGCCCCTGATGCCGTGCGACATCAGCAAGGCCGAGCGTGGCTATCGCCTGCTCGAGCCCGACAGCTATGACCTGAGCCTGCCGACCACCGTGCTGGAAGCCGAAACCGCACTGGACGACGCCTTCGCCGCCCTTGCTTGGCAGTTGCTGGGCAGCAGCCAGCGCCTGGCCGAGCAGTACCGCCACAATGGCCATTGGAGCCTGTTGCAGGGTTGGGTGCAGTGCCTGGCAGAACTGCGCGCTCTGGTCAGCACCCTGGGCCAGGCTGCACCTCGGGCCACCACCCGTGAGCTGCGCAGCCGCCTGGACGCGCTGCTGGAAGATTGGCGCCCACTGGTGCAGGCCGGAAATGACGACGAAGACGTCCGCCGCGTCGCCCCCGAGCAGTTCGCCGACGAGCTGGAAGACACCCGCTGGGGCCAGTTCTCCCTGGAAACCTCGCGCTGGCTGCTGGCCCGCGCCTGGACCGAGGAGCGTAAAGGCCGTGGCGAACGCCAGGGCAAGGCGCACCTGGCCAGCTGGCTGATGCACCTGCTCGGCGAGGAAGCTCGTGCATTGCAATTGCCGCTGTACAAGCAGCGCCCCGAAGACCTGGCCGAACAGCTACCGCGCATCGAGCGCCTGCAGGCCTGGTTGCACCATGCCCGCCAGGTACTGGACGTACCGCAACTCGACCGTCTCTATGGCGAGCTGAACAAACTGCACCAACTGGCCGAACAACCGTTGTCCGACGAGTTGTTGGAAGCCCGCATCGAACAGGCCCGCGCGGTGGACCAGAACCGCGCCTGGAAGTACCTGCTCAAATCTGCGTCCACGCGCTGATCCAGCGCGCAATGGGGCTGCTTTGCAGCCCTTTCGCGGCGCAAGGCCGCTCCTACAGGGGCGGCGACATGCGGAGGACGCGAGAGGTGCCTAGGCCAAGGGCAAGCTGGTCGTGGACTTGATCTCGGACAAGGCCACGATCGAATTGACCTCTTGGATCCCCGGCACATTCGACAGCTTCTCGAAGAAGAATCGCTCGTAGGCTTCGATGTCCGACGTGACGATGCGCAGCAGGAAGTCCACCGAGCCCATCAGCACATAGCATTCGAGTACCTCCGGAAAGCCGCGGATCGCCTCGGTGAACTCGGTGAAATTCGAGCGCCCGTGGGCATTGAGCTTGACCTCAGCGAAGATCTGCGTGTTCAGGCCGACTTTCTTGCGGTCGAGCAACGTCACCTGGCTGCGGATCACGCCTTCATCTTTCAAACGCTGAATGCGCCGCCAGCAGGGCGATTGCGACAGCCCGACACGTTCGGCGATCTGCGCGCTGGACAACGAAGCGTCTTCTTGCAGCAACGCCAGGATGCGCCGGTCATAGGCGTCCAGTTCACCTTGCATTAATAAGTCCTTTAACTATGAAAATTTGAATTTCTCGATCGAAAACCCAAGGGAATCGAAGGAATCATAGCGGAGAATTATCCCAGTACCGCGTGTTCATTCTGTTCGCGCTGCACAGTTTTGCGCGAGCCCGCTCCCACAGAGGTCAGCGCTTGCCACCGGTTCTTTGCCCAACAGCGCAGCCCGAAGGGCGGGGTAGCCTCCCACAAGATCGCGCAAGATCCCGAAACCCTTTGCCCCGCCTGCACCTTGTCATGCCGGCTAGCCTTACCAGCACCGACCCATCTGGCAAGGAAGCCAAGTATGCACACCGACGATACCCACGCCCTCGACCTGGGCCGGCTGCTCGATGCCCTGCTGCTCGACCAGCGCCTGGATGCCGGCGATACCCTGCGCGTCCTCGAGCAGGCCAGCGGCCAGCCAAGCATCCACCCGCTGGAACGCATCGCCGGCCTGGCCCTCGAGGATCGTCAGCGTCCAGGCCGGCGCCTGGACCTGGACACTCTTTGCCAATGGCTCGCCAGCAAGGCCAAGCAACCCTTCTTGCGCATCGACCCGCTGCAGGTCGACGTGCAGAAGGTCAGCGGGTTGATGTCCCCGGCCTTCGCCCAGCGCCACGGCATATTGGCCGTGGCTGCGGACGACAACAGCGTCACGGTGGCCAGCGCCCAGCCCTACCAGTGCGAATGGGAAGCTGACCTTACTCGCAGCCTGGGCAAGCCGGTCCGGCGGGTACTGGCAAGCCCGGTGCAGATCCGCCAGCTGGCCCAGACCTTCTTTCGCCTGGCCCATTCGGTCCAGGGCGCCCAGTACCAGCAGCCTACCGGCCTGGGGGAGCTGGAGCAGTTGCTGGAGCTGGGCCAGCGCCATACCGACGCCAGCGCCGATGATGCGCATATCGTGCACATCGTCGACTGGGTGCTGCAGTACGCCATCGAACAGCGGGCCAGCGATATCCACCTCGAACCGCGCCGCGAACAGGGGCAACTGCGTTATCGCATCGACGGCCTGCTGCACGGTGTCTATGCCTTTCCCGCAGGCGTCACCCTGGCCTTGGTCAGCCGCCTGAAACATCTGGGACGCATGGACGTAGCAGAAAAACGCCGCCCCCAGGACGGCCGCCTGAAAAGCCGCCTACCCGGTGGTGGCGAAGTGGAGCTGCGCCTGTCCACCCTGCCCACGCCCTTCGGCGAGAAACTCGTGCTGCGCCTGTTCGACCCGCAACAGCTGCACCAGGACTTCGACCGGCTGGGCCTGGAAGGCGAGCAACTGCGGCAATGGCAAGCCCTGCTCGGCCATCGCCAGGGCATCCTCCTGGTCACAGGCCCCACCGGGTCAGGCAAGACCAGTACGCTCTACGCCAGCCTTCGGCAACTGGCCACACCCCAGGTCAACCTGTGCACCATCGAAGACCCCATCGAACGCCTGGAGCCGGCGTTCAACCAATTGCAGGTCCAGCCGGGCCTGGACCTGGGTTTTGCCAACGGCGTCCGGGCTTTGCTGCGCCAGGACCCGGACATCATCATGGTGGGCGAGATCCGTGACCGCGAAACCGCACAGGTCGCCGTCCAAGCCGCATTGACCGGGCACCTGGTACTTTCCACGCTGCACACCGACGACGCCTGCAGCGCGATCATCCGGCTGCAAGAACTGGGCGTGGCCGACTACCTGATCAAGGCCACGCTGCTCGGCATCATGGCTCAGCGCCTAGTGCGCACGCTGTGTGTCGACTGCCGGGGCGCCGCGGCCCACGAAACCCTGCCCTGCCGCACCTGCCGGGGCACCGGGTACCACGGCCGCACGGGCCTGTTCGAGCTGTTGACGCCCAGTGCACAGCTGCGCGCCAGCATCGGCCCGGGCAGCGACTTGGCGACCTTGCGCCAACAGGCTGTTGCCGAAGGGCTGCAGGATCTGCGTCGGTGCGGCGAAGCGAAAGTCGAGGCCGGCACAACCAGCCTGGCGGAGGTGCTACGCGTCTGCTCTTGAGGAAAAAACCCTTGTATTCAGGGAACTTGCGTCACCTAGGCAAGATCAAAGCGGCCATCCCACAACCCTCACCATTCGAGGTGAATGCATCATGCGTCTCAAAACCGTCATCGCAGCCGCTGCCCTGCTCTCGCTGCCCCTCGGCTCCGCCATGGCCGACGATGAAACCTTCTGGCGCAACGTCATTTCTTCCGGCGCGACCACCGCATCGAGCTACCTGACCTCTGCCGACCACAAGATGGTCCTGGCTGCCCAGGACGATGCCGGCAGCTTCGTCGCCAGCGAAGGCGCCATCCGCGGGCCTTACCTGGAAGCGGCGATTCGCAAGGTGCGCGCCGACAATCCAGGCATGAAGGCGAGCGACATGGACCTGGCCAACGCGATCCTGGCCAAGAACGCCGTCGTCGAGTAACCCCATCGCGGTCGCGCTGAGCACAAGCGGCTAGCGCAGCCGCCCCCTGTGGGAGCGGGCTCGTCCCGCGATTGGGCCGGGCCCGATATCATCGTCGCCTGGCAAGGGCTTCGCCCTTGATCGCGGGACCAGCCCGCTCCCACAAGGGCTTGCAAAATCAGCGATACGCTTCCACCGGCACACACGCGCAAAACAGGTTCCTGTCTCCATACACGTTGTCGACCCGGTTCACCGCCGGCCAGTACTTGTGCTGCCGGACGTGGGCACTGGGGGCGACCGCCTGCTCCAGGCTGTATGGTCGCGTCCATGGCGCCAATACGTCGGCCAAGGTATGCGGCGCATGCTTCAGCGGGTTGTCATCTGCCGGCCAGCTGCCCTCCTGTACCTGGTCTATTTCCGCACGAATCGCCAGCATCGCCTCGACGAAGCGGTCCAGCTCGGCCTTGGACTCGCTCTCCGTCGGCTCGACCATCAGCGTTCCCGGCACCGGGAACGACATGGTCGGTGCATGGAAGCCGTAGTCCATCAGACGCTTGGCGACATCCTCCTCGGTGATGCCGGTCAAGGCCTTGAGTGGGCGCAGGTCGAGAATGCATTCATGGGCCACGCGTTCGTTGCGCCCACGGTAGAGCACCGGGAAGACCCCTTCGAGCTGGCGGGCCAGGTAGTTGGCCGACAAGATCGCCACCTCGCTGGCGTCGGCCAGTTGCGGCCCCATCATGGCGATGTACATCCAACTGATCGGCAGGATGCTGGCACTGCCCCACGGGGCTGCGCTGACGGCACTGTTGTTCGGGTCGAGCCCCGGCACCGGCACCACGGGGTGGCTGGCAACGAACGGCTTGAGGTGCGCGCGCACGCCGATCGGCCCCATGCCCGGGCCGCCACCGCCGTGGGGGATGCAGAACGTCTTGTGCAGGTTCATGTGCGAGACATCGGCACCGATGTCCGCCGGCCGCGCGAGGCCGACCTGGGCGTTGAGGTTGGCGCCGTCCATGTACACCTGGCCACCGTGCTGGTGGATCACTTCGCAGATCTCGCGGATACCTTCCTCGTACACGCCGTGGGTCGACGGGTAGGTGATCATCAGGCATGACAGCCGTGTGCCGGCTTGACGGGCCTTGGCCTTGAGGTCGTCGAGGTCGACGTTGCCAGCGTCGTCGCATTCGACGATCACCACCTCCATGCCGGCCATCTGCGCCGAGGCCGGGTTGGTGCCGTGGGCGGAGGAAGGAATCAGGCACAAGGTCCGCTGCGGTTCATGGCGGCTGTGGTGATAACGGGTGATCGCCATCAGACCGGCATATTCGCCCTGGGCACCGGAGTTGGGCTGCATGCAGATCGCATCGAAGCCGGTTATGGCGCATAACCAGCTTTCCAGCTCGTCGATCATGGCTTTGTAGCCCTGGGCCTGAGCCGCCGGGACGAAGGGGTGCAACAGGGCGAAGCCAGGCCAGGTGATAGGGATCATCTCACTGGTGGCGTTGAGCTTCATGGTGCAGGAGCCCAGCGGGATCATCGACTGGTTCAGCGCCAGGTCCTTGTTCTCCAGCTGTTTGAGATAGCGCAGCATCTCGGTTTCGCTGTGGTGCAGGTTGAACACCGGGTGGGTGAGGAACGGCGTACGCCGTACCAGGGCGCCGGGAATGCCTTCGGGCAAGGCCTGGCCATCCAGCTCGGCGATGTTCAGACCATGGTCGACCCCCAGGAAAATATCGAACAGGCGCAGCACCGTCGCCTCGCTGCAGGTCTCGTCCAGGCTCACGCCCAGGTGTCCACGCCCGAGGATCCGCAGGTTGATGCGCGCATTCTCGGCACTCTCGATGATCGCCGCCTGGGCACCACCGACATCGAGGGTCAAGGTATCGAAGAAATGCTGGTTCAGGCGCTTGATGCCCTTGGCCTCCAGGCCTGCAGCCAGGATGAAGGTCAGCCGGTGCACCCGCTGGGCGATGCGCCGCAGCCCCTCCGGGCCGTGATAGACGGCATAGAAGCCGGCGATATTGGCCAGCAGTACCTGGGCCGTGCAGATGTTCGAGTTGGCCTTCTCGCGGCGAATGTGCTGCTCGCGGGTCTGCAAGGCCATGCGCAGGGCTGTGTTGCCTCGGGCATCGCGCGACACACCGATGATGCGCCCGGGCATGGCCCGCTTGTATTCGTCGCGGCAGGCAAAGTAGGCGGCATGGGGGCCGCCATAGCCCATGGGCACGCCAAAGCGTTGAGTCGAGCCCAGCACCACATCGGCACCCAGCTCGCCGGGCGGCGTGAGCACGACCAGGCTTAGGATATCCGCAGCTACGCAGGCCAGGGCATGCTGGCCATGCAACTGGTCGATCAGCGGGCGCAGGTCGCGCACCTCGCCATGGGTATCCGGGTATTGCAGCAGGGCACCGAACACCTGGTGCTTGCCCAGGTTATCCACCGAGTCGACGACCAGTTCGAAGCCGAAGCCTTCGGCGCGCGTGCGCAGCACCGAGAGCGTCTGTGGGTGGCAGTGCTCGTCGGCGAAGAAGACGTTGCTCTTGTTCTTGGCCACCCGCTTGGCCAGCGCCATGGCCTCGGCTGCCGCGGTGGCCTCATCGAGCAGCGAGGCATTGGCCAGGGCCAGGCCCGTGAGGTCGATGACCATCTGCTGGAAGTTCAGCAGCGCCTCCAGGCGCCCTTGGGCGATTTCTGGCTGATAGGGCGTGTAGGCGGTATACCAGCCTGGGTTCTCCAGCACGTTGCGCAGGATGACGGTTGGCGTGACGGTGGCGTGGTAGCCCATGCCAATCAGGCTGGTCCAGACCTGGTTCTGCTCGGCGTAGCCGGCCAGCTTGGCCAGGGCGGCCTGTTCGTCCAGCGCAGGCGGCAGGTCGAGGGGCCGCCCGAGGCGAATGCCGGGTGGCACAGTCTGCTCGATCAGCTCCATACGGCTGGCGACGCCCAAGGCGTCGAGCATGGCCTTCTGCTCCGAGGCATCAGGCCCCAGGTGACGATGCAGGAAGGGGTTGAGCTCTTGCAGTTGACTCAGCGATGGCGACTGGGACATGGCGACGATCTCTTCCTGGACCCGTTCTCTTGGAAACTTACAAGTCTAGGAAGGGATTGCCGATGCTGCGGGATTTTTGGGGTGCTTTGTGCCCTATCGCGGAACAAGCTCCACAGGACCTATGGGAGCGGGCTTGTTCCGCGATGGGCTGCACAGCAGCCCCGGAGCGACTTACTCGCCGATGGCAGCCTTGTAGCCGGCAGCATCCAGCAGCTTGTCCAGCTCGGCCTTGTCGCTTGGCTTGAGCTTGAAGATCCAGGACTCGTAAGGCTCCTCGTTGAGCAGTTCCGGGTTGTCGGCCAGTTCTTCGTTGACCGCGATGACTTCACCGCCCACCGGGGCATAGATATCCGAAGCGGCCTTGACCGATTCGACCACGCCTGCGGCGTCGCCTGCAGCGAACACCTTGCCGACTTCGGCCAGTTCGACGAACACCACGTCACCCAGGGCTTGCTGGGCATGGTCGCTGATACCTACGGTCACGGTGCCGTCGGCTTCCAGGCGAGCCCACTCGTGGCTCTCGGCAAAACGCAGGTCGTCGGGGATTTGGCTCATTGTCTTGTCTTCCTCGTTAGGGTCAGCGGTCGGCCCGCCGTTGGGTATTCAGATCAGGATCTTGCCATGGCGCACGAAGGTCGGCTTGACCACCCGCACCGGGTACCACTTGCCACGAATCTCCACTTCGGCACGGTCGCCCGTGGCCATGGGTACGCGTGCCAAGGCAATGGACTTGCTCAGCGTAGGCGAGAAACTACCACTGGTGATCTCTCCTTCGCCAATTCCGGCTACCCGCACCACCTGGTGGGCACGCAGCACGCCACGTTCCTCCAGCACCAGGCCGACCAGTTTTTCCTGCACGCCCTGCTCGATTTCCGCCAGCAGGCCGGCCCGGCCGATGAAGTCGCGCTCGGCCGGTTCCCAGGCGATGCTCCAGCCCAGGTTGGAGGTCAGGGGAGTATGGGTTTCGTCGATATCTTGGCCGTAGAGGTTCATGCCGGCTTCCAGGCGCAGGGTGTCGCGCGCCCCCAGGCCGCTGGGCGCGATGCCCGCTCCGACCAGGTCGTTGAAAAAGGCTGGGGCCTGAAGCCCCGGGAAGATGATTTCCAGGCCGTCCTCGCCGGTATAACCGGTGCGGGCGATGAACCACTCACCTTCGGCCACCCCTTCGAACGGGCGCAGTTCGCGAATCAGCGCGGCGCGCGGCGCGCTGAGCAGCTGGGCGACTTTTTCGCGGGCGTGGGGGCCCTGGATAGCGAGAATGGCGAGCTCCGAACGCTCGACGAAGTTGACTGCGAAGCCCACACTCTGCGCCTGAAGCCACGCCAGGACCTTGTCGCGGGTGGCGGCGTTGGCCACCAGGCGATAGCCCCCTTCGGTGCGGTAGGCGATCAGGTCGTCGATGACCCCGCCCTCGGCATTGAGCAGCGGGCTGTACAACGCCTTGCCGAGGCTGTCCAAGCGGGCCACGTCGTTGGCCAGCAGGCGCTGCAGCCAAGCCGTGGCCTCATCGCCGGCGACGTCGATCACTGTCATGTGAGATACATCGAAGACGCCGCAGTCACTGCGCACCTGGTGGTGCTCTTCGACTTGCGAGCCATAGTGCAGGGGCATGTCCCAGCCACCGAAATCGACCATCTTGGCGCCGAGCGCCAGGTGCAGGTCATACAGAGGCGTACGCTGTCCCATGGGTTTCTCCTTCCGGGCGTGGCGAGGCCGCGGCGGTCAGTGACGTTTAAGTCATCACCTGATCTTGTAGGACCCGTCGCAGCGAATGCCGCGCATTGTAGCCGCAAGGACGAGCCCTGGCACCCTCAGTGGCGATGGCCGGGGCGGCGGGCCGAACGCCGGATCAAACCGATGACCGGCAACAGCCCGACCAGCACCAGCGTCAGCGCAGGCAGCGAGGCCCGCGCCCATTCCCCCTCGCTGGTCATCTCGAACACCCTCACGGCCAAGGTATCCCAGCCGAACGGTCGCATCAGCAGGGTGGCCGGCATCTCCTTGAGCACGTCGACGAACACCAGCAGGGCGGCGCTCAACGCACCGGGGACGAGCAAAGGCAGATACACCTTGAAAAACAATCCCACGCCGCCCACACCCAGGCTGCGCGAGGCCTCCGGCAGCGACGGCCGGATACGCTCAAGGCTACTTTCCAGCGGGCCATAGGCCACAGCCATGAAGCGCACCAAGTAGGCCAGCAGCAAGGCCGACAGGCTGCCCAGCAGCAAAGGCTTGCCGGCTCCTCCGAGCCATTGGGAAAGCGGCACCACCAGTTGGTTGTCCAGGTAACTGAAAGCCAGCATGATCGACACCGCCAGTACCGAGCCAGGCAACGCATACCCCAGGTTGGCCAGGCCCACGCCGGCACGAATGCCCCCGGTCGGCGCGTGGCGCCGGGCGAAGGCCAGCATCAGCGCCACGCAGACCGTGACCAAGGCGGCCATGCCGCCCAGGTACAGGGTGTGCAGAACCAGCCCGACATAGCGCTCGTCCAGGTCATGCCGACCACGCTGCCAGAACCACATCAGCAGCTGCAAAACAGGGATGACGAAGGCGCAGGCGAACACCAGCACGCACCAGCTGGTCGCCGCCGCGGCCTTGGCCCCACGCAGGTGGTAGAGCGCCTGCCCCCGCGGGCGCTCGCTGCCGCTGCGCGAGGCACCGCGGGCGCGACGCTCGCCGTACAACACCAGCATCACCACCAGCAACAACAGGCTGGCCAGCTGGGCGGCACTGGAAAGGCTGAAGAATCCGTACCAGGTCTTGTAGATGGCCGTGGTGAAGGTGTCGAAATTGAACACGGCCACCGCGCCGAAATCCGCCAGGGTCTCCATCAGCGCCAGGGCGATGCCCGCACCGATGGCCGGCCGGGCCATGGGCAACGCCACCCGCCAGAACGCCTGCAGCGGCGACAGGCCCAGCACCCGCGCCGCTTCCATCAGGCCCTTGCCCTGGGCCAGGAAGGCGCTACGCGCCAGCAGGTAGACGTAGGGATAGAACACCAGCACCAGGACCGTGATCACCCCGCCGGTGGAGCGCACCCGCGGCAGGCGCATGGGCCCGAACACTTCGCGCAGGGCCGTTTGCACCGGGCCCGCGAAGTCCAGCAGGCCGACGAAGACGAATGCCAACACATAGGCGGGAATGGCGAAGGGCAACATCAGCGCCCAGTCCAGCCAGCGCCGGCCCGGGAACTCGCACAGGCTGGTGAGCCAGGCCAGGCTTACGCCCAACACGGTCACACCGGCACCGACGCCCAGCACCAGCGTGAGCGTATTGCCCAGCAAACGACTCATCTGGGTGTCGAGCAGGTGCGACCAGATCTGCATGTCGATCGACTGCCATGACAACAGCAGAACGCTCAGCGGCAACAGCACCAGGGCGGCGACCAGGGAAACCGGGAAGTACCAGCGGCGTTGGGGGGCGTGGGACAAAACTGAAGTCTCGATACGTGGCGACCGCATCGCGGAACAAGCCCGCTCCCACAGGGGGTTACACCAGACCCTGTGGGAGCGGGCTTGCCCCGCGATTGGGCTTCGATGGCCCTGAAGGATAAAGCCTGGCGCTTAGTTCCAGCCAGCCCGGTCCATCAAACGGATGGCCTCGGCCTGGCGCTTGCCGGCCACTTCCACCGGGATGCTGTCCGCCTTGAAGGTCCCCCAGGCCGCCACTTCGTCCGATGGCTTGACCTTCGGGTTGGCCGGGAATTCCTGGTTGATATCGGCGAACAGCTTTTGCGCTTCGTCGCCGGTCATCCACTCCACCAGCTTCCTGGCGGCTTCCGGGTGAGGCGCATGCTTGGTCAGGCCAATACCCGAGAGGTTCACGTGCACGCCACGGTCGCCCTGGTTGGGCCAGAACAGCTTGACCGGCAGGCTGGGCTTTTCCTTGTGCAGGCGGCCGTAGTAGTAGGTGTTGACGATGCCCACGTCGCACTGGCCGGCCTCGATGGCCTGGAGCACGGCGGTGTCGTCGGAGAACACATCGGTGGACAGGTTGTTGACCCAGCCCTTGATGATTGCCTCGGTCTTGGCCTCGCCGTGGGTCTCGATCAGGGTGGCGGTCAGCGACTGGTTGTAGACCTTCTTCGCCGTGCGCAGGCACAGGCGGCCTTCCCACTGCTTGTCGGCCAGGGCTTCGTAGGTGGACAACTCCTCGGGTTTGACCCGGTCGGTGGAGTAGGCGATGGTCCGCGCGCGCAGGCTCAGGCCGGTCCAGTCATGGGAAGAGGCACGGTACTGCGGGGGGATGTTGTTGTCGATGACGTCCGACTTGATCGGTTGCAGGATGCCCATCTGCTCGGCCTGCCAGAGGTTGCCGGCATCGACGGTGAGCAGCAGGTCGGCGACGCCGTTCTCGCCCTCGGCCTTGATGCGCTGCATCAACGGGGCTTCCTTGTCGGTGATGAACTTGATCTTCACGCCGGTCTTGGCGGTGTAGGCGTCGAACACCGGCTTGATCAGCTCATCGATACGCGAGGAGTACACCACCACTTCGTCCGCCGCCTGGGCGGTGCCGCCGAACAGGGTCAGGGCCAGGGCGGCCAGTAGAGGCTTGCGTGGCAACATCGGGTATTCCTCGCTGAGTTGAGAGGTGCAAATGGTAGTGAATCCCATTCTGCCTCTCACCTACGCAGACGTTACCGAATGTTGCCAAAGATATTGCTTCGCAGCCCAATCGCGGGACAAGCCCGCACACAGGGTGTGGTTGGCGAAGTACCGGTGGGAGTCGGCTTGCCGGCGATTGGCCAGAACGGGCAACAGCATCATGAATCCTGAGCGAGCAGGGCTGGTTGAGTGCAGGGTGATTACCCACACCGGGATGCGATCTGGCTTTGGGTAAAGGGTTGTCTTCATCGCCGGCAAGCCGGCTCCCACAGGGTGTGGTTGGCGCTGCACCAGTGGGAGCCGGCTTGCCCACAACCATAGAATCTCCCACAGGGCCCTTTGTGCACTTCTGTGGGAGCGGGCTTGTCCCGCGATTGGGCCCTCAGGCCTTCGCCAGCTCAGGCAAATCCCCGGAAAGCCCCAGCGCCTGGCGCACGAACAGCGCCTTGGCTTCTGGCATCTGCTCCACCAGCTTCAACCCGCTGTTACGCAACCAGCGCAACGGCAACGGGTTGGCCTGGAACAACCGCTCGAACCCTTCCATCGCCGCCATCAGCGCCAGGTTGTGTGGCATGCGCCGACGTTCGAAGCGGCTCAGCACCTTCACGTCCGCCAGCCGCTCGCCCCGCTCGCAGGCCCGCTCCAGCTCCTCGGCCAGCACCGCAGCATCCAGGAAGCCCAGGTTGACGCCCTGCCCGGCCAGCGGATGGATGGTGTGGGCGGCATCGCCGATCAGCGCCAGCCCTTCGTCGACATAACGCTTGGCATGGCGCTGGCGCAGGGGCACGCACACCCGCGGGTCGGCCCCCAGCACCTCGCCCAGGCGCCCTTCGAACGCGCGGCCCAGCGCCTCGCAGAAGGCCACATCATCCAGCGCCATGACCTGCTCGGCCTGCTCCGGCGTGGTCGACCAGACGATCGAACACCAGCTCTGCCCGTCCCCGCGATCCAGCGGCAGGAACGCCAACGGCCCTTCATCGGTGAAGCGCTGCCAGGCCGTCGTCTGGTGCGCCTGGCTGCAGCGCACGCTGGTAACGATGGCATGGTGCAGGTAATCCCACTCACGGGTTTCGCAGCCGGTCAGCTTGCGCACTGCGGAATTGGCGCCGTCGGCAGCCACCACCAGCGGTGCGCGCAGGCGCCGGCCATCGGCTAGGGTCAGCAGCCACTCGTCGCCGGAACGGCGCATCTGTTCCAGCCGGGCATTGGGCAGCAGCCCTACGTCGCTGTCGTGCAGGCGCTCCAAGAGGCCGTCCTGCACCACCCGGTTCTCGACGATATGGCCGAGCACCTGGGCATGCACGCTGGCCGCCGAGAAGTGGATCTGGCCAGTGCCGCTGCCATCCCAGACGTGCATGTCCGAATACGGCGAGACACGCCGGCCGGCGATGCCTTCCCAGGCTCCCAGGCGCTCGAGGATACGCTGGCTGGCTGCCGACAAGGCGCTGACCCGTGGCTCGAAAGGCGCCTGGGGGTCGAAAGGTTTGACCGACAGCGGGCCGCCATCGAGCAGGAGGATTTCCAGGCCGCTGTGGTGCAACGCCAGGGCCAGAGCGCTACCGACCATACCGGCACCGACAATCAACAGATCTGCGCGCATTTCCATGCCTTACGCCTGCCTCGCTTGCGGCTTGAGCCGCACATAAAGGGTTTTATCGACCCGCGCCACCAGCTCGCCGGCGCCGTCGCGGATATCGACCTGCAAACGGGGCAGGTATTTCTTGCCGCCAGCGGTCTGTTGGCGGATCTCGTCCAGCAAGGCGTCATCGACGTGGAACTCGGCGAATACCGCGCCCTTGCCCGGCGCGATGAAGTCGATGCTGGCAGCCTTGTCCCAGACGATGTAGTCACGCCCGAGCCGCTCTATCAGCAGCAACATGTAGAACGGGTCGACCATCGAGTACAGGCTGCCGCCGAACTGGGTACCGACATAGTTACGGTTCCAGCGGGTCAGGTTCATGCGCACCTTGATGCTGCGCATATCCGGGCTGATGTGCTGCACCCGGATGCCCGCGCCCAGGTAAGGGGGATAAAGGTTCAGCACCCAGCGCAGCAGGCGCGCCCTGCGGGCCAGTCGACGTGGGTTGCTCATGCCCGCCCCCGCGGATCAGGGCGGGTGCCCAGGCCCATGGCCTGGCGGGCGAACCAGCGCTTGGCCGGCGGCAGCAGGTCGAGCCCCAGCAGGCCGATGTTGCGACCGGCGGCCAGCAGTGGCTGGCTGCTACCGAACAGTCGGGTGACCTGGTCGGAGAAACCGATGGTCAGGGCCTGGTCCAGCCGTTGGCGCTGGTGGTAGGCCTGCAGCGTGGCCAGATCGCCGGGCTGCTGCGGGCCGGCCAGCAAGGCATCGGCCAAGGACTGCACGTCACGCAGGGACAGGTTGAACCCCTGCCCGGCGATCGGGTGCAGGCTATGGGCGGCGTTGCCCAGCACCACTAGGTTTGGGCGTACCTGTTCCTCGGCCTCGACCAGCGCAAGCGGGTACAGATGCCGCGCCCCCACCTGGCGCAGGGCGCCCAGGCGGTAGCCGAAGGCCGCCTGCAGCTCGTGCAGGAAGCTGCGCTCGTCGATGTCCGCCAGCCGCTGGGCATCCATCCCCTGGCGGGTCCAGACCAGTGCGCAGCGGTTTTCCGGCAAGGGCAGCAGCGCCATCGGGCCTTGCTCGGTGAAGCGTTCGAAGGCCTGCCCACGATGCGCCTCACCCGGCGTGATGTTGGCGATCAGCGCGCTCTGTTCGTAGGGGGTACGGCGAACATGGATCCCCAACTGTTCGCGCAGGCCAGAGCGGCCACCGTCGGCCAACACCGCCAGGTCGCACTCCAGGCTGGTGTCGTCGTCCAATTGCAGACGATAGCCACCGGCGACAGCTTGCAAGCTCTTGACCTCGGCCGGGCAGCGCCAGCTCACCACTTCGGTATCCAGGCCCTGCCATAGGCATTGGCCGAGCCAGGCGTTCTCCACCACGTAGCCGAGGGCCGGTACCCCTTCCTCGATGGCGTCAAGGCGGGTAGCGCCGAAGCGGCCACGGTCGGACACCTGGATCTGGCTGATGGGCTCGGCGCGGCGGCTGATGACCTGCCACAGGCCCAGCTGTTCGTAGATCTGCCGGGTGCCGTAGGACAGCGCAGAGGAGCGGGCATCGTAGCTGGGCTGGAAGCTGTCGCCCGGTGCGAACGGTTCGATTAGGAGGATCTTCCAACCGCGTGCCTTGGCGCCTGCCTGCAGGGCCAGGGCCAGGCTGGCGCCGACCAGGCCGCCGCCGATGATCGCCAGGTTGACCCGACTCATGCCACGCCCCTGCGGGCCGCGGCCATCAGCGCCTCGATCTCGGCGACCGTGCGCGGCACACCGCTGGTCAGGATTTCACAGCCTTGCCTGGTCACCACCACGTCGTCCTCGATCCGTACGCCGATGCCGCGCCATTTCTTCGCGACGTTCTGGTTGTCGGCGGCAATGTAGATGCCCGGCTCGACTGTCAGCGCCATGCCCGGCTCGAGCACGCGCCACTGGCCGCCGACCTTGTACTCGCCCACATCGTGCACGTCCATGCCCAGCCAATGGCCGGCGCGATGCATGTAGAACGCACGGTGGGCCTCGCTGTCGATCAGCGCCTGCACCTCGCCCTTGAGCAGCCCCAGTTCCACCAGCCCTTCGGTGATGACCCGCACGGTCGCCTCATGGGCGTGGTTCCAATGCTTGCCCGGGGCGATCTCGGCGAAGGCGGCCGCCTGGGCCTTGAGCACCAGCTCGTAGATGGCCTTCTGCTCCGGCGAGAAACGCCCGCTGACCGGGAAGGTGCGGGTGATGTCGCTGGCGTAGCAGTCGATCTCGCAGCCTGCATCGATCAGCACCAGGTCGCCATCCTTGAGCGGCGCATCGTTCTGCTGGTAATGCAGGATGCAGGCGTTGCGACCCGCCGCGACGATCGAGCCGTAGGCCGGCATCTTCGCCCCGCCCTTGCGGAATTCGTAGTCGAGCTCGGCTTCCAGGCTGAATTCGTGCAGCCCCGCCCGGCAGGCCTGCATGGCCCGCACGTGGGCGCGCGCGGAAATATCCGCCGCGGTGCGCATCACCTTCACTTCCGCCGCCGATTTATACAGGCGCATGTCGTGCAGCAGATGATCCAGGGCAACGAATTCGTTCGGTGGCTGGGCACCCAGGCGCGCCTTGGAGCGGATCACGTTGATCCACTCCATCAGGCGGCGGTCGAATTCCGGGTTGCTGCCCATGGCGGTGTAGACCCGGTCGCGGCCTTCGATCAGGCCGGGGAGGATCTCGTCGATATCGGTGATGGGAAAGGCGTCGTCCGCGCCAAAGTCGCGGATCGCGCCTTCCTGGCCGGCACGCAGGCCGTCCCACAGTTCGCGCTCGGGGTTGCGCTCACGGCAGAACAGCACGTACTCGCCATGTTCGCGGCCCGGGATCAGGGCGATCACCGCCTCGGGCTCGGGGAAGCCGCTGAGGTACTGGAAATCGCTGTCCTGGCGATACACGTGCTCGACGTCGCGGTTGCGGATGGCAACTGCGGCGGCGGGCAGGATGGCGATGCTGTTGGGGACCATCTGCGCCATCAGCGCCTTGCGCCGACGGGCATACTCGGCCTTCGGAATACGGCTCATGGGCACGAAAACCCCCGCAATATCAGTGCAGCGATGGCTTGGGCGCGGGCGCGGCCGGCTTGGCCAGCTCCGTGTATAGCAGCAGGGGCGCGACGCGCAGGTACTCCATGACTTCCATGTAGTCGCTCTCGCCATCCTCGGACTCTTCCAGCGCTTCCTGGACCTGCGAAATGGCCACCAGGTCCTGGAGCACCTCCTGCGCATCGGTGGACAAGTCCTTGCCGCCGGCGTTCAGGCCAAAGCCAGTGATGAAGCCTTGGCACCACTGGCCCAGCGCGGTGGCGCGCTCGGCGAGCGGGGCTTCGTCGCTGGGCAGCAGCAGGACGATGGCGACGTCCTCGCCGGTGAGCTCGGCCTTGACCATTTCCTGCAGGCCGATGAGTGCGGCGCGCACGTTGTCTTCAGGCTCGTTTTCCAGCGCGCCGGCGGCATCGGCCAGCCAGGCGTCGGCATCGAAACCTGCGCCGGCACAGCTGCGGCCGATCAGCAGGCCGTGCAGTTCGGCTGGGGAAACAGGGTGGCCGTTGCTGGCGAGCAGCGAGGCGAAGGCGGTGTAGGGCGATTGGGTATTGGGCATGGGCAGCTAGGCGCCAAGCGGCGCAATGACTAGAATGAAGACCTTGTATCCTAGCACCGGCAGGCGCGCCAAGACCATCAGCACTGGCCGTACCGCCCCCGGAACAGGCATGATCGCCGGGCAGTCAACGAGGGAGCGAATCGAGTGCAACCCATGCCAGAGAACGACCTGCAGGCACTGATGAGCCGATTCGAATCGCTCATCGAGCGTGTCGAGCAACTAAAACGCCAAAATGCACTCCTAGTAGCTCAGGAAAAATCCTGGCGCGAGGAGCGCGCCCACCTCATCGAAAAGAACGAGATCGCAAGGCGCAAGGTCGAGTCGATGATTTTACGCCTCAAGGCCCTGGAGCAAGACTCATGAGTTCAAGCAATAGCGTCACCGTCCAGATCCTCGACAAGGAATACTCGATCATCTGCCCGCCGGAAGAACGCAACAATCTGGTCAGCGCCGCGCGCTACCTGGATGGCAAGATGCGCGAGATCCGCAGCAGCGGCAAGGTGATCGGTGCCGACCGTATCGCGGTCATGGCTGCGCTGAACATCACCCACGAACTGCTGCACCGTCAGGAGCGCCCGGACGTTGCCGCCAGCGGCACCACCCGCGAGCAGGTACGCGACCTGCTGGAACGGGTCGACCAGGCGCTGTCCGACGACGCGGATACCAAAATCGGCTGAGATTGGTATACTGGCGCCACTCCCTGGGGGATGCGCCAGTCGGTTATGTCCCTGAGCCGATACGCACAACCACGGGGGTTGCACGCTGGGGCCGGTGTGCATGTCCGCCCGACGGAAAGCCTTAACGCCCCCTGCAATCTCCACCTTGAACTTTCGGGTTCAAGGGCTACACCGATAGCGGTTCCATCGGGGAGCCTGAATTCTTGCTTGCCCGCCACCCTCGGCGGGCAATTTCGTCTGGCCGCCATGGCGGCCGGTACACCTGGGAACGCACGTGCCATGACCGACACCGCGCAGCTCACCCGCCCTCAACTGCGCCGCCTGCTTCGCAATGCCCGCCGCGCACTGACACCTGCCCAGCAACGCCAGGCCTCTCTCGGCCTCTACCGCCAACTGGCCCAGCACCCGTTGTTCCGTCGCGCCCGGCACATCGCCCTGTACCTGCCCAACGACGGCGAGATCGACCCACGCCTGTTGCTGCGCGAGGCCCAGCGACGCGGCAAGCGCACCTACTTGCCGGTGCTGCATGCCTGGCCGCGCACGCGCATGGTCTTCCAGCGTTTCGAACGAGGCGAAAAGCTACGGCCCAACCGCTTCCGTATTCCCGAACCACTGGTCGAGCGCAAGCGCCAACGGCCGATCTGGTCGCTGGACCTGATCCTGCTGCCGTTGGTCGGCTTCGATGAAGTCGGTGGGCGCCTGGGCATGGGGGGCGGTTTCTATGACCGCAGCCTGGCGTACCAGGCACGTCGCAAGGCGTGGAAAAAACCGCTGCTGCTGGGGCTGGCCCATGAATGCCAGAAGGTAGAGCGCCTGGCCCAGGCCAGTTGGGATGTACCGCTCAAGGGGACGGTCTCGGACCGTGGCTGGTACTTGGCACCGGCTTGACCGGTGCCCGCGAAAGAATCAGCGCTGCTGCTGGGTCGGCTCGAACGGCATCTGGTAGGCAGCGTCAGCCTTGCGCTCCCAGAAACTCTGCGCATAACCCGTGGTGACGACACCCAGGCCGAAAATGAAGACCAGGATCCAGAGCAAGTCCGGTTTGCGTTGGTTCATGGATGAATGCCCCCCTAAGGCAAACAGTCAGGCTCGGCAACCTTCTTGGTGCTGCCGGAGCGTCGAGCTTTAAAATCGGCGCATTTTCCGACAACCTGAGGCGACACGCAAACCTTGACGTCAACCGACTGTCGGTTTCATGCAACAGGTTATTTCAAATATTTTCAGGAGCCGTTTCCATGGCCTATTGGCTGATGAAATCCGAGCCCGACGAGCTCTCCATCGACGCCCTGGCACACCTCGGCCAAGCGCGCTGGGACGGGGTTCGCAACTACCAGGCGCGCAATTTCCTGCGCGCCATGAGCGTAGGCGATGAGTTCTTCTTCTATCACTCCAGCTGCCCTCAACCGGGAATCGCCGGTATCGCTCGTATCAGCGCAGCGGCCTACCCCGACCCGACCGCCCTGGATCCCGATAGCCACTACTTCGACGCTAAGGCCAACGCCGAGAAAAACCCTTGGAGCGCAGTCGATGTCACCCATGTGAAGACGTTCCACCAGGTGCTGGGGCTTGGGCTGCTCAAGCAGCAAGCCGCGCTAGCCGAACTGCCGCTGGTGCAAAAAGGCAGCCGGTTGTCGGTCATGCCGGTGACCGCCGAGCAATGGGCGGCGATTGTTGCGCTGGCGCGCTGAACCTGGCGTGAGTGGCCTGGCGCGTTTTCGATCGAACGCCGCCCGCGCGGCGCTCGCTCTTACGGGCAACCAATCGCTAACGCCATTCACTGCACGATCAGGTTATTGAACAGCAGGTCTTCGACGATCGGCTTGCCTTCCTCGGTTTCCATCACCTGCTGCACCTGCTTGAGCGCCTCCTGACGCAGCTTTTCCTTGGCTTCGACATTGCTCATGTTTTCCAGCCCTTGCTGGGTGAACAGTGCCACCAGTTGGTTGCGGATCAGCGGCTCGTGGTGCTTGACCGCGGCAGCCGCGGCGTCGCCGGTCACGCGCAGGGCCACGTCGGCCTTGTACACGCGCAGCTTGGGGCCGCCATCGAGGGCGTAGTTGCCAACGAAAGGTGGGCTCAGGTTGATGTAGGAAACCTTCTGCTCCCCTTCCTTGCCTTCTTCAGCCATCGCCACGGCCGGCAACAGCAGGGCCAGCACCATCAAGATCCACGCTTTCACGAATTCGCTCCTCAATACAGTTGGCGCCAGCTTACCCAGCACACCGATCAAACCCAAGCCCAGGCTTATGCCACCCCATCAAGGTGGACCATGCTCGTTGACCTGGCCTACGCCCCTCCTACACTTATCGGCCAACGCACGCAAAGGAATAGCCCCGATGAAAGCAGTGTTGTGCAAGACCCTCGGCCCGGCACGCGACCTGGTGCTCGATGAGGTGGCGAGCCCGGCGCCCAAGCGCAACGAGATCTTGCTGGATGTGCACGCCGCGGGCGTCAACTTCCCCGATACCTTGATCATCGAAGGCAAGTACCAGTTCCAACCGCCCCTGCCTTTCTCGCCAGGCTGCGAGGCAGCCGGTGTGGTCGCAGCCGTCGGGGAGAAGGCCGGCGGTTTCAAGGTCGGTGACCGGGTCATGGCCCTGACCGGCTGGGGAGCCTTCGCCGAGCAGGTGGCCGTGCCCTTCTACAACGTGCTGCCGATGCCCGCCACCCTGGATTTCACCACCGCTGCGGCCTTCGGCATGACCTACGGCACTTCCATGCATGCGCTGGCCCAACGTGGCCAGCTCAAGGCAGGCGAGACGCTGTTGGTACTGGGCGCATCCGGAGGCGTTGGCCTGGCGGCCGTGGAGATCGGCAAGGCCATGGGCGCCCGGGTGATCGCCGCCGCCAGCAGCGGCGAAAAACTCGCGGTGGCCAAGGCAGCGGGAGCCGATGAGCTGATCGATTACGGCCAGGCCAGCTTGCGGGACGAGATCAAGCGCCTGACCGGCGGTCAGGGCGTGGATGTGGTCTACGACCCGGTGGGCGGCGAGCTGTTCGAGCAGGCGGTGCGCGGCCTGGCCTGGAACGGGCGGTTGCTGGTGGTGGGTTTTGCCAGCGGGACCATCCCGCAGTTGCCGGTGAACCTGGCATTGCTCAAGGGCGCTGCGGTGGTGGGGGTGTTCTGGGGCGCCTTCGCCCAGCGCCAGCCCGAGGACAATGCGGCCAATTTCCGCCAGCTGTTTGCCTGGCATGCCGAGGGCAAGCTCAAGCCGCTGGTATCGCAGACGTATCCGTTGGCCGAAGCCGGGGTGGCCATCGAGCGGTTGGCGCAGCGCCAGGCGGTGGGCAAATTGGTGGTGGTGGCTCGCTAGGCCTGGGGCTGCTTCACAGCCCATCGCGGCACAAGGCCGCTCCTACAGGCGAGCAATGCAGCCCCTGTGGGAGCGAGGGCTGCTGTGCAGCCCCTGTGGGAGCGGGCTTGTCCCGCGATTGGGCCAAACCTGCCTACACCTCACGCAGGCCATGGCACCGACGGAACCGCGCCTCCAGGTTGCGATCGGGCATTTGGTGGCTGCGCAAGGCGTTCAGGGTCTGCTCGACGTAGTCCCGCGTCGTCCCGTAACGGCCCTTGGCACTGGCCAGGATCTGGCTGAGCAAGGTGTCCGGCAGATTCCCGGCATAGCACGGCAGGTGACGCTCCAACACGAAGCCCAGCGCCTGGACCTTGCTGCCATTACCCAGCCGGCAACTGAGCCAATGCGGCCGATAGGCGGGATAAGGCATCTCTCGCTGCCACAGGGCCATCAACGAATCGTCCAGGTTGCTTTCATCCAGGCGGTAGGCAAAGCCGCTGCACGAGCCGCCTCGATCCAACCCGAAGACCAAGCCAGGACATTCCGGTGTACCACGGTGCTCGTGGGACCACAAATACAGGCCCCGGTGATAGCCATGCACGCGGGCCCGCTGACGCTCGACCGAATTGCACTCCGGCCGCCAGATCAATGACCCATAGGCGAACAACCAGACCGGCCCGCCCTCATGACGCGACATGGTCAGTTTCATTGAATGGTGCAATTGATCGCGGGTCAGTTGCTGCCCAAAATCCAGCGAAGGAGGGTAAGTTACTTGCCAGGACGAACTTTCAAGTGTCGACATGATGCTGCCGCCATGATTCCCCGTAAACTTCCGAAGGCCGTCACTGTATCGCAATGGCGCTTCGCTGCACTTACCGTACGGCAGAAAGCACTGTGCGTTCAAGCCCTTTGCACGGCCTGCGCCCCGCACTTGATTGCCATGAAATCAATATAGACAGGTATTGTTCCGTGAAAGGAGAATGTTATTAACGGCGCCAGCAAGAATAAGCGCCTTATCATCCTTTCAGGCAACTCGAGTTATAAAGATCGGCACACCGTTGCAGTGTGCCGTGTACTTTCAGCCCCGGGGGGCGTAGGCAAACACATCGGCGCGCATGCGGTGCGCGTCCATGCCCGCCTCGACCAGCGCGTCCAGGGTGGCATAGACCATGTTCGGCGAGCCGCTGGCATAGACATGCACTTGGTTCAGGTCGGCGATGTCTTCACAGACCGCCTCGTGCAGCAACCCGCAGCGCCCCTCCCAGCTGCACAGATCGCTCACTACCTTGTGCAAGAACAGGTTGGGCAGGCGCTGCCATTCGGCCCAATGCTCGATCTGGTAGAAATCCTCGGGCCGACGCACCCCCCAATAGAGGTGCACCGGGTGCTTGAACCCTTGGGCACGGCAGTGCTCGACCAGGCTGTGCATCTGGCCCATGCCGGTACCCGCGGCGATCAGCACCAGCGGCCCGTCCGGCAGCTCGGCCAAATGGGTGTCGCCGAACGGCATTTCGATGCGCGCGACACCGTCGCGCCGCAATTGGGCCAGCAACTGCAAGGCGCTGTTTTCCCGCGCCAGCACGTGCAGTTCCAGGTTTCGCCCGCCATGAGGCGCCGAGGCCAGGGAGAAGGCGGCCTTGTCGGCGCCGTCGCGCTCGATCATCAGGTATTGCCCGGCATGGTAGCGGGGCGGCTTGCCAGCAGGTGCACGCAGGCGCACGCGCCAGACGTCGCCACCGACCTCCACGCATTCGCTCACGGTGCAGGCCAGCTTGCGCACCGGCAGCTCGCCCCGGGCCAGTACGCCGTCCCAGAGCAGCACGCAGTCTTCCAGTGGCTCGGCAATGCAGGTGAACAGCTCGCCATGGTCGCGCACTTCACCTTCCTGGCGCACCCGCCCTTCCACCAGCAAGGCGGCACAGACGTGGCAATTGCCGTTGCGGCAGCTGTTCGGGCAGTCGTAGCCCAGGCGCCGCGCGGCGTCCAGAATTCTCTCCCCGGGCTCGATCGCCAATACCGCCCCGGACGGCTGCAAGGTTACCTGCATCAATCTATTCCCAACTGATCCCACAGCTCATCGATACGGCGGGTGACGGCCTCGTCCTTGACGATGGCACGACCCCATTCGCGTGTAGTCTCGCCCGGCCACTTGTGGGTGGCATCCAGGCCCATCTTCGACCCCAGGCCCGATACCGGTGACGCGAAGTCCAGGTAGTCGATCGGCGTGTTGTCGATCATCACCGTATCACGCTTGGGGTCCATGCGCGTGGTGATGGCCCAGATCACATCGTTCCAGTCGCGGGCGTTGATGTCGTCGTCGGTGACGATAACGAATTTGGTATACATGAACTGTCGCAGGAACGACCAAACACCCAGCATCACGCGCTTGGCGTGACCCGGGTACTGCTTTTTCATGGTCACCACCGCCATACGGTACGAGCACCCTTCAGGCGGCAGGTAGAAGTCGACGATTTCCGGGAACTGCTTCTGCAGGATCGGCACGAACACTTCGTTCAGTGCCACACCCAGAATCGCCGGCTCATCCGGTGGACGGCCGGTGTAGGTGCTGTGGTAGATCGGCTTCTGGCGGTGAGTGATGCGCTCGACGGTGAACACCGGGAAGCTGTCCACTTCGTTGTAATAGCCGGTGTGGTCGCCATAAGGGCCTTCCGGGGCCATTTCGCCCGGGTGGATCACGCCTTCGAGAATGATCTCGGCGGTAGCAGGCACCTGCAGGTCGCTGCCCCGACACTTGACCAGTTCAGTGCGGTTGCCGCGCAGCAGGCCGGCGAAGGCATATTCGGACAGGGTGTCAGGCACCGGCGTCACGGCGCCGAGGATGGTCGCCGGGTCCGCGCCCAGGGCCACGGCCACGGGGAACGGTTGGCCGGGGTGCTTTTCGCACCATTCCCGGTAGTCCAGGGCACCGCCGCGGTGGCTCAGCCAGCGCATGATCACCTTGTTGCGGCCGATCAGCTGCTGGCGGTAGATGCCCAGGTTCTGGCGGTCCTTGTTGGGGCCGCGGGTGACGGTCAGACCCCAGGTGATCAGCGGCGCCACATCGCCCGGCCAGCAATGCTGGATAGGCAGCTGGGTGAGGTCGACGTCTTCGCCTTCGACCACCACTTCCTGGCATACCGCGTCCTTGACCACTTTAGGCGCCATGGACACGACCTTCTTGAAGATCGGCAACTTGGACCAGGCGTCTTTCAAGCCCTTCGGCGGCTCTGGCTCCTTGAGGAAGGCCAGCAGCTTGCCGATTTCGCGCAACTCATCGACCGATTCGGCCCCCATGCCCATGGCCACGCGCTCCGGCGTGCCGAACAGGTTGCCCAGCACCGGCATGTCGAAGCCGGTGGGCTTTTCGAACAGCAGTGCCGGGCCCTTGGCGCGCAGCGTGCGGTCGCAGACTTCGGTCATTTCCAGGACAGGGGAGATCGGAACCTGGATGCGCTTGAGTTCACCGCGCTGTTCCAGGCCACGGATGAAGTCGCGCAAGTCGCGATACTGCATGCATGTGCCTCGTGGTTGGCCGTATCGGTCGGGGGTGCTGAGTGTAGCGCCGTTCGGCGTTTTGTTGGGGGCGAAAATGAATCGGGGCCGCTTCGCGCCCCATCGCGGGACAAAGCCCGCTCCTACAGGATCGGCGTGATCCCCGTAGGAGCGGCCTCGCGCCGCGATGGGCTGCGAAGCAGCCCCAATCAATTCCAGCTTGAAACGCTTACTTGCGCTTCATCGACAGGAAGAACTCGTCGTTGGTCTTGGTCTGCTTGAGCTTGTCGACCAGGAATTCGATGGCAGCGACTTCGTCCATCGGGTGCAGCAGCTTGCGCAGAATCCACATGCGCTGCAGTTCGTCGTCGGCGGTCAGCAGCTCTTCGCGACGGGTACCGGACTTGTTGATGTTGATGGCCGGGAACACGCGTTTCTCGGCAATGCGACGGTCCAGCGGCAGCTCCATGTTGCCGGTACCCTTGAACTCTTCGTAGATCACTTCGTCCATCTTCGAGCCGGTTTCGACCAGCGCGGTGGCGATGATGGTCAGCGAACCACCTTCCTCGATGTTACGAGCAGCACCGAAGAAGCGCTTTGGCTTTTCCAGGGCGTGGGCGTCGACACCACCGGTCAGCACCTTGCCGGAGCTCGGGATCACGGTGTTGTAGGCACGGGCCAGACGGGTGATGGAGTCGAGCAGGATGACCACGTCCTTCTTGTGCTCGACCAGGCGCTTGGCCTTCTCGATGACCATCTCGGCAACCTGCACGTGGCGGGTCGGCGGCTCGTCGAAGGTGGAGGCGACCACTTCGCCGCGCACGGTGCGCTGCATCTCGGTCACTTCTTCCGGGCGCTCGTCGATCAGCAGGACGATCAGGTGGCACTCGGGGTTGTTACGGGTGATGTTGGCCGCGATGTTCTGCAGCATGATGGTCTTGCCCGCTTTCGGCGGAGCGACGATCAGGCCACGCTGGCCTTTGCCGATCGGAGCGCACAGGTCGATGACACGACCGGTGAGGTCTTCGGTGGAACCGTTGCCGGCCTCCATCTTCAGACGTTCGTTCGGGAACAGCGGCGTCAGGTTCTCGAACAGGATCTTGTTCTTCGCGTTTTCCGGACGGTCGAAGTTGATGGTGTCGACCTTCAGCAGGGCGAAGTAACGCTCCCCTTCCTTCGGCGGGCGGATCTTGCCGACGATGGTGTCGCCGGTGCGCAGGTTGAAGCGACGGATCTGGCTGGGCGAGACGTAGATGTCGTCAGGGCCGGCCAGATAGGACGCATCTGCCGAACGCAGGAAACCGAAACCATCCTGGAGAATTTCCAGCACGCCGTCACCCGAGATCTCTTCGCCGCTTTTCGCGTGCTTCTTCAACAGGGCGAAAATCACGTCCTGCTTGCGCGAACGGGCCATGTTTTCGATGCCCATCTGTTCGGCCATTTCCAGCAGATCGGTAATCGGCTTTTGCTTGAGTTCTGTCAGGTTCATAAGGGGAGTGACGTAATCATGTAAGAAGGGAGAAATTAAGCGTTGGCTTAATGAGGCCGCGCCGCAAGATGGCGACAGGATCGCGTACTGATTCGAATTAGGGATGCTTCGGCGACGGCGTGCAGAGGGCACTGGAGAAGCAGTGCGAGGCCGAATGTAACACTTGCTTTTTTCGACGTCTAGTGGTTTTGGCTGGGTAAATTGTGCCCCGTGAACGCGGGTTTACCCATGAAGGCGGCAGTGGGTTTAACGATGAATACACGGGCGAACCCGCTCCCACAAGCCCTTCGGGCCAAAAAAAGCCCCGCATTCGCGGGGCCTTTCACATCACAGGTGGGCGTCGAGGAACGCAGCCAGCTGGGATTTGGACAGGGCGCCGACCTTGGTCGCCTCGACGTTGCCGTTCTTGAACAGCATCAGCGTCGGGATGCCGCGCACGCCGTGCTTGGCAGGGGTTTCCTGGTTTTCGTCGATGTTCAGCTTGGCGACGGTCAGTTTGCCTTCGTAGGTGGCAGCGATGTCGTCCAGGACCGGAGCGATCATCTTGCATGGGCCGCACCATTCAGCCCAGTAGTCGACCAGCACCGGGCCTTGAGCCTGCAGTACATCGGCTTCGAAGCTGGCGTCGGTGACGTGTTTGATTTTGTCGCTCATGGAAATCTCCAAGGTCGTAAGCAATAAAAAACGTTGCCCATCATAGCCTCAGCTACGCCCTACAGGAAGTCGCTGGCGATTGAGGGTAACTATAGTTGTGCAAGACGCCACGTATCGAAGCAGACATATACCTGTCATGGCACTGCGTGGCACCTTGCCCTGCATCAAGAACCAACATTGTAATGCGTTGGCGCGAGCCATGGATCATGGCAGGATTGCTGGGTTATCGACCGAGAACATCGAGATCATGCCGCATACCACCGCGAAGAACCTGTCTCTGATCGCCGCCATCGACCTTGGCTCCAACAGTTTCCACATGGTCGTGGCCAAGGCCCACCTCAGCGAAATCCGCATTCTCGAGCGGCTCGGGGAAAAAGTGCAGCTGGCCGCCGGCATCAACGAAGAACGCCAGCTCAGCGAAGAAGCCATGCAACGGGGCCTGGACTGCCTCAAGCGCTTCGCCCAACTGATCAACGGCATGCCTGCGGGCGCCGTGCGCATCGTCGGCACCAACGCCCTGCGCGAAGCCCGCAACCGCAATGAATTCATCCAGCGCGCCGAAGCCATCCTCGGCCACCCGGTCGAGGTGATTTCCGGCCGCGAGGAAGCGCGCCTGATCTACCTGGGCGTCTCCCATACCCTGGCCGACACACCCGGCAAGCGCCTGGTCGCCGATATCGGCGGCGGCAGCACCGAGTTCATTATCGGCCAACGCTTCGAGCCGCTGCTGCGTGAAAGCCTGCAGATGGGCTGCGTCAGCTTCACGCAGCGCTATTTCCGTGATGGCAAGATCACCCCGGCGCGCTATGCCCAGGCCTACACCGCCGCGCGCCTGGAGCTGATGAGCATCGAGAACGCCCTGCACCGCCTGACCTGGGACGAGGCCATTGGCTCCTCGGGCACCATCCGCGCCATCGGCGCTGCCATCAAGGCCAACGGCATGGGCAGCGGCGAGGTCAACGCCGACGGCCTGGCCGCGCTCAAGCGCAAGCTGTTCAAACTGGGCGAGACCGACAAGATCGACTTCGATGGCGTCAAGCCGGACCGCCGCGCCATCTTCCCGGCGGGCTTGGCCATTCTGGAGGCTATCTTCGACGCCCTGGAACTGCAACGCATGGACCACTGCGACGGCGCCCTGCGCGAAGGCGTACTGTACGACCTGCTGGGCCGCCACCACCACGAAGACGTGCGCGAGCGCACGCTGAACTCGCTGATGGAACGCTACCACGTGGACAACGGCCAGGCGGCACGGGTCGAGCGCAAGGCATTGCATGCGTTCGACCAAGTGGCCAAGGCATGGAACCTCGAGGAAGGAAACTGGCGCGATCTACTGAGCTGGGCAGCCAAGGTTCACGAGATTGGCCTGGATATCGCCCACTACCATTACCACAAGCATGGCGCCTACCTGATCGAGCACTCCGACCTGGCCGGCTTCTCCCGGGAAGACCAGCAAATGCTGGCGCTGCTGGTGCGCGGCCACCGCCGTAATATCCCCAAGGACAAGTTCGCCGAATTCGGTGACGAAGGCATCCAGTTGATCCGCCTGTGCGTACTGCTGCGCTTCGCCATCCTGTTCCACCACATCCGCGGTACCCAGCAGATGCCGAAAGTGGAGCTGCATGCCGGCGACGAAAGCCTGGAAGTCGTGTTCCCCGAGGGCTGGCTGGAAGAAAACCAGCTGACCCAGGCCGACTTCGCCAACGAGGCGCAGTGGTTGGCGCGGGTCGGTTTCGTGCTTAGCGTGCGTTAGGTTCGAACTCGGCGTAGACGTTGGCGGGGTGCTTCGCCCCCGTTTCGCGGCGCAAGGCCGCTCCTACAGAGAGCGCAATACCCTGTAGGAACAGCCTTGTGCCACGAAGAAAGGGCCGCATGTCTAGCGTACGTTGAGCACCGGGTTGCTCAGGCGCTCGAGCAAGGCCGCCTGGACATTGCGCGGGTTCTGGTTGCCCGTCGGCGTGCTGCGCACGTAGCGCCCGTCCGGCTGCAAGATCCATGCATGGGTATTGTCGGTGAGGTAGCCTTCGAGCTCCTTCTTCACCCGCAAGATCAGCTTCTTGCCCTCCACCGGGAAGCAGGTCTCGACACGCTTGTCGAGGTTGCGCTCCATCCAGTCGGCACTGGACAGGAACATCTGCTCCTCGCCGCCATTGAGGAAATAGAACACCCGCGTGTGCTCCAGGAAGCGGCCGATGATCGAGCGCACCTGGATATTGTGCGAAACCCCCGGGATGCCTGGGCGTAGGCAGCACATGCCACGCACCACCAGATCAATGCGCACACCGGCCTGGCTGGCCTTGTACAACGCACGGATCACCTTGGCGTCGGTCAGCGAGTTGAACTTGGCGATGATGTGCGCCGGCTTGCCCTCGACCGCGAACTGGGTTTCCCGCGCGATCATATCGAGCATGCCCTTCTTCAGCGTGAAGGGTGCATGGAGCAGCTTCTTCATGCGCAGGGTCTTACCCATGCCGATCAGCTGGCTGAACAGCTTGCCGACGTCCTCGCACAGGGCATCGTCGGAGGTCAGCAGGCTGTAGTCGGTATACAGGCGGGCGTTGCCGGCGTGATAGTTGCCGGTGCCCAGGTGGGCATAGCGCACGATCTCGCCCTGTTCGCGGCGCAGGATCAACATCATCTTGGCGTGAGTCTTGAAGCCGACCACGCCATAGATCACTACTGCGCCGGCGGCTTGCAGACGGCTGGCCATCTGCAGGTTGGACTCTTCGTCGAAACGCGCGCGCAGCTCGATCACCGCCGTGACTTCCTTGCCGTTTCGCGCGGCATCCACCAGCGCATCGACGATCTCGGAGTTGGCGCCACTGCGGTACAGGGTCTGGCGCACCGCGAGCACGTGCGGGTCCTTGGCGGCCTGACGCAGCAGGTCGACCACCGGGGTGAAGGATTCGAAGGGGTGCATCAGCAGCACATCCTGCTTGCCGACCACGCTGAAGATGTTTTCGGCGTTTTGCAGAATCTTCGGAATGGCCGGGGTGAACGGCGTGTACTGCAGCTCCGGATGGCTGTCCAGCCCGGTGATGCTGAACAGACGGGTCAGGTTGACCGGGCCATTGACCTGGTACAGCTCGCTTTCGCTCAGGCTGAACTGCTTGAGCAGGTAATCGGACAGGTGTTTCGGGCAATTGTCGGCCACTTCCAGGCGCACGCCATCTCCGTAGCGACGCGAGAACAACTCGCCGCGCAGGGCGCGGGCCAGGTCTTCGACATCCTCGGAGTCCAGCGCCAAGTCCGCGTTGCGGGTCAGGCGGAACTGGTAGCAACCCTTGACCTTCATGCCCTGGAACAGATCATCGGCATGGGCGTGGATCATCGACGACAGGAACACGAAGTTGTCGCCGCTGCCGCCGACTTCCTCCGGCACGCGGATGACCCGCGGCAACAGGCGTGGGGCCGGGATGATGGCCAGGCCCGAATCGCGGCCGAAGGCATCGACACCCTCGAGCTCGACGATGAAGTTCAGGCTCTTGTTGACCAGCAGTGGGAACGGGTGGGTCGGGTCGAGGCCGATCGGGGTGATGATCGGTGCGATCTCGTCGCGGAAGAAACGGCGCACCCAGGTCTTGAGCTTGGTGTTCCAGTGGCGACGGCGGATGAAGCGGATCTGGTGCTTTTCCAGCTCCGGCAGCAACACGTCGTTGAGGATCGCATACTGGCGCTCCACCTCGCTGTGCACCAGCTCGCTGATGCGCGCCAGGGCCTGGTGCGGCTGCAGGCCGTCGGCTCCGGCCTGTTCGCGGGCGAAGGTGATCTGCTTCTTCAGGCCCGCCACGCGGATCTCGAAGAACTCGTCCAGGTTGCTGGAGAAGATCAGCAGGAATTTCAAGCGCTCGAGCAGCGGGTAGGACTCGTCCAGCGCCTGCTCCAGCACACGGATGTTGAACTGCAGCTGCGAAAGCTCGCGATGAATGTACAGGCTGCTGTCGTCCAGGCTCGGAATAGTGACCGCCGGAGCCGGTGCAGGCGCTGGAACTGCGGTTTCGGCTACAGGTTGCGCAGCCTCCGGCAGGTCCGGCGGGGTCTGTACCATTTCTTCGGGAACCGCCTGGGCATCCTTGATCGCGACAGGTGTTAGCACTTCGTTATTCATCTGACGTTCCTGGAGGGCGTTACGGCCCTCTCGATAATTGAGCGGCACGCGCGGTGAAATGAGCCAGGATGCCATCGGTGTTCGCCGGTTTGAAGTCCATTGCGGCGCGAAAAGGCCGCTTTGTCATTTTTGCGGTCCCGCCAAGCGGAAACTGGGACCGACCGTCGCGGCGCAAGGAGGCGACCCGGGACGAAAAGGCAGCGAGGCAAGCTCACGATAAGGCTCCTGAACCCGCACGGGCGGGCTGGCGCGACAGTTATAAGCAGCCATTATGACGCCTGGATGACAGCCAAAGGCACCTTGTGACTGACGGCCGAAGCCATTGTCAGGGTAGGAAATGTTCACGCCGAGACACATTTCGACACTTTCCCGATTGCGCGCGAAGGGGTAGGCTTCGCGTTCATTTCGCTAGCACCCCAGAAAATGCTTCAACAATTCCTGCAGGATTTCGGCTATTTTGCCCTTTTTCTCGGCACGTTTTTTGAAGGCGAGACCATCCTGGTTCTTGCGGGCTTCCTTGCGTTCCGCGGTTACATGGACATCAATCTGGTGGTGCTCACGGCGTTCTTCGGCAGCTATGCCGGTGACCAGCTGTGGTACTTCATGGGCCGTCGCCATGGCCGCGCGATCCTGGCACGCAAGCCGCGCTGGCAGGCGATGGGCGACCGGGCCTTGGACCATATCAGGCGCCATCCGGACATCTGGGTGCTGAGCTTTCGCTTCGTCTACGGCCTGCGCACGGTAATGCCGGTTGCCATCGGCCTGTCCGGCTACCCGCCACGCCGCTATCTGCTGCTCAACGGCATCGGTGCGGCAGTCTGGGCCTTGGCCCTGGGCGCGGCGGCCTACCATTTCGGCGCCATCCTCGAAGGCATGCTGGGCAACGTCAAGAAGTACGAGCTCTGGGTACTCGGCGGCCTGTTGCTGCTGGGTGGCCTGCTCTGGCTGCGCCGACGCTTCCGCACCCTGCGTGCCGAGCGCAAGGCGGCGGCAGCGGGCCAAGCCTCGGAGGCGGTTTCCCGGGAGCAGGGCACAGACCGACACTAGTGCGCTCGCGCCATCCCATGCGCTGTTCGGATAATGAACATGCCCCCGCCGCTGCACTCCAAATAGACAGGATTTCGGTCTCTGCGCGGGAAACCCTGTGACGAGTTCTGCCAAACTAGAGGACAGTTAGCGCCTCGACACTGGAGTAATGAGCATGCAAAAAAAAGTTGCGGTGATTCTGTCTGGCTGCGGCGTCTACGATGGCGCCGAAATCCATGAAAGCGTGATCACCCTGCTGCGCCTGGACCAGCGCGGCGCCCAGGTGCAGTGCTTCGCGCCGAACATCGCGCAGATGCACGTGATCGACCACCTGACCGGCCAGGAAATGCCGGAATCGCGCAACGTGCTGGTAGAGTCGGCGCGCATCGCCCGCGGTGACATCAAGGATATCCGCGAGGCCAAGGTCGAGGACTTCGACGCCTTGATCGTCCCAGGCGGCTTCGGCGCGGCGAAGAACCTCTCGAACTTTGCCGTCGAAGGCACCAACTGCACGGTGAACCCGGACGTCCTGGCCCTGGCCGAAGCCTTTGCCGAAGCCGGCAAGCCGGTTGGTCTGATGTGCATTTCCCCGGCTTTGGCGGCGAAGATCTATGGACCGGGCGTGGTCTGCACCATCGGTAGCGATGCCGACACCAGCGCAGCGGTGGTGAAGATGGGCGGCACGCACGAGGAATGCGATGTGCATGACATCGTCGAGGATACCCAGCGCAAGCTGGTGACCACACCGGCCTACATGCTCGCCCAGTCGATCAGCGAGGCGGCCGGCGGCATCTACAAACTGGTGGACCGGGTGCTGGAGCTGACGCATGAGGGTGAGCAGTAATCACCTCATGCGGTAGCGCCCCCCCCCTGGCCATCGCGGGGCAAGCCCGCTCCTACAGGTCTTCCGTAGAGATCGCCCATGCCCTGTGGGAGCGGGCTTGTCCCGCGATGGGCTGCAAGGCAGCCCATTCAACCTTTGGATAACCGGGTCAGTATCCGGTCCAGCGCATTGGCGAACGCCTGTTTCTCCCGCTCGCCATAAGGCGCCTGTCCTCCCCCGACCTGCCCTTGCTCGCGCAGCTCGGTGAACAGGTTGCGCACAGCCAGCCGTTCGCCCATGTTGCGCTCGTCGAATTCACGCCCTCGTGGGTCCAGCGCTGCTACACCTTTCTTGATCAGCCGATCGGCCAGCGGCACGTCGCTGCAGATCACCAGCTCGCCCGGCACGGCGTTTTCCACCAGGTAATCATCGGCCGCGTCCATGCCGCTAGGGACCACGATCAGCCGCACACAGGCGAACGCGGGCTTGATCTGGGCCTGGCCAGCCACCAGGACGACCTCGAACTTGCGCTTGAGGGCGAATTTGACGATCAGGTCCTTGGCCGCCTTGGGGCAGGCGTCGGCATCGATCCATACACGCATGGGGAAGTATTCCTTGGCAATCGGTGGAGGGCTTCACCCTGCAATCGCGGCACAAGGCCGCTCCGGCAAAGGAGAGCGGCCTTGAATCACGACTGGGCGGCGAAACAACCCCAGGGGCTGAAAGTGCCCATTGTACGGTTTCAGCTCGCCGCAGGCCGGCGCTTTTCGGCCAGGCGGCTACGCCCGTACAGCACAACGATAGCCAGCAATGCCACCACCTGCGCGCCCAGCGAGTAGGCGTCGGCATGGATGCCCAGCCAATCGAACTCGAAGAACGGCACCGGCCGGGTTCCCAGCACGCCGGCTTCCTGCAGCGCCTTGACGCCATGCCCGGCGAACACCACCGACAGCGCACACAGCAGCGCCGCGTTGATGCTGAAGAACAGCGCCAGCGGCAACTTGGCCGAGCCGCGTAGGATCACCCAGGCCAGGCCCACCAGCAGCACCAACGCCGTGGCGCCACCGGCCAGTACGGCATTGTGGCCAGCAGGGCCTGCCTGCAGCCACAGGGTTTCGTAGAATAGGATCACCTCGAACAACTCGCGGTACACCGAGAAGAACGCCAGCACGGCAAAGCCGAAGCGCCCGCCACCGCTGACCAGGCTGCTCTTGATGTAGTCCTGCCAGGCTGCGGCATGGCGCCGGTCATGCATCCACACGCCAAGCCACAGCACCATCACGGCGGCGAACAGTGCCGTGCAACCTTCCAGCAGTTCGCGCTGGGCGCCGCCGACGTCGATCACATAGGCCGCCAAGGCCCAGGTGGCAAAGCCTGCGACCAACGCCAGGGCCCAGCCGATATTGACGCTGCGCACGGCCGACTGCTGGCCGGTATTGCGCAGGAAGGCCAAGATCGCGGCCAGCACCAGGATCGCCTCGAGCCCTTCGCGCAGAAGGATCAGCAGGCCAGACACGAAGCTCAGCGACCAGCTCAGCCCATCGCTGCCCAACAACTTCGCCGCGCCCTCGAGCTTGCCCTTGGCCTCGGCCAGGCGTTGTTCGGCCTGGGCGACCGGCAGGCCGTCTTGCAGGGCCTGGCGGTAGGCCATCAGGGCTTTTTCGGTGTCCTTGCGGGCTTGGGTATCGATGTTGTCCAGGGAGCTTTCGACCAGTTCGAAGCCTTCCAGGTAAGCGGCTACCGACAGGTCATAGGCTTGGTCATGATCTCCATTGCGGTAGGCGGCGAGGCTCTTGTCCAAGGTACTGGCGGTGTACTCGAGCAACTGCGCCGGGCCCCGCTGGACCTGCGGCGGTTGGGCCCGCTGGGCGCGGAAGGCGGCCACGGCATCGGCACCTTCGCTGGCCGCGACCTCGGCGGGCGTCTGGCGTGCCAGGTCGGCCAGGTTCCAGGCCTTGTCCGCCTTGGCGGCCTTCGGGTCGGCGGTCAGGCTTGCCACGTAGGCCGCCACATCCCAGCGCTGACGCTCGTCGAGCTGATCGGCGAACGACGGCATCTCGGTGCCGTCGATGCCCAGCGCCAGGGTGTTGTAAAGGTCGAACAGGCTCAACTGGTCGAGCCGCTCGACACTGCGCAGGTTGGCAGGCGGTGGCTCCAGCCCGAGCCCGGCAGGGCCGTCGCCAGCACCGCTTTCGCCATGGCAGATCGCGCAGTTCTGCGCATATAACGCGGCACCGCGGGCCGGGTCGGGGGTGATGATCGGTGCCTGGCTGACCTCATAGGCGACGGCCAGGCGCGCACCCAACTGGCGAGCCTGCCTGGCGACCAGCGCGCCGTCCTGGCGCTGATCGATGGCTTGGCGCAGTGCCGCGACGCCTTGCTCCAGCCCTGGGCGTTCGGCATTTTCCGGCAGGCCTTTGAGCAAGTCGGCCAGCACGGTGCTGAACTCTTGCTGCTCGCGGTATTCGCCCTCGTCCACCACCTTGCCGTCGTGCACGGTCGGCGGGTAGTCGGCACCGATGTAGTCGAGCAGGTGCAAGGCCTTGGCGGCCTCGGCGGGGGATTCAGCGAGTGCCAAGGTGCTGCACAGGGCCAACACTGGCGCCAGCAACAAGGCAGGCAGCCAGGCGAACAGACGGAAACGGGAAGTCATGGCCAGTCTCGAAGGAAATGCGAAAGAGAACATTGTTCACTTCCACTCCTTTTCGCTCAAGGCTCGCGGGCGGATTTCATGAAAAATCTTGTGACAAATCTTCGAGTGGTCGGCGAGGGCTTTGCCCTCGATTCGCGGCACAAGGCCGCTCCTACAGAGAGAATGCGTTGGTCGCTATCGTGGCGACGAGCAGGGTCCTGTGGGAGCGGGCTTGTCCCGCGATTGGGGCATCAGGGTTTGGCGGGACTGTCTTTCCAGCCGCCACCCAGCGCCAGGAATACACCGATCTGCCCCATGGCCACTTGGCTATTGGCCGCCGCCAGCTGCGCACGGACATCGGTATAGGCCCGGGTAGCCTGCAGGTCGGCCAGGAATGACTCGCGCCCGGCCTGATAGCGCAGGTGGGTCTGCTCGGCCGACTCCTTTGCCGAGCGCTCGGCGTCGGCCAGGGCGTCGCGGCGGTCCAGCAAGGCGCTGTACTGGGCCAGGCGGGTCTGGGTCTCGCGGATGGCATTGAGCACCACGCCATCGAAGTGGGCCAGCGCCGCCTGGGTGGAGGCTTCGGCCTCGCGGATACGGGCACGGGTGCCGTTGGTGGGGATGTTCCAGCTGATCTGCGGGCCGAAGCCCCAACGGTTGGTCGAAGGATCACCCAGGTTCTCGAGGATACCGATGGTGCCGACCTGGGCACCGATGCTGATATCCGGGTACAACGCGCCCGTGGCCACGCCGATGGTGGCAGTGGCGGCGGCGAGCTGGCGTTCGGCCTGGCGTACGTCCGGGCGACGCTTGAGCAACGCGGCGCCGTCACCCACCGGGATCAGCTGGCCGATATGCGGCAACTCGGCACATTCTGCCGTACCGGCAGGCAATTGCTCGACCGGTTTGGCCAGCAGCGCCGCCAGGGTATACAGGCCCGCTTCGCGCTCGGCCTTGAAGCGCGGCAGCTCGGCGCGCAGGGATTTGAACTGGGTCTGCGAGCGGGTGACCTGGGTTTCGTCGCCGCGCCCGGCATCGCGCAGGCGCTGGTTCAATTGCACGCTCTGCTCCTGCAGGTCGAGGGACTGGCGGGCAATGTGATATTCCTCGTTGGCCGAGCACACCTGGGTGTATGCCTTGACCACGTCCGCCACCAAGGTGATGCGCGCGGTGTCAGCTGCGGCCTGCACCGCATCGGCATTGGCCTTGGCCGCCTCGGTGCCGCGCTTGAAGGTGCCCCACAGGTCGAACTGGTAGGAGGCACTGATAATGGCCTCGCCGATGTTGGCCACAGGTACTTTCTCCGGCAGCAGGAACGCCTCGCCAGACTCCTGCAGGCGCTGCGCGCCGAGCTTGAGGCCACCCTCGAAGCCACCCTGGGCCTCGGCCACCTCGACCTGCGCACGGGCCTTGGCGATATTGGCCGCCGCCACGCGCAGCTCGGTGTTGGCAGCCAGGGCCTGGCGCACCAAGTCGTTCAGGCGCGGGTCCTGGTACAGCTGCCACCAGTTCTCCGGTACCGGCGCCGAAACCACGCTGCCTGGGTCCTGGCGCAGTGGGCCGTTGAGGTCGCTGCGCTGCACGGCAGCATCCTTGGGCACTTGGTAGTCCGGGCCGACCAGGGCGCACGCCCCCAGGGACAGCGCCAAGCCAGCCACCATCAGGTATTTCATGGCCGTTGGCCCTCGACGATCGACACCGTGGCGGTACGCCCGGCGATCATGCGAAAGTTCTCGGGCACCTCGTCGAAGGCGATGCGTACCGGGATGCGCTGGGCCAGGCGTACCCAGCTGAACGCCGGGTTGACGTTGGGCAGCAGGTTGGCGCCGCTGCTGCGGTCACGGTCCTCGATGCCGGCAGCCATGCTTTGCACGTGGCCGCGCAGCCGGGTGTTGTCGCCCATCACGCGGATATCCACGGCATCGCCGATGTGGATACCGCCGAGCTTGGTCTCTTCAAAGTAGCCATCGACGTGGTAGGAGGCGCTGTCGACCACCGACAGCACCGGCCGGCCGGCGGTGACGAATTCATGGGCACGGGGCGCGCGGTCGTTGAGGTAGCCGTCGACGGGGCTGCGCACCACCGAGCGGTCGAGGTTGAGCTGGGCAGTGTCCACCGCCACCTGGGCCTCGTTGACCGCCGAGCGGGCGCGGGCTTCGCGGGACTGGCTCTCCTCCAGCTGCTCGGCCGCCACCAGGTTGCCCAGCTTCCGGTTGCGTCGCGCCTCACGAGAGGCCTGGGCCAGGGTCTCCTCACGTTCGGCCAGGGTCGCCCTGGCCTGGCGCAAGGCCAGGGTGAAGCGGTCCTGGTCGATGGTGAACAGCACATCGCCGCGCTTGATCATTTGGTTGTCGCGCACCTCTACCTTCTGGATCAGCCCGGAGACGTCCGGGGCGATCTGGATCACGTCGGCACGGATGTGCCCGTCACGGGTCCAGGGCGCGAACAGGTAATACACGACCATCTGCCAGACCAGCACGGCTGCGAAGGTCACCACCAGCAATGTCAGGACCACACGGCCCAGGGTCAACAACGGTTTTTTCATGGCACCATCAGGTTTCGGCAAAAGTGATCCACCGCGCCAAGCAGCACGGCGTAAAGGGCAACGTTGAACAGCGCCCGGTGCCAGACCAGGCGGTAGAACTGCAGGCGCACCAACACGGCGTGCACGCCCAGGAACAACAGGTAGGTGAAGACCATCATCACCAAGAGCGTGGGCAGGAACACCCCGCTGATATCCAGATCACCGATCACAAGGGCGCTCCATCGATGCCGGGGGGCAGTTGCGGTTGGTCGGCAGGCTCGAGCATCACTTCGATGCCAGGCAACAGGGCCAGGCGCAGGCCGCTCAGGGCATGTAGCAGGTGCACGCGGGCATCGCCACGCTCATGCTGGGCATCCAGGGCCAGGGCCTGGCGGGCGCGCTCCATGTTGCGCAGCAGCGCCGACGGAGCGTGCAGACGCTCATTGGCGCGCAGGCAGGCGGCGTAGTGAGCGCCCACTTCCTCGACCACGGTCTGCAGGCGCTCACGAGCCTGTTCTCCCACCCGCGACATGTAGGCCAGCAAATCCAGCAGGTTGAGCCCAACGCGCAGGTCGCGCAGCGCCACGCCGCTGTCCTGGCCGGTCTGGGACAGACGCGGCAGGTGCTGCATCAAGCGGTCGAGCATTTGCACACCCACGTGGCGGTGCTCGGCCAGCGTCGCCGGCTGGGTCATCTCGACGATGTCGCGCCAGCTGAAGCGGGTCAGGCGCTTGGCCGCCAGCTCCACGCCAAACGGGCGCAGCAGCAGGGTCCAGATGAAGGCGAACAGCAAGCCGACCGGGCCGGCCATGTTGGCATTGATGAAGGTCAGGAAGTCCGCGTCGTAGGCACCCTGGATGCTGATGAAGGTAGCGGTGTTGACGATGGTCAACAGCGTGCCCAGGTAGAACCGCGGCTGCACGGTGAGCGTGCCGACGCAGATGAACGGCACGGCGAAGGCCAGCACCAGCATCGGAAAGTCGTGCAGGTTGGGCAGTACCAGAAACAGATAGACGCTGGAGAAGATCACCGACATCAGTGTCCAGAAGAAGAACCGGTAGATCTGCGGGGCCGGGTCGTCCATGGCAGCGAAGAAGCTGCAGGCCACCGCAGCGAGGATCACCGCGCTGCCGCCGTCGTTCCAGCCAAGCAGGATCCACAGGCCACTGGCGACGATGATCGCGGTGACGGTGGAAAACACCGAGTACAGCATCAGGCCACGGTCGAAGAAGGGCGTCAGGCGGCCCAGGCGCCAGTGCCGATACACCGCACGCCAGGGCGTGGCGTCATCCTTGCGCAGGGCGTGCTGCAAGGTGCAGCAGTCCTGCCACAGGTCGACCCATTCGGTCAGGCGGTACAAGGCGTTGGAGAGCAGCAGCGCGTGACGCTGGTCTAGCGCCGCCGCACTGGGTTGCAAGCGCTCGAGCTGCTCGTGCAGGGCGCTCCAGCGCGCCAGCGAGGCATCTTCGGCCGTGCCCTCGAGCCAGCCACGGGCCGCCTCCAGCAGCGGCTGGATCTGCGCGAACTGGGCCGGGGCGCGGCCTTCCAGTGCGACCAAGGCATCGTCCAGGGCGTCGATCACCGGCAGCAGGTGGATCATCCGCCCGCGCAGCTCGCGGGCGTTCTTCACGGTATGGGGCCCTGCGCCTTCATGCCCAAGCTGGCCGATCATCATTTCCAGGCTGTTGAAGGTGGCGACCATCGTGGCCCGCATGCCGCCAACCTTGTCGGCGGCCACATCACGGGCCAGGTAGGTGTCGCTGTAGCGGATCGCTTCGTTGAACCAGCTGTTGGTCGAGCCCAGCACCACCGGGGCCAGGCGACGGGGCCAGAAGATCGCGCCGACCACCGCCGCACAGACGATGCCCAGACAAATCTCCTGGGCGCGGGAAGACGCTACGTCGAACACCGCCAAGGGGTTGTCCACCACGGCCAGGGCGATCATCGGCAAGGTGTAGCCAGCCAGCATCAACACGTAGTTGTTGGCCGTGCGCAGGTTCAGCGAGAGGAACAGCAAAGTGCCCGTCCATAGGGCGATGGCCACGGCCAATAAAGCCGGCGACTGCACCAGGGGCGGGACCAGCAGCACTGCGCCGCCTGCCCCGAGCAGCGTGCCCAGGGCACGGTACAAGGCCTTGGAGCTGGTAGGGCCGACGAAAGGGCTGGAGACGATGTACACCGTCGCCATGGCCCAGTAAGGGCGCGGTAGCTGCATGAGCAAGGCGATGTACAAAGCGATCATGGACGCGGCGAAGGTCCGCACGCCGTAGAACCAATCGCGGGCCGGCGGCACCGAGCTGAAGAAACCGTTCATGCCGGGTTCACCTGACCGGCTGTTTCGAAGGCCTGGATGACGCGCAGGGTCGCCTCCAGGTCCGCCTGGTCGATACCCTGCAAGACTTCCCGGCGCAGGCGTACCAGTTCACCTTCGATGGACTCGGCGAGCGCGCGGCCATCGACGGTCAGGTTCAAGGCCTTGGCGCGGCGGTCCAGGGGGTCTTCACTGCGGCACACCAGGCCGGCCTTGCACAGCTGGTCGAGCAGGCGTACCAACGACGGGCTTTCCAGGCCCGCAGCCTGGGCCACCGCCACCTGGTGCACGCCATCGCCCAGGCGCACGATCATCAGCAGCGGTACGGCGCAGGCCTCGGAAATGCCGTAGCCGGTCAGCGCCGCCTGGCAGATGCGTCGCCAATGACGGGCAGCCACGACCATGCCGCTGCTGATTTTCATGTGCAGTGCATCAAGTGTCATGTGAGGAACCGAGGATATTCATAGTTTGCTAACTATCAATATTACGCTCTGCCCTCCCCCTGTCGTCAACCGGGGGCGACGGATTGCCTGGATGAATTGTTGTTCATACAGAGGCAGCGCAGCCCGGAAGGTTGGATGATCAACCACAAGGTACGCGGCCTGGCTTCAGCCCTGGACCTGGTCTTCCAGCTTCATGGTCAGCGCCAGGGCACTGCCCATTTCGATCGCCTGGTCGCGCCAGCTCAAGTAACGGGCGCCGTCACGGCGGCTGTAGTGCACCGCCAGTTCCTCTGCAGCCTGCATCACGCCCGCTGCGGCTGCCAATTCCAGCCAGTACAACGCAGCCTTGGCATCGACTTGCACATGCACCCCATGCAGCAACCGATAGCCCACTTCGAAGCGGCAACGGGGCTCGCCCTGTTCGGCACCACGCAGGAACCACTGGCAGGCTTCGGTCAGGTCGACCTGCCAATGCAAGGTCGGGTCGCACACCTCTTCTTCATAGAGATCGCCCAAGGCCGCCGCGGCATGGCACATGCCCCGCTCGAAGGCGTGCCGATAGCATTCGGCGGCCTGGCTGTAGGACACCTTCACGCCTTTACCGAAATAATGCTGCTGGCCCAGGTTGAACCAGGCCATGGCGTCGCCTTGCATGGCCGCCATGCGCAGCAGGTGCCCGGCCAGCAGCGTATCGGCGCGCCAGTATTTGCCGTTGAGCCAGATCCAGCCCAGGTCATTGAGCGCTGCCACGCTGCCTTCCAGTGCCTGGCCCCGCAGGTCGCGGTAGACCTCCAAAGGGTCGCTCGACTCGTCCAGGCGGGAGACCAGCCTGGCGCGCTCGCCCGGCAGTGTCGGCTGGCTGGGCAGGCCGATACCGACGAATTGCCGATGACGCAAGGCATGGCGTGCCGGGGCTGGCGTGACCCGCTCGGGTAGAAGGCGCGCAAGCAGCGAATGGATATTGCTGGCAGCAGACATGTTCATCCTCATTGAACGATCCACAGCTCCGACCGCGACTGTGCGAGCCAGAGATTCTGCGCAACGGCACGTCAAAACCTGTCGCGAACGAATCGAAACCAGGCAACCAAACGTCGGTTCCTTGATCTGAGCAGAGCAATGGCTAATTGCCATGCATCCATGACAGCCGCCATGCTATTGCAGCAACCCTAGACAAGGACGTTTCGTTTTGCCGTTCGCCACCACCCGAGCCACCCTCAGCCGACAATGGGCGCTGCTGCGCCAACTGCCCAGCCGCTCCCCGGGGATCACCAGTACCGAGCTGGTCTGGCGCCTGCGTGATGTGGGCTTCAGTGTCAGCAAACGCACGATCGAGCGGGACCTCAATGAGCTGTCGCTGATCTTCCCGCTGGAGCGCAACGACAAGAGCATCCCGTACGGCTGGCATTGGTCGGCCAGCGCCGTGGGTGAACTGCGGGGTAATTTCGACCTGCACGGTTACTTGCGCAGCGATGCGCTACAGCCGGTGCAAGAGGCAGGCATCACGCTGCAGGCCTGGATCAGCGATGAACTGGCTCGGCAGTTGCGCGAGGCTCCGCTGACCCGCGACATGCAGCTCACCGCACTGGACCATGGCCACCGCCTGCGGGCCACGGTCAGCGATGGCGGGCCGCTGCGTTGGTGGCTGTTGAGCCAAGGGGGTGGGCTGGTGGTGGAGCGGCCGCTGGCGTTGCGCGAGGAGATTGCGCAGACGCTGAACAGTGCAGCGGCGTTGTATAAGGAGTAGGCACCGGTGTAGGCCCTATCGCGGGACAGCCCGCCCACCAGGCCTGCGCTGTTTTCAGAGACACCGCTGTACCTGTGGGAGCTGGCTTGCCAGCGATAGGACCGGGGCAAGCAACTCAAGACAGTTGGCTCCCACACCTTGCGCTGCGAAGGGGCGCGAAGCCGCCCCTGACCAACGTATCTAACGCTGCATTCCCCAGCGTCGCACGGTCACCCGCTCCAGGCTGTTGAACACCAGCCCTTCGACCAGCAAGCCGATGACGATCACCACGGCCAACCCGGCGAATACCTTGTCGGTGTATAGCTCGTTACGGTTCTGGAAGATGTACCAGCCCAATCCGCCCTTGCCGCTGCTGGCACCGAACACCAGTTCGGCGGCGATCAATGTGCGCCAGGCAAAGGCCCAGCCGATCTTGAGCCCCGAGAGAATCGACGGCAGCGCCGCTGGCACCAGGATATGCAGCACCAGGCGCAAGCCGCGCAGACCATAGTTGCGCCCGGCCATGCGCAGGGTCTGCGAAACGCCGAGGAACCCGGCATAGGTGTTGAGCGCCAGCGCCCAGAGCACCGAATGCACCAGGACGAAGATCAGGCTGTTGTCCCCCAGGCCAAACCACAACAGCGCCAGGGGTAGCAGCGCAATCGCCGGCAGCGGGTTGAACATCGAGGTCAGGGTGCCGAGCAGGTCACGGCCGAACTGGGTCGATACTGCCAGGCTGGTCAGGCCAAAAGCCAGGACAATCCCCAGCACATAGCCCTTGAGCAGCACCACCAGCGAAACGCCCACCTTGGCCGGCAACTCCCCGCTGAGCAGGCCGTCCCACAGCGCCGTGGTCGTCTGCAGGAAGCTGGGCAGTAGCAAATCATTGCCCTGATAGCGGGCAATACCTTCCCAGATCGCCGCCAATACCAGCAGGATCACAGCCTTGCGCAACCAGCCTTGTTGCCAGAGGCGTTGGGCCAGGGGCAGCCGCCGTTCGAGCGTCACATCCGGCAGTGGCGCCAGCTGCACTTCGTATTCCTGGCGTGCAGGTAGGGTCGTCATGGCACAGGCTCCTGTCAGTAGGCGATGCGGATATCGTTGAAACCAAGCTCCGCTGCGGCCTGCGCCTCTGGAGCCTGGTCGAACAGTAGGCGGTGGATCCGCCGCGCGCTGGCCTGGAAGTCGACACCGCCCAGGCTGCCGAAGCTGTACTGGTGGCTGTGCACTTCCGCGCGCACCCGCCCCGGATGGGGCGAAAGCAGCAGGATGCGGTTGCCGACCACCAATGCTTCCTCGATGGAGTGGGTAACGAACAGCAATGTGAAGCGCACCTCTTCCCACAGGTGCAGCAGCTCCTCCTGCATCTTGCGACGGGTCAGGGCGTCGAGCGCGGCGAAAGGCTCGTCCATCAGCAGGATCTTCGGCTGGGTGGCCAGTGCCCGGGCAATGGCCACCCGTGCCTTCATGCCGCCGGACAACGTGTGCGGGTAGGCATCTGCAAAGTTGGCCAGGCCTACCTTGTCCAGGTAATGCAGCGCCCGCTCCTCGGCCTCGGCGCGCTTGATCTGGCCGCCCACCAGCAGCGGGAACATGACGTTCTGCTTCACCGTTTTCCACGGTGGCAGCTGGTCGAACTCCTGAAACACGACGATACGGTCGGGCCCAGGGCCCTTGACCGGCTGCCCCTGGAGCAGGATCTGCCCTTCCCTGGGCTCGATGAACCCGGCCACGGCCTTGAGCAGCGTGGACTTGCCACAACCGGAAGGCCCCAGCAGGACGAAGCGGTCGGCATGATCGATTTCGAAGCTGACCTGGTGAGTGGCCCGTACCACACGCTGGGCGGTGCGGTATTCAAGGCTCAGGTCGTTCACCTGTAGCAGCGCGGGTGTGGCGACATAGCTCAAGTTGCTGGCCGCGTGGCCTGGCAGTGGGGCGGTCATCGTCGATCAGCTCCCTTGCAGCGGGCGTTCGTCCTGGAAGAAGTAATCCTTCCACGACTCGGGCTTGTGCTTGATGGCGCCGACCCGGTAGAGGAACTCGGCCAGCTTGTAGGTGTTCTTCGGCGTGACGGTGAACTCGTATTGCGGGTTGTCGATCAGCTTGATCAGCGTGTCGCGGTCGATCTTGGCCTTGGTCACGCGAATGTAGGTATCGGCAGCGGCGGCCTTGTCTTTCTGGGCGAACTCGGCGGCTTCGGCCAGCGCGTCGACGAAGGCCTTGTAGGTCTTGGGGTTGTCCTTGCGGAACTGCTCGGTGGCGAACAGCAAGGTCGGTGAGTTCGGGCCGAGCAGGTCGTAGCTGTTGAGCACCACGTGGACGTTCTTGTTGGCTAGCACCTGGTCCTGGAACGGCGGGTTGGAAAAGTGCCCGTTGAGCTCGGTGCCGCCGGCCAGCAAGGCTGCGGTGGCGTCCGGATGCGGCACGGCCAGGGTGTACTTGTCCAGGCGGGCGTATTCCTTGTCGCCCCACTGCTGGGCCGCGGCATACTGCAGGAAGCGCGACTGCACCGAGACGCCGACCGCCGGTACGGCGATGCGGTCGCTGGCGCCAAGGTCGGCGATGGTTTTCACGTTCGGGTTGCTGCTGACCAGGTAGTACGGGAAATTGCCCAGCGAGGCCACTGCCTTGACGTTCTGCCGCCCCTTGGTGCGGTCCCATACGGTCAACAGGGGGCCGACACCTGCACCAGCGATGTCCACCGAACCGGATAACAGCGCGTCATTGATCGCCGCACCGCCGGAGAGCTGCGCCCAGTCGACCTGGATGTCGATGCCCTGCGCCTTGCCATGCTTCTCGATCAACTGCTGGTCGCGGACCACGTTGAGCAGCAGGTAGACGATGCCAAACTGTTCGGCGATACGGATCTTGCCTTCGGCCTGGGCCGCAGCCGGGGCGCCCAGGCTACCGACGACCAGGGTGACGCCCAAGCCAATGCTTGTTGCCAGGCGGCTGATGGATTTGCGCATGATGACTGTCCTCGGTCGTCAGAAAGGGGCATCGCCCTGGATGGTGGTGCGGTACAGCTTGCGCCGCAAATGCGCGGGGCAACCGGCGGCCAGGTGGATCAACGAGCGGTTGTCCCAGAACACCAGGTCGTGGGGCTGCCAATGGTGGCGGTAGATGTTCGGTTCGAGCACGCTTAAGGCGTAAAGCTGCTGCAGCACGTCGCGGCTTTCGTCATCTGGCAGGCCGACGATGCGGGTGGTGAAGCCTTCGCTGACGAACAGCGCCTTACGGCCGTTTTCCGGGTGGGTGCGCACCACCGGGTGGATGACTTCCTTGACCTCGGCCAATTGCGCGGCGGTCAACGTTGGCCGCCAGTTGCCCTCGAACTTGGTCTCGGCGTAACGGGCGGTGTAGGAATGAGCGGCGCTACGACCTTCGACCACCTTGCGCAATGCTTCGGGCACCGCGTCCCAGGCCTTGTGCATGTCGGCGAACAAGGTGTCTCCACCTTCGCTGGGCAGCTCTTGGGCATGCAGCATGGAGCCGAGGCTGGGCAGCGCTTTGTAGGAGAGGTCCGAATGCCAGAACTTGCCAGCATCGCCCAGGCCAATGTTGCGACCGTCTTCGATGATGTTGGAAACGATCAGGATTTCGGGGTGCCCTTCGAGCAGGAACTGCTTGAGCACATGGATCTGCAGCTCACCGAAGCGGCGGCTGAAGGCGATGTGCTGGTCGGAGTGATGTGTTGGTCGCGAAACACCAGGACGTGATGATCGAGGTGGGCACGGTGGATCCGGGTGAAATCCGCGGCATTGACTGGCCGGCTCAGGTCGAGGCCAACGATCTCGGCGCCGACGGCAGCGGGGAACGGGCGGATATCGAAGATTTGCGGCTGGGCGCTGTCGATGGACGACAGGGCGTTCGAGGCGGCTGACATTGTTCACTCCCACGCAGTGCGCGACTCAAGGGCGCGCGACGATCAGAAACGCACGGGGTCATTTCCCGTGTGGGTTCAAGTCGTGCGGCGCGCCGATTGGTCGGCAGGTACGCAGTGGGGAGGACTATAAAGTCATAAGAAAGATAATTTAAATATCTTTAAGAAATAAAGATATGCGAGGTCTACGCCTAATGCCGGTCGGCTAAGCGTTTGGGGCCGCTACGCGCCCCATCGCGGCACAAGGCCGCTCCTACAGGAAGCGGCCCTCAGGGGGTCAGCGCTCTCGCAAGGCTTCCGACTGAGCCTTGATGATCGGCTTGAGCAGGTAGCTCATGATGGTTTTCTTGCCGGTCATGATGTCCACGGTGGCGACCATCCCGGGAATGATCAGCAGCGGCTTTTCATCGGTGCCCAGGTGGCTGCGGTCGGTACGCAGCTTGATCAGGTAGTAGGTGGTCTTCTTGTCTTCGTCGGTGATGGTGTCGGCACCGATCTGTTCCAGCTTGGCCTTGAGCCCGCCGTAGATGGTGTAGTCGTAGGCGGTGAACTTGACCGTGGCTTCCTGACCGGGGTGCAGGAAGGCGATGTCCTTGGGCAGGATCTTCGCCTCGATGACCAGGCTGTCGTCGAGCGGCACAATCTCGACGATATCGCTGCCCGGCTGGATCACACCACCGATGGTATTGACCAGCAATTGCTTGACGATGCCGCGCACCGGCGAGGTGACCAGGGTGCGGTTGACCCGGTCGTCCAGTGCTTTGCTGGTGGCGGTGGCCTTGTTCAGCTCTGTACGCGCCTCGTTGAGCTGGGTGAGGGCCTCGCTGCGGAACTTGCCGCGGGTTTCCTCAATCTTGCTCTGGACCTCCCTGATCGCCGCCTCGGCGCGCGGGATGGCCAGGGCGGTGGCATCCAGCTGGCCACGATTCTCCACCTCGGCCCGGCGAAGACGCAGGATCTCGACTTGTGAAATCGCACCCTGGGCGACCAGCGGCTCGGACATGGAGATTTCCTGGCGCAGCAGGCGCAGGCTGTTGGCGTACTGGGCACGCTTGGAATTGAATTCGCGCAGTTCCTGCTCGCGCTGCACCAACTGTTGTTGCAGGCCGCCGATTTCGTCCTGCAGTTGCTGGCGACGGCTCAAGTACAGCGACTCTTCATTGGCGGCCTGGCTCGGAGCGGCCTTGCGCAGCGCTTCGTCGATCTTCAACGGACGGTCCTCGACCTCGGCGCTCAGGCGTTCGACGCGAAGGGCCATGGCCAGGCGGTCGGCCTCGGTTTCGCCGACGTTGGAGGCGAAGCGGGTTTCGTCCAGGCGCAGCAGCGGCTGGCCGACTTCCACCACCTCCCCTTCCTTGGCGAAGATTTCAGCAACGATGCCGCCTTCCAGGTTCTGGATCTTCTGCACCTTGGACGAGGGGATGGCCTTGCCTTCGCCACGGGTGACCTCGTCGATGTGGGCGAAGCTGGCCCAGACGATCAGGAACACGAAGAAGGCGATCACCCCCCAGATGGTCAGGCGCACGACACGTGGCGCATCCTCGATCAGGGCCTTGTTGACCTCGGGCAGGGGCCCGCTGAGCGATTCCGAACCTTTGAAATAGCGGCGCAGGTTGTCCGTGAAACGCCCCATATCCAGCTTATGCAACACTGATCTGCCCCTTCTTCAGCGCATCCATGACCGCGGCCTTCGGGCCATCGGCGACAATCTGCCCTCGGTCGATGACCACCAGGCGATCGACCAGCGACAACAGCGAGGCACGGTGAGTGACCAGCAGCACGGTCTTGTTCTCGATCACCGCCTGCAACCGCTGCTTGAGGCGCTCTTCGCCGGTGTTGTCCATGGCGCTGGTGGGCTCGTCGAGCAGCAGAATCTGCGGGTTGAGCAGCAGCGCACGACCCAGGGCGACGTTCTGCCGCTGGCCGCCAGAGAGGTTCTGGCCACGCTCGCCGACCTGCAGCTCGTAGCCGTCCGGGTGCAGGCGGGCGAACTCGTGCACACCCGCAAGCTCCGCTGCCTGCAGCACCAGCTGGTCCTCGATGTAGCGGGCGCCACTGACCAGATTGTCGCGCAGGGTACCGGCCAGCAGTTGGATGTCCTGGGGCACGTAGCCGATGTTGTGACGCAACTCGCTGACATCCACCTGACGGATGTCCACGCCATCGACCAGCAACGAACCGTTGTCGGCCTGGTAGAGGCCGACGATCAGCTTGGCCAGCGAGCTCTTGCCCGAGCCGCTACGGCCGATGATGCCAATCTTTTCGCCTGGGCGAATGTTCAGGTTGATGCCCTTGAGGGCCTGGTTCTGCTGGTTCGGGTAAGTGAAGTCGACCCCTCGGAACTCGATGGCGCCTTGCAGGGTGCGGCGGCTCATGGGCCGTTCCTCGAAATTGCGCTCCTGGGGCAGCTCCATCATTTGGTCGGTGGCGGTCATGGTCACCTTGGCCTGCTGGTAGCGCGCCAGCAGGCCATTGAGCTGGCTGAGCGGGCCAAGGGCGCGGCCGCTGAGCATGTAGCAGGCTACCAGCCCGCCCATGGTGAGCTGGCCGTCGATGATCAGGTAGACGCCGACGCAGATCATCGCCACGCCTGCCAGCTGCTGGACCAGCGAGGTGATGTTCATCGCCAGACTCGACAGCATCTTGACCCGCAGCTCCAGGCGGCTGAGGGTGCCGAGGGTTTGCTCCCACATGTACTGGCGTTCGCTTTCGGCGTTGTTGACCTTCACCGCATCGAGCCCGGCCAGGGTTTCGATCAGGCTGGACTGGCGCTCGGCGGCAAGCGCCATGGTCCGCTCCATGGTGGCCATCAGCGGTTTCTGCAGGGCGTAGCCAATGCCCAGGGCCAGCGGGAAGGCAATGATCGGTATCCATACCAGATGCCCACCGATGATGGCGATGACGATCAGGATGAGCACGGTGAACGGCAGGTCGATCAGGCTGGTCAGGGTCAGCGAGGCGAGAAAATCGCGCAGGCCCTGGAACTCATGGATGTTCTGGGCAAAGCTGCCGACCCTGGCGGGACGGTACTTCATGGCCATGCCGACGATGCGCTCGAACAGGGTCGCCGAGATGATCAAGTCGGTCTTCTTGCCGGCAAGGTCCAGGCAGAGGCTGCGCAGGCCCTTGAGGATCAGGTCGAAGATATAGGCCCCGGTGATGCCGATCGCCAGTACCCAGAGGGTCGAAGTAGCCTGGTTGGGCACCACCCGGTCGTAGACGTTCATCACGAACAGCGGCGCGGCCAGGGCGATGAGGTTGATCACCAGGCTCGCAGCAATGGCATCGATGTACAACCAGCGGCTGCGCATCAGGGTATCGCGGAACCAGGAGCGCGCACGCGGGATCAGGTTGCCGTGGTTGACGTCGAACTTGTGCTGCGGCTGGGCGAAGAACACCAGGCCGCTGTAGTCCTCCAGCAGCGCCTCGCGGCTGACGTGCACCTCGCCACCATCGCTCTCGCTGAGCAGCAGGCGTGCAGTGTCGTGATTCTCCCAACCGAGCAGGACGGCGCTGCGGCCCTCCTTGAGCAGCAGCATGGCCGGCATCGCGATGCTGGGGATGTGCTCGAGCTTGCGTTGCAGCAAGCGCCCCTGCAGACCGGCCCGGGCGGCCGCGCGGGGCAGCAGCTCGGGGCTCAGGCGCTGGGCAGGCAGCGGCAGGCCGGTGGTCAGCATGGCCCGGCTGGCGGGCTTCTGATGCAGGACACACAGGGTCAGCAGACTGTCCAGCAAAGGGTCGTCATGCTGACTGCGTGGATCGTGGCTGAGTTGGACTCGACGGACTTCGGATTCCACGCGGCGCTCTCTTCATCCTTGGTTTAGATGGGGCGGGTGCGCCTTTCAGTTCATGCCTGGAAGGCTCACCTTGGGTTTCAGGTCGTTCTGCACTACGGTCGCCATGGGAGCTACGACACCCTGGCTCTTGAGCAGCTGACCAATGGTCGCCTTGATTCGATACTGAGTAAACAATTGTAGATTCATTACTTCTACGAGACGACGCTGGGCGGTGAAGGTTTCATTTTCACTGTCGAGCAGGTCGAGCAAGGTGCGCTCGCCGAGGCTGAACTGCTGCTGGTAGGCACTGCGCACGCGGTTACTGTGGTCGACGTATTGCCGGGCGATCGGCAACTGGGCATTGGCGTTGTCCAGAGCATTCCATGCCAGGCCCAGTTCTTCATTGAGCTGGCGCAAGGCATTGTTACGAATGTCCAGCGCCTGGTTGGCCAGGTACGACTTGGACTGCAGGTCGGCCTTGTTACTGCCACCGGCATACAGGTTGAAGTTCATGCGCAGCATGGCCTGCCACTCATTGTTGTGACCGCGGGCACCGTCCAGGTTGTTATCGGCCGTGCGGCCGAGTTCTGCATCGAAGCGCGGGTAGAAGCTGGACTTGGCCGCCTCGTACTGTTTCTCCGCAGCCGCGATATCCGATTCGGCCGAGCGCAGTACCGGGCTGCTCTCGATCATCTGCAAGCGTGCTTCTTCGAGGTTGGCCGGCAGCAGGTCGATGAACGGCGCGGGCTTGCTGAGCTCATCCGGCATCTGGCCCACCACGCTCAGGTAGTTGGTATTGGCATCGGCCAGGTTGGTCTGCTCGGTGATCAGGTTGTTGCGTGCCTGGGCCAGGCGCGCCTCGGCCTGGTCGAGGTCGGCCATGCGACCGACACCGCGGCTTGTACGCAGCTGAATCTGGTCGAGGATGCGTTCGTGGTTGCGCAGGTTGTCCTCGGCCAGGCGCACCATCTCGCGACGCGCCAATACATCCAGGTACACCTGGGCGACCGTCAACGCGGTGCGCTCGGAGGTTCCCATCAACGAGTAGGCCCGGGCATTGACGGTGGCTTGTTGACGCCCGACCTCGCTGGAGGTGGCGAAACCGTCAAAAACCATTTGCCGAAGACGCACGGCGGACTCGCCACGGTTCAGCGTCTCCCATCGATTGCCGGTACTCGGGCTGTCAGTCCCCTCCCGACCATAACCGGCCGTCAGGTCGACCCGCGGCAAATAGCCGCCCTGCGCGGCGCGCAGTTGATAGTCCGCAGCCACCCGGGCGTTGACCCCGGCCTGGATTTCCGGGTGCACCTCGAGTGCCTTCTGCATGGCTTCAGGCAGGGTTTGTGCTTGGGCGAAAGTGGCGGCAAAAGCGAGAGGAATAGCGGTGAACAGTGACGCACGCATTTTTACTGATTCCCGAGGGAGCTGTTGTCCCAAATCACAGCCGTAGCTGTTCCAACCTTGGAAAATGGCGACCTGATGGACCGTAATACGGACTTCCGAAGGGGTACTGGATGTACGAAGGAAGGATGGCTGCCGGTTAAATATCAATGTGACATTACTTGGACGATTGTTTAGGATGACAACCAGAAGGTCAATACTTTGGCATAAAGTTAATAGCCAGAAATTATAGACGTAAATTTGACGAATTAACGCGTCAAAACTTTTTTGAAATATTCCATCGGCAGGCCGCACACGTACACCGGCTGGGCATGGAAGCCATCTGAACGGGAAACCCGGAGAGTCCAATGAGCAGTGTTGTTGCCATCGTCAAAAGCATTGTTGGCCAAGTCGTCGCAGAATCCCCTGAAGGCATCCGCCGTGTGCTGGTCGAAGGCGACCGCCTGTTCGTCGGCGAGCAGGTGCTGACCGGCCCGGGTGGCGCCGTCACTCTGGAGCTGGCCGATGGCCGCCTGCTCGACCTGGGCCGCGACTCCCAGTGGAGCGCCGACGCACCCGACAGCACTGCCGACCTGAGCCAGGCAACCGCCCAGGCGGCGCCTTCCGTGGAAGAACTGCAGCAGGCCATCGCCGCGGGCCTCGACCCGACTACCGAACTCGAGGCACCGGCAGCCGGCCCGGCTTCAGCGGGTGGCAATGGCGCCTTGGGGGGCGGCCATAGCTTCGTGATGCTCGAGGAAACTGCGGGCGCCGTGGACCCGACCATCGGCTTCCCGACCGACCCTCTGGGCTTTGCAGTCGCGCAGGCCAATGAGGAGATCGGCGGACTCGACCCCAACGGCACGACGGCCAACAACGTCCCCGTCGCCACCGGCCTGACCCTCACCGCCACTCCTTCGATCACCGAAGCGGGTGGCGTAATCGTCTATACCGCCACCGTGGGTCAGCCGCCCTTGACCAACCTGACCGTGACCCTGTCCAACGGCGCGGTCATCGTGATTCCGGCTGGCCAAACCAGCGGCAGCGTCAATGTCACCATCGCGCCGAATGACACAGTGTATGTCGACGGCGGCGAGATCTCCGCCTCCATCACCGGCACCAGCGGTGGCAATGGCCTGGTCGTCACCCCGGACACGCGCCCGGCGGTAACCGAAGTCACCGATACCATCGACAACACCACAGCCACGCTGACCGCGACACCGAGCGTGAGCGAAGGCGGTGTGATCACCTATACCGTAACCCTGAGCAACCCCGCCCAGACACCGGTGACTGTCACCCTGTCCAACGGCCAGACCATCACCATCAAGGCCGGCGAAACCACGGGCACCGTGGACTTCCAGACTCCGGCCAATGACGTTTACAACAATGGCAGCACCGTTAGC